>JAFSIZ010000056.1 GCA_017439555.1 Oscillospiraceae bacterium | reverse complement strand
GAGTTTCAAGGGATTTTCCGCTTGTTTTGCCCGAATGTCACCTCTCGGAGTATTCATATACACCTTCGGGTTCCATTCTGCCAATCTCACGCCTTTTTGGACAGCCCGTCAGCGTGTCGAAAGTTTTTCGACACGCTGAAACAGGCATCGCCAAAAGCGATGCCTGTTTTGCTTTGCCTTGAAGATATGCCCAGCGGATAATTATATAAAGCAAAGGCAGGTGCTTTAATGCACCTGCCTTTGCGCGCTTACCGATTCTTTTTATCAAACCGGCTTTCTTCGCCTTTTTCTATCTGCAAAAACTATTTCACTCTCGCGTAGGCTGATTCATACGCTGCAAGAATCTTTTCAACACCCATCTCATTGATAGTTTCTCTGAACTCATCAAACTTTGAAAGCGGTTCTGTTCCGAGAACAAACTTTGATACCATTTCATTCACATACGTTCCGATTGCCGATGAATACTCATCAATAACCTTTTGCTCTTCCTCGTTGAAAGACACAGTGGGATTGAGATGTGATATTGTGTGCTGAAGAACCATATCGCGGGTTTTTGCGATGTCTTCCGATTCCATTACAAGCACGGCCTCAGGGTCCATTCTTGCAAATGTTCCATATGTTGAGAAACCGTACATTGAGTTCGGCTGAGACTTTTTCTCATCAGTTATAAACTTCTTTTTGCCGTCTGAAACCTCATAGGTCTCGCCTTCTTTACCCCAGGAAACAAGCTCAACGGCCTCATCAGAATAGAACCAGTCCATATATTTCGCTGTGTTTGCAATTCTGCGATCATCTCGCGAGTTGCACATAACAACACCCGAGCTGTCAAAGTTATACTTGTTTACCATCGGCACTCCGCCTTCTTTCGCCACAGGCGGAACGAATGCCGAAATCTCGAACTCCGGATTATTCACCCTTGCAAGCCCATTAAAGAAATCTATTCTCGTCTGATAATCTGGGAACACGAAGCCGCGGTCTGTCGTTATGAGCTCCTGCCAGGTCGCGTTGCTTATCGTCATAAAATCAGACGGCATAAGATCTTCTGCAATCATCTTTTTATAGAAAACGAGCATTTCCTCAAAAACATCTTCCGTTGCGCCATAGCTCCATTTTTCGTTTTCATAATCATAATATGCATTCATACGCCAATACGGCTTCCACGACGCACCCGAAACATCGAAGGATACAAACTTCTGGCGAACGCAGTATGGATATGATTCGGGATATAACGCTTTAAGCTGCTTACAGACCGCATAAAGCTCATCAAAGGTTGTCGGAACTGCGAGATTATGCTTTTCAAATATATCCTTTCGATACAGCCATGCGCGGACGTTCTGCGACTTTTCGCGCCCTTTGACAGGTGAAAAATGAACCTTTCCGTCAGCACCCTTGCACGAAACGATATGTGTCTGATATTCTTCCTCCGTGAGCGAATCAACCCAGGCGTTATAGCTCGGCATATACTCAGAAACATCATCAAAGGCGATTGTCGCGCCCTGTTGAATATATTTATCAACACTTACCTTTCCCGTCGCCGTTATAATATCGGGAAGCGTATCGGGAGCGGCGAACATAAGCGAGAATTTTGTTCCTGCATCGCTCGCCGGATATGCAGCTATATCAAGTGTCGCGCCGGTTCCCTCTTCGATATATTTCCAGACCTTCCAATCCTCACTGAACGGCCAGCTTGCATGGGAAATGAGACCGATTTTTATTACATCATCCTTTGTAAGCGGATCGGTTGTCGCTCCACCTGTTTTTCCTCCGTTGGCCGTGCATGCGGCGAGCGAAAGAACCATTATAAAAGCAAGCAATAAAGATATAACTTTCTTCATAATCCACACGTCCTTTCAATTAATCCGTATAGACAACTCTTGTCTGAGACCCGTCCTTATAAGCGAGATATCCGCGGGCAGTTCCCTCGCCGATTGCAGCAAACTGACCGTGGTTTTCTTTTGATTTGGAAACGGCCTTGCCGGTAAAGCTCGTTACATCTGCCTTACCGCCGATATTTGTGTAGACAATACCGACCTCAACAACGCTTGCACCTGCGGCATCCCATTCAATCATAACTGCGCCGTCAGCCTTTTTGGTTGCATCGAGCACTATTGTCGGTGCCTTTTCAGAGACGTCCTCAGAATATGAAATCTCTTCTTTATCCCAAACGAAATAGCTATAGGTATCGCCGAATGCGACAGTCTTGCCGTTGCGGGTCCACGCGACTTCCTTGCCTGCATTCAATGTTACGGGTGTGTTATAGACATATTTGCCGTCTTCAAAACCAAGCCCTTCAGGAACATCAACCAAATATTCCGTATCCTCGACCTCATATTGAGCGACAACCCTTGTCAGGCGATCGAAGATATGGTTATCGGCAATCGCTTCATCCTTTGTTATGCTCCAATGGAGGAAGTTATAGCCCGTGAGAGAGTAGTTTTTCATATCCGGCTTCGAAACAGAAGCAAACGGAGTTTCCTTTGCAACACTCACATCGGAAATAAACTGACCGTTTTCGTTATAGAACTCAACGGTTACGGAATCGGAATCAACCGGCTCAAGCTCATCATAAACTGCAGTCAGGCAGAGGTTTGAAACAAGTCTTATATTGAAATCCGGTTCTGTGCGGAGGAACGTTCCCTTCTCCGCTGTTCCGCCGCGAATCCAGCCGCGGAAGACATAGCCGGGAACATCTGCCGCTGTTACCTTTATAACTGTGTTTCCGGGGATGCTTACAACATCGTATGCCGCAACGGACTCTCCCACAACGTTGCCCGAGCCGACATAATTTGCCGACACCGCATTCGGAAGCGCGGAGGTTACCATAAACGAAACATTGTCTGAAATGCGCTTATCCTTGACGGTGATTGAGACCGTCTTTGTTTTCTCGCCCGAGGTTGCGCTTATGTTTGCAGTTCCGCGGCCGATTGCAGTTATTGCTCCCGATGTATTGACGGTTGCAACTGCTTCGTTGTCGGACTTATATGTTGTCGCAGGAGCATCGGAATAGCTGTCTCCGTTGCTGTAATGCGTTGCGGTGAGTGAGATATATGATGTCTCACCCGCTTCAAGCGCTGTTTTTCCGTTGGATGAGGAGAACATCGGAACCTTGCCGAGACCGTTTGTGCCTGACTTGAGAGTCAGGTTATAGAATGCAAGGCGCGGATATTTTTCCGCGGTATCTCCCGATGAGCACATAACGAGATAATATTCACCCTCTTCGAGAGCTTCTGCATCAAAGCTTATTTCTTTTCTTGTCCTTGCGGGAATTACTTCTGTTGTGGACAGCATATTATCCGCAATTATCCCGTCCTCAACGGAGCCATCGGCTTTGAAGAGATAAAGCTTTGGAATAACATTACAACCCGATGCGTTTGTTGCCTCGCAATCGAGCTTTATGTTATATGTATCTTTCTTCGGAACATTGAGCTTGACCGCAAACCATTTTGCACCGTCCGAACGGACAAGCGGCGCTTGTTCATAAACGCTGATATATAGTCCGCTTGTTTCGCTGTTTATTGAGGCTACATTTCTTTCGTTGTCTGCATATTGCCAGAATCCGTTTGTGACAGAATATGTGAGATCGGAAAGCGTTGTTCCTTCGGGGTTCATAACTGCAAAATCATAGTTTACGGTTATTCCGTCAGGCTCAATGTCTGCAACGCCTGTGCCGACCTTTATTTCCTTCGTCTTCGTGACATATGTTCCCTTGCTCGGAGAGGTTGCCTTTGCGGTAATCGTTACTGTTCCGTTTTTAAGTCCCGTTACCTTTCCGTCTGCGTCAACGGATGCGATTTTGTCGT
The DNA here is from genome assembly GCA_017439555.1 of Oscillospiraceae bacterium. Taxonomy (GTDB): domain Bacteria; phylum Bacillota; class Clostridia; order Oscillospirales; family JAAYXM01; genus SIG480. The sequence continues at coordinate 32,012 of JAFSIZ010000056.1, read as the reverse complement.
CAGTCGATGAATAGGTTATAACGGCATCGGAAGCAGTCACGGCATCTGTGAGAACTGCGGAGGTTTCTATTTTTGTGCTTGTTTCGCCGCCGATTGCGATATCTGTCGGCTCACTGTAAGATTTTATCATCGGAGCGGTTTCGCCTGTACCGGATGTGAGAGTGAAGTTAACTATCGGAGTGTAATTAGCACCATTAGAACTATGAATTATAGCGACGATATATTCTCCCGCTTTAATCGATTGTACATTTCCTGAATAAGTATAAATTTGATTTGTAGCTGCATTCGCCGAACGGTCACCTGTAGACAATATCAACTCTCCAAGATCAGCAAATCCTGTGATCTGATAATCTTTATCGTTCTCAAGCTTAGTTGTTGCAGGAATCAAGTATACATTATTAGAAACTACCGCTGTCATATTTTCATAAATATTAAGAGTCGGTACATAAGACCCAGTCACAGGTACATTTATCTTTATTGCATACCATGTACGTGTATGGTACAACCTTAAATAAGATATATTATCAGCGGTATAATTTCTTATTCTGGCTTCTTGTGATGCATTTCTATGCGCCACGTATTCCCAGAAATTATTCGTTGTGGTATATGTGAGGCTTTCTGAATCATTTACAGGGTGATATGTTGCCATCTGCGCACCGATATCATACACGATTTTGAGATTTTCGGTGGCATCGGTCTCCCCTGCTGCCGTGGCAGCAGGGATAAGGCTGATAATCATTGTAATTGCGAGGATAACCGATAATAATTTTTTCATATTGTTTTCCTCCGTTCTTTATTTGTCGGAATAATCTAAGATTCTCTTTATGAGAACTGCGACTTCTGCACGCGTTGTGTAGTCGGTTGGTGCGATAAGTCCGTTCTTGCCGTTGACAAGACCTGCATTGATGAGTGCGGCGACTGCTTCGCGAGCATAGCCGGAGACCTGATCGAAGTCGGGAGCTGACACCTCATCCGTCGCCTCAAGGGGAAGGCTATTAAGTGCGCGGTAGACTATCACCATCATATCCTGACGGGTGATGTTGTTTCTAGGTGCAAACTTATTTTCGCCGATGCCGTTGACAAGACCTGTGTTTCTTGCAACTGCAAGCTCTTTTGCGAAGTAGTCACTTGCATTCACATCTGCGAAGTTTTCTTCGTTATCTGATGCGAGCTCAAATGCGCGGACAAGGAGGATTGCGAAGTCTGCGCGGGTGATGTTAGCTGCAGGTGAGAAGGTGTTTGCGCTTGTTCCCTTGATTATGCCTTCATCTGCAAGGCTGTTGATTGCATCAGTCGCCCAAGCGTGGTTTCCAAGGTCGATGAAGCGGACATTTGAGTCATCATCCGGTGTCGACGGTGTTGTTGTTCCCGGTGTCTGCGGGACATCGTCCTTGTCATCTGCGCCCGGAGTTGCCGGAATCGTCGGAGTGCTCGGTGTGTTCGGTGCGGGTGTGCCCGTGCTTCCGCTGCCGCCTGTTCCGCCTGTGGTTGAGCCGTAGACTGTTACAGTGAAGTGGATTGTGTTTTCACGTCCGTCGCTGTCCGTTGCCGTTATTGCGAAGTGGTTTTTACCTATCTGTGAGCTTGTCGGTGTCCAGGTAAGTGTTCCTGTTTCACTATTGAACGACGCTCCTCGCGGAAGAGTTACCGCTTCATAGCTTATATCGCGTCCGAGCGGACTCTCTGCTGTTATTTTTACCGTTATATTGCTTCCTGCCGTTGCAGAGAGCTGTCCGGCTTCGTTGAACACAGGAAGATTTGCATCGACAAAGCTCTTCGGAATATAGAAGCTCTGGCCGACACCCATTGCATATTCATAGCCTTCTTCCAAATCGTCAGGGTTGATATAGCCGCTTATCGGAGAGATTGTTCCGATATTGAGGCGAAGCTTTCCTTCTCCTATTTCCGTTGCAGATAGAATTTTGAATACACCGTTGCAATCAACGTCGTTGTCTATATATATATGCTCGCCTGCGAGGTCTTCCGGATTTTCAATATCTGCATTTATATCGATATAGTTTTCGTGTTCAAGCTCGCGTGTGAAATCAGCGATTGTTCCCGTGTAGCGCGGAGTTTTTTCCGTTGCGCTTCCGATGATATCGCCGTCATTCACATAGCGGTAGATAACTTCTGCATCGGGGCTATCGGAGCTCAATGAATATACGCCGACAAATCCGCGGAAGTCGAAGAGGTCTGCAATGCGGTACGTTGCAGTGTTATCCGTTGCATAAACGACATAGTCGACTCTGCCGGAGGTATGGGTAACCTTGACTGCGCGAACCTCATTTTCAACAACCTTTTCGCCCGTTATGTTCTCAACCGGCTCAATCGAGCTTATATAGCGCTCGCCCTTATACGGCTCATAGACCGTTGTGAAGAGGCTGTCGATATTCTCGCCCTGATTTGTTACGAGGAGATATTCAAATGTTTCGGGCATATTTGCCGTTGCATTCTTTTCCTGAACAGCACCCGATGTGATTGCAACCTCGCTCGGGGTGAAGTTATTCATCTGCGTGACACGCAGGTGAACATCCTTGCTGTCCTTTACCGCCTTGTTATAGTCGGTTATTGCATAGTCAACCGTGAACTGCTTTTCTGCATTCTTGTCGCGACGGACATTCTTCATCCACGTATATCCGCGCGGATATTTCGTTACATATGTATATGAGTTTGTTGTGTATGGGTCGGGACCGTATGGAACGTCTGCACCCTGATATGAGCCGACAATATCGTTTCCGTTCTCATCCTTCACGACCTCATCAGCAACAGGATTGATTCCGTCAACAACGGTGATATCCTGCGATTGCGCGTGGAAGCTGAAGGTATGTCTCTTTCCTCCCGTTACGCGGAAGAAGTCGACATAATAGGAAACATCGTCGTTTGCCTCAACCATAACGAGGCTTCGGCGATAGTTTTCAAGCTTCGGATATGCGGCGTTGCCGTCAACATCAATAAGCTTCACTTTACCGCTGTCATCAAAATGGAGCGGTGTTGCGTGCGGGTCAACGCTTGCGCCACCTTGCTCATTCACCATTACGGTATTATGAGAGAGAGTCTGGCTTATCCACTGGAGTCTCTGCGGATTTGTTCCCGACGATGACGGGTAACCGAGGTCGGGAGAGAGGTTTATTCCATATGCCTCCATACCGATATTCAGCATATCGTTATGAGCGTGGCTTGCCGCAGTGCGACCGAAGAATATCCACATATCGCGCATATTGTTCTTTGCCGTTGTATCGGATGCTGATTTATAATCCATACCGTCACGGAGGATTCCAAAGCCGTAGCCTGCCATAAGATCGCTCGGGTCCTTATAATCGGGGTCAACAAGAGCCGCTACTTCATCTTCTGCCGATTCGGGGTTCTTGGTGAATATATCATAGACAAGTCCCTTTGTCGAATATCCGTTTCTCAGATAGATATACTGTGCAATCGTCTGTGCATACGGAGTTCCTCTGAGATACTTGAAGGCCTCAACATATTCGGGAAGTCTTCCGCGAAGACCGACGCTTGCCGCAGACTGGCTGTCACCTATCTGAGCGTGGCTTGTGCGGACAAGTATCGGACGTGTCGGCGAGATGAACATCTGTGCAAACTTCGGGTTATCCCAAAGGCTATAGTCACCATCGCCGCGATAGAGCTTGAGTGCCTCTGCGGCAGGCAGAAGTGCCTGATTCCAACCGATATTGTAGGACGGAGATGCCTCATCACCCATACCGTCGCGGCTGACCTCGTCTATAAGCGTTGTACCGAGGTTTCCGCCGTAGACATAGCCTGTCGATGTGTTGTATTCGCCCGACTGATAGAGCCATTCCATCATTTCCTTGCCCTCGGGCTGTTCATCGATAACGGTTGCCGCAAGAGCCACGTTTCTCTGAACCATACCGAAGTTACCGACACATCTGCCGTCCTTGCACATTTCAAATGCTTCGATGAGAAGATTGTTCTTCCAGTTATCCCATATCTTCATCGAGCTTGTCTTATCGTTTTCAAGCCCGTATTCGGCTGCTTTTGCCGAGAGATAGTTTATGACCTGCGGATCTTCAAGCATCGGATAGAACGCATCGGCACCGAGAGACAATGCTGTCACAAGCTGATTATCACTTATATTTCCGCCAATTGCACCCCACGGGCGGTTTACATAGTAGCTTGTAAATTTAGGTATAAAGTTTTCCTTTCCGCTGAGCTTAAACACGCGGAAGTCAAAGCTCGGGAGAACATCGGCAAAGCGGTCGAGAAGGATTGCACCCGCTCTTCCGTATTTCGCATCATTCGTGTAAAGATAAGCAGTTGTAAGACTTGAAATAGCATTACTTGTACTGCTGGAAAGGCTGAGTGCACAAAGACCTATATAACCGATTCGATAATCCCACTTTGTGGTTGATCCGTCGCCGTTATCAAGCTCGTAATAGAGCTGATTTCCCGCAAGGTCTGTCATTCTGTAGCCAAAGCCGTCATCAACGCCCCAGCGCTTTCCGTCAACCTCAACGCCGAGAACAGGGTCCTTGTTTATGAGAGTGGATTGCGGATATTTCACTGTGTCCCAAAGCTCGGGATAAAGGTCATTGCGGAGATAGTCTACTTCTCCGTTTGTCTCCTCTACAAGGCGGGCATTTTCAGCAAGCGCCTTCTTATAGTCGAAGAACATCTGATCTCCGTCGCTGTTTATATAGCCGCCCGGAACATAGCCGAGCTTATAGAAGCTTCCAAAGTCGTTTGACGGGAACTGACGTTTGCAGTCCGGGCACTGAACCTTCCACGGATTTTTCGTAAAATCATAAACCCAGCCGCCGGTTCCGTTTCCGCCGTATTTTGTTACTATCGGGCTTCCGCAATAGCGACAGCAGACTGTATACGGGTCGGTCTGCGTTCCTATGCGGCTTGCCTTAGGAAGGCCTTCACCGGGGAGCGCTTCATACAGAGCTTCCCAATATTCAAGAACCTTGTCGGCTTCCTTGATTGCCGCCTTCTGTTCTCTCCTTGCCCAAGTGTATTTTCCTATGTTCTCAAGAGCAATCTCACGCTTTTCATATGTGTAGTAGGTCGGTTCTGTCTTTCCCGGATGGAGCGAGATTGAGATTTCCTTTGAAACCGAAATATCTTCTCCGTTGAGGTTTGCCGAAAGCGATATCGTTGCACTGTCTTCGCCGAGGATTTTTATCATTCCGTCAGAAATTTCCGCCGCATCTTCGGGCGTTACGGTATATGTAATCGTTTCAAACGGAACTTCGATGACATTGCCGCTGTTCATCGTTGCTACCCATTCAAGCTTTGCAACCTCACGAACAAACATAGCATCGGGAATATCGATGATGCTCTCGCGGACAAGCGTGTCATCAACTGCTCTTACCGGCACCTCATCGGTGCAGACTGCAATGCCGTCTGTTGCCGTTACAGTGATTATTGCAGTGCCGTCGCCGCAAGCTGTGACAACGCCGTTTTCACCAACCTTTGCAATCTTTTCATCCGAGGATGAATAGCTGACGGTATATCCGTCCTGCATTATAATATTCGCAAGATTTCTTGCCGTGACGGAAATCTGAGCTGTTTTGAGGTATCCGATGCTCTCTTTGTCACTCTCTGCATCAATGCTGTGGAGACCGTTGATTCCGTTGAGAGTGAGCTTTCCGACATACCCCCATGCATATACGCTGCTTGCTCGGGATGCGGGGCTGAAGGCGACAATATATTCGCCCTCTTCAATTTCGCGGTTTTCAAAATTCTGGACATATCCGAACTTCTGCGTTACATTCGGGTCGGTACAGCTGACACTTCCGATAAGATTTTCCGCCTTGAAGTTTGCAGTTATTGTCTTATACTGAGCCGGGTCAAGGTTTTCATTATACGGGAACATATAGACATTCAAAGTAACATTCTCGGATACCCCGCTTACAAGGTTTGCATCCTTTCCGTATTCGAGAATCGGACCGTATATACCACTCTTCGGAACCTTTATTCTCATTGCCCAGAAGCCTGTTCCGCGAGTGTAGATTGCAAGACCTTTTTCTGCAATGTATTTCATTCTGTTATCGGGAATAGTGTAGTTCCAGCGGTTTGCAAAATACTGCCAGTTTCCGCACGCTTCGTAGCTGAGGTTTTCAAACGGAGCTGTCGAAACCGCGGGGATATATTTACCAATGTCATAGACTGCTCTCTCTCCTGCAAAGTTGGGAGCATTGACCTTGATCGCAGCTTCGGCTTCTCGCAAGAAGCCATCCTTCTGCATTGCTACGGAAAGCTTGACTTCACCTGCACCAACGCCCTTGACCACACCTGTTGCCGCATCGACTGTTGCTATGCCGGAATCTGCGGAGGAATAGCTTACCTCGGCATCTTCTGCCGCCTCGCCATTGCTCATATAGAGCGATGAGGAAAGCGCCATATCCTCATTGATGTTTATCTCATTCTTCGGCGCCGTGAGAAGCGCCTTCATCGGAGCATCTTTCTCAAGCCCTGCAAGCGAAAAGCTCCGGATATTGGCATAGCCGTTGTTTTTCGTTGTGTCGCCACCGTTTGCACCGTTGTTGAGCATAACGACATAATATTCGCCTACAGTGAGATCAATCTCGCTGAGCGAAACCTTTTCGCTTGTTTCTTCCTCACTGTAGCAATTTATTGCCGAGCCAATCAATGTATCCGCAGTTGCATTTGCAAAATCAAAGGGTCCGTTTGCCGGGAACATATATACATTCAGCGCTGTTGTTCCCGTGCTTTGCTTTACCAGATCAAGCTGCGGTATATATTTCCCGTCAGCAGGAACAAAGACTTTTATTGCATATTTGGTTGTCTTATAGAACAGAGCGAGGTATTTCTCGCCTGCATCACCCTTTGCAGTGATGCGGCTTGCATTGTTGTTATTGAAATGACCTGCATATTCCCAGAAGCCGTTTGTTTTCATATAGTTAAGGCTTTCTGCATCGTTTACAGGGTGTAGCGATTCAATCGCTGTGCCGAGATCATAGATCACCGCAAGCGTTTCCTCTTCCTGCTCTCCTCCGCCCTGGAGCTCGCCGGTCACGGTTATTTTAACTTCAGCGCGTCTTTCGGGCATACCTGCCTTTGTGTAGTTGGCAAAAAGCTTTACCGAACCTGCTGAGAGTCCTCTCACGAGACCGCTTGCAGAATCGACAGTTGCAATAGCTTCATTCTCCGAGCCATAGGTGACGGTTGCGCCGTCATATGCGCTTCCGTCACTCATCGAAATTGATGATGAAAGGTTAAGCGTCTCACCTGCTTCAAGCTCTGTCTTTGAGGCAGTGAGCATCGGCTTCATCGGGACAGGCTCGGTGATACCGCCCGTCAGGGTGAAGCTTTCGATATATGTATATTTACTCTTTGTCGGATTATAGAAGACAACATAATGCTCGCCTTCGGAAATTTCCGTTGCATTTCCCGGAAGAGATTCCTGCTTAGCTTCTGCCGCATTGCAGGCAAATGTGCCGAGATTTACTCCGGTTTTGAAAATCTCCTTATCATTTCTTATGCCGGTCAGGCTCTCGGCAATCGACTCGTCGAGTAGGTACACCTGCACGTTGTTGTCCGAATTCGGGCTTTGTATAACCTCAAGTGACGGTGTGTAGGTTCCCGTTTTCGGAACATAAATCTTTATCGCATACCAGCTGTCGGTATGATAAACCTGAAGAAGATTTATGCCTGAAAGCTTCTGGCTTTTTATTCTTCCTGCAGCTCCCTCATAGTGGGAATAATATTCCCAGAAGCCTTTCGTTTCCTCGAAATCGAGGCTTTCTTTATCGTCTACAGGATGAAAATCCTTCATCTTTGCGCCCAGGTCATAAGTGATTTTCACCGCTGACGGCGTTTCTGCCACAGTTGCAGGTAATATTCCCGCAAGCAATGACAACACAAGAATAAACGACAATATTCTTTTCATTTTTATAATCCTCCTTAACAATATATAATTCCATTTTAATATAATTTTAACATTCACCCTTTTTAAAGTATTGCATAATCCTACACATTTTTATTGACACTATTTCCCTTTCCGATTGACAAACATACTTCTCTCCGATAAAATAAACAGAGGAAGGAGGCGAGCGAGATATGAAGCCGCAGTTTGACAGGCTTAACAACTATAGTTATTGCATTTGGCGCATCAGCAACGATCTCTATAAAATCAGAAAATCTTATTATCCGGAGGAAAGAAAACCGACGCTGTCACACTTGCACGATTTTCCACAGTTATGGTATTGTGTTAAGGGCAGTTTTTCTCTCGTCACGGAAGAAAAGACCTACGAACTCACAGCGGGGCAGATATTTGTTGTCCCGCCCGGTATGAATCATATATTTCTTGTTCCCGAAAACATGGATGCAGAAATTATTTCTGCCGATGTCAGATTTGATTTTTTCAACAATACGCAACCCGGAGAATATATCAACACAAAGCGCGGACTCTTTATGCACTATTTTTCAAAGGAGCTTCGCCTTCCCGTTCCCGAGCCGATTACGCTTAGCAACCAATCCCGCGCAATTCTTCAGGAAAATTTTTCAAAGCTTGTGCTGAATCAGCTTGCCGGTGTACCAAATATTGAAAGCGAAGCCTTTGCGTTGTTTGAAAGCACATTTTCACTCCCCGAGCTGAGACTTCCACAGGAATCCGCAGCCCGCGCTGAAGTGCTTTGGAGAGAAAAAATTCAACCTATTCTCCGCGTTGTCGGATATATCAACAAAAATTACGCTGAAAAAATTCTCGTTGAAGATATGCTTAAAATGAGCTGTCTCGGACATACAATCTTCTTCTCAACTTTCAAAAAAATTATAGGTGATTCATTTTCGTCATACCTTCAGCAGATCAGACTTTGGATGTGCCACTCCATGATGGCTCACACAAATTTTTCAATGGCACACATTGCAGCATTCTGCGGTTTCTGTAACCAGTCGCATATGGAGCGCGCATATAAAAAATACGCAGGAAAGCTGCCTAAAAAAGCAAGAGCACATTCGAAGGAATGGTGGAAAGAACAAGCAGAAAAAGAAGCCCAAGAGAAAGCAGCCACGGCAAAATAGCCGTCGGCTGCTTTTTACATAAAACGTAGGATTGTGCAATGCACATTAAAAGTTTTATGTTATACTTATTTATTATCTGATATGGAGGAAGCACAAATGTTTGACGGTAATGACAAAAGCTTCTGCTCCGAATTTCTGGAGAAAGTCGTAAAAAAGCTCTCTGTTATCTCGCGCAAAATCGGCGCAAATTTCCCTTCGACAAACAGCCGCACGGGAAAATTTGACCCAAAAGAAAACAACGATAAGCTCGCAAGCTGGACAAACGGCTTCTGGCCGGGTATGATGTGGCTTATGTACATAAAAACAGGCGATGAATACTGCAGGAAAATCGCCGAGGAATGCGAAGAAAAACTTGATAAGGCTTTTGACATATTTTTCGGACTTCACCACGATGTCGGATTTATGTGGGAGCTATCTGCCCTGGCAGACTATAAGATAACAAAAAACGAGCGTTCACGCGCACGTGCGCTTCACGCCGCAACGATACTTGCAGGGCGCTATAATCCGAACGCCGGAATGATCCGTGCCTGGGATCATGCAAGCTCTCGCGCAATTATCGACTGCATGATGAACATACCTCTTCTCTACTGGGCAAGCAAGGAAACGGATGACCCTCGATTCGGATATATTGCAGATTGCCACGTGGAATCGGTGATGAAGCATTTTATAAGAGGCGACGGTTCGGTTCATCATCAGGTAGTCTTTGACCCCGAAACCGGCGAAATCCTCGAAAAGCCCCAAGGGCAAGGTGCCGCACCCGGCTCATCGTGGTCAAGAGGACAGGCGTGGGCGATCTATGGCTTTGCTCTTGCATATCTCAACACCGGAAACACGGACTATCTTGATGTATCAAAATCGGTTGCCCACTATTTCATTGCAAACATAGAAGACGGTGAGCTTCCCCTTCTCGATTTCCGCGCCCCCGAGGACAAGAAATATTTTGATGCATCTGCCGCGGCAATCGCCGCCTGCGGACTAATCGAGCTTGCAAAGGCAGTCGGAGAATTGGAAAAGAAGATCTATGAGAATGCCGCAATGAAGCTTCTTCGCGCTCTGTATAAAGACTTTGACGAGAGCGAGGATAATCTCTGGCTTCTGAACAAGTGCTCTGCCTCCTGGCGCGTTCCGACAAGCATACATATTCCGTATGTATTCGGCGACTATTATCTTCTTGAAGCACTGATGAAAATCGACGGCAACGACGGTAGTTTTACCGTTCACGGATAACAGAATATTATCGATATGCGACAAAAACACCGCACGGGAAAATCCCTGTGTGGTGTTTTCATTTATCATCATTTTGAGACTTTAAAGTCTCATTTAATCATTTTTTTGCAGAACGGGCAATCGGGCTTTTTGCAAAGAAGCGCGAATTCATCTTCCTTTATCATCTGCGTGGTTATGTCATAAAGCTCACGGAGCTCCATACGGTAGAGCGTTGCAAGCCCGAACGGAACTTCATATATATGGAGTCCGCGTTTTTTTGCCTCGTCATAATATGCGGTATTGATTCCTCCATAGAAATTGCGGCATCCAAAGAGATGGCGGTCTATCAGCGCATTGCACCTTCTTCCCTCTTTATCAACATACTGAACAACTGCAGGCTCGGTGTAGCTCACTCCTGCCATTGTTTCAACATAGTGCAGGAAGGTGTTTGAGCCGGGATGACAACCAAGGAACACAACGCTTGCGTTTTTCTCCAGTGCCTTTCCAAGCGGAGAGGTTTCACCCGTCGGCGCATCGAGAAGCCCGTGTCCTGAGACAATATACTCCGCATCCTTTCCCATCGCAACCCATTCGTGTGTCGCGTGACCTGAGCGGTAAGCATCATCACGTTTTATCATTGCTTTTGGCAAAAGTCCCGTTCTCACGGTCTTATCACGGAGATTTCCGTCTTTTCTTGTGTCATAAGGGCGGAAGGCATAGCCGCTGTTGACAGATCCGTCAAACATAAGATAAGGATTTGTGAATGACGGAGCCATAAACGTTCCGTTCTCTCCTATCACTTCGCTGATAGCGCCGAGCATTGCATCAGCACCGCCTTCGAGATAGCCCATACCTGAAATACCCGAATGGACAACGAGGGTATCGCCTTCTTTTACTCCGAGCGAGCGAAGTGCTTCGACAAGTCCTTCTTTTGTGAGCGGATTCTTTGCTTTCATATTGAGATAGCCGTATTCAGAAAACATTATGCATCTGTGAAGCCAGGTCTTTATCTCTGCCTCGGTAAATAAAAATCCTCTGTCCCACTCAGCCTCATCTATTGCGGCACGGAGAGTTTTCACTCCATCCATTTTTGAGAAAACTTCAGCAAACTTATTATAAAGCATACCGCCAAATCCCATCAGCTTTCTTTCCTTCGGAATATTCGGCATATCGTGTGGGAAGCCTCGCATTGCGCGGGAGAAAACAAAGTTTTCGCAATAATCATACCACGGTGTCGCCTCAAGCTTTTCGGGTGCTTCCTTGATAACTTGCGGCATTATTACTCTTTCCGCCGCTTTGTTTATTTCATCTGTATTTCCCCAAAGTGCGAGATTCTTTATCTTGCATACCTCGCGGTTTCTGATAAATTCCATTCTCGCTTTTGCATCACTTCCGGGACGGATTTCTTTCTCTGCTTCCGCCTTTAAAACCTCATTTGCCTTTTCCACAGCACCGGGAAGAATTTCCTTCACCTCATCCTCGGTAAGTGTTGCCATTGCGCGCACCCATTCTGCAGAAAAAGCGAAGTTTGCACCTGACATAGAGAGGTCTATCAAACTCTTATCATTCTGAGAGGAATTATGGTGATATCCATGAGGTGCATAAAAAATCCAAACGGTCGGCATACCTATCGAGCTGTCTCCGAAGAAGGTATCATCACCCATACCATGGTCACGCTTCAAGATTTTTATTTCGGGATGGTTTTTCTTGAATTTTGCATCAGTGATATCAAGGATAATATTAGCTGCAGAACCGGGTATATCGGAAGCCTCTTTTGAAGTAAGCATACGCTGTACCGTTCTATCACTTGTGCATGTGAATCCATCCATATTGATTGCACCGATTGTTCTTTCCGATAAATCACCGCCATAATATTCGCAAACGGCAGACATACCATAAAGCTCGGATGCAAACACCACTCTCACGCTGTATTTAAGATCTATCTCCCCTTTTTCGGAAAGCTCGCGGAGCGCTTTCAATATGCCGATTGAAGCAACAACACCGTTTGAATTATCATTTACAAGCGGCTCACAAGTATGCGCCAGTATCCATATCTCACGTTTATCTTTTCCCGGAAGATATGCACTTACTGCAGGAAACTTTGATTCATAACGCTTTGCATCGGAGAAGATATGAGCTTTTACTACACCGTTTGAACACGCCTGACGAAGCGCAGTTCCGTTTTTTTCACTTATTTGAAAAGAAATAAAATCCCTGTCACCTTCTTTTATGTGCCACACACCGCTTTCTGTTGCAGCATTAGCCCAGTACACACCGTCGGGATTCATATTCGGGTTTTCAGAATAGTCAGAAACCCATCCGATTGCTCCCAGATCAAGAAGCATACGTATAGCATCACATCTTGGCTGTGTCCTTTGGTCAAGAAGAACAAGACACCCCTTGACATCAACACCAAATTTCATCTGTGACTCTGTTACAATGCGCACGTCAAGACCTTCCGGAGGTGTTGCAACAGAATGCTTTACTGCATGGAGAGGCTCTCTTTCATAATCGGCAATAACGGGGTTTTCAATACCCGGAACTTTTGTGATAAGCTCAAGGCTCATTTTATTTACATCCCAGCCTATTGCCATACATTTATCCTGATAACAGGTTTTTCCGTCTGCCGGAAATTCAAGGTACTCCGCATCAAAGCCTTCTTCACAGAGGAGATTATATATGTATCTTGCGGCTTTTTCAATTTCCGGATATGTCTGCTTTTTCTCGTGACGGTAAATATTCAATGTATGCTCAAGAAACCATTTTTCATCGAACATACTTTCAAAGGTTTTCATATAGTCTCGCATATCTTAACCCTCCTTTATCTCGTTATATTGCATACGGAAGTCAAGCTCGCGCGGAAGCTCAGGTGCATCCCCTCCGCGCTTTTCTCTTATGGCATCCCAAAGCTCCGATGTTATGGTTTCGCCTTCTCTTATATCTGCAACGGTTATGTATTTGCCACCGTTTACGATGATTTTTTCCGCTTCGTCAATATCTCCGATTCTTGTGAGCGCATATGCATAGAAAAGCATACAACGCTCGTTTTTCTTCACGCTTTCGGAAGCTATGTTATAGAGCTCAACTGTTTTTTCCGACTTCTTTGTTTCATGGAGGCAGCGGAAAACGGCTTTTGCAAGCGAGATATCGTCATTTCTGTTTTTAAAAGCAGAAAGCATATGACTTGCATAGTCATCCTCACAGTTTTCAAGCTTTGCGATTATTCCAAGAACATAATATGCCCAAGCCGATTCTGTGAGCTCTATGGACTTTTCAAGAAGTGGTTTTGCCGCCCTCAGGTTTCCTTTTGCTGTTTCCGCAGCACCGAGGAGATAATATGCATACCAGTTATCACTGTCTTTTCCGTCAATCGCATCATAGAGAAGAGAAATCCATTCTTCCCGTATCTGATATGAAGCAGGTACTTCCTTCGTATCATGTTCACCGACAGTACCGTTTTCAAGGAGCGATATCCAGTTTTTCTGCATTTCATCGGTTTCTGCAAAGCTCAAGTGATCACACATAATATCGCGTTCACCCGATTTTTCACGGCGAAGGATTTCAAGACTTGCCCAGCCTTCGTTTTCAAAGACGCTCTTTGCAGAAGCTTTTGCCATTTCACGGGTATCAGAAAGGACAGTTTCGAGGAAGGACTTGGTTATGCTCTTTGCAAATATGCCCTCAACCTCTTCTCTTGCCGCTTTCCACTCGCCGTGTACTTTTTCCTTATCTGCCTGCATTGCGCCATAGGTTTCAACCCACTCCCAGACAGTTCGCGGAGGCATCGGGAGACATTCAAGCTGAGTGCGCGCAAGACCGATCTGAATCTCGTTGTAGCTTCCGTCCTCTCCGTCTGCAGTGAGGTAGTTCTGCCAACGTCTTCCTCCCTGGGAATCGCCCCATACGAAGAGCTTTCTTCCACGAAGGATATCGGTTGATGAGGTTGCAAGGCCGTAGCCGTTTTTATCGAGCTGACAGATATATTTGAGACTGTCACTCTTTGTTTTCCAGAAATAATCGTATGCGTTTTTACTGTTAAGAGGATATGTAACATCCACGCCGTTATAATATGGGATGCTTTCAATATAATAGCCGCCATCCCTTGAAAGATAAGTCTCTTCCGCAGGAACTATGACGCGTGCGCCCTCTTCCTGCACTGTTGCGATATTGCTCCACCAATACATCGGCGCCGTATCCTCATTGGGGTTTGTGATACGTGTTCTCACATAAAGAACTTCAGAGCCATCGGGAAGGAAGATATCCATCTGTGCAATGCAACAGCGAATGCGCTCAAACCAATAGAAGCGAAGCACGGGTGTGCCGTCGGAAAGCTTGGTCTCTGCGGTATTTACAAGCGAGCAGGTCATAGGGCTATGGCCGAGAAAGCCCATATTCCACTCAACGCCGCCGGATGTCCAGGCGTTTCTTACAGCAAGGTTGCAGGGACGTATAACACTGTTGCGGAAAAGAAGCTCTTTTCCTGTTCTTTTATCTATAAGCGACCACATTTTTCCGCCGAGAGCCGGAATGAACATCGCCTTTAAGTTTTCGTTTTCGAGATATGCCACATCATATTCCGTGTCATAAAGCTCTCTGCCATACAGATTCTGCTCGCGGTATGGAAAAGCATCATAAACACGGCCGTAGTTGAAGAACATTTCTTCATCTTCCGGGAAATTTCCCAAAGTCTTCTTCCCTCTATTGTTGATATTCAGAGTCAGAAGCGGAAGAGAGCTCTCTCCACCGAAATCCGCGGACGGTATAACAAGCTTTTCAAATCTAAGACTTGACATAAGATTCACCTTTCATATAATATGAAATTTGTTTCATTATATCACTACCCGAAGAATCAGGCAATACAAAAAAGTCCAATCTCATTATATTTGCATATGCACAAAACACACTTCTGCAAAATATTACTTATACATATCCTCATCACTTATTGTTTCATAATACCAATCGTCACCGCTGTTCACGCGAACAACTGCGCTTCCGACCTCGTGGGAAATGAGAGTGTCGGCAAGGCGCTTTCCGAAGAACATAAAGTTTTCGACTTCATTTTTATAATGTTGTCTGTATGTCGCGCGGTGATATGCGCCGTCATTATTCGGAACAAAGACCGCAATCGGATTGAGCTTTTTGATAAATTCCGGGCTGATGTCATACTGGAAGTGATGGTTGCCGTAATACCAGTGGCAAGAAAGCTCATCGCTTCTTTTTGCCTTTATCATATCGCTCATATATCTCTCAAGGCAGAAGGCATAGTTATCCGATGCATGGAAATAGCGGAAGCCTTTATAATCCAGCATAAAGGATATTGATGTTGCATTTTCATAGTTGTGCTCATCTATGCGGTAGAAGGGCTTGTTATATACCTCACCCTTTGCTCCGTCCTCCGTATAACGGCTGTTGGTTATAAGAACATCTGCGCCGCCGAGATCCCATATTTTATCGAGCTCGTCATAATAGCAGACCATTGTTGAATCGATATATCCGAAGTTGCGGAGATATGCATAGCGCTCCTCCGGGCTCTTCTTTATGAGCTCCTCGACCTTTTCTGCATCAGGCTTTGTGATACCATTCATTTCAAGGATCTCATCCTTTTTTCCCCAGTGGTCTTTGTGGAAATGAGTGAGAATGTAATAATCGAGCTTGATGTTGTGCTTTTTAAGATACGGAATGATCTTCTCCTCTGCGGTTGAGTCATATCCCGAATCGATGAGAAGATATTTTCCGTTGGGAAGTCTCATAAGCGTGGAGTTTGCTTTGCCGACACTGAAATTGATGAATTCAAGCTCTGTTTCCGGCGTTGTCTTTGTAACCTCAAATTCCTGAGTGAGAATCTTTCCGTTTGCGAGGTGATAGCTTAAAATGTGCTTTCCTTCCGAAAGCTTTGCCATCGCGGTTTTATCGAGGGAAACGCTGATCATCGATTCCGTGTATGCCGTGTCTCCGAGCTGCTTGTATTCAAACGGAACTATCTTTCCGTCCTCGGTTCTGATTTCGACAAGCTCTTCCTTCCAGTTTTTGATAACCGTCAGCGGTGTTTTGGGTTTATCGAGGAAGAGGCGTGCATTTTTCGGTGAAATTGAATATTCAAGCGCTTCTTCGTTTGCACTGCACTCAACACCATAGATATAAACCGGGAGAATATAATGCGGAAGCTGGCGGAGCGAATGCTGGAAGCGCACCTTGTTTGCGCCTTTTCTGAGATATATGGGAAGCGAAAGCTTCTGCTTTCCGCTGAGCAAGCCGCAGTTGCTTGTAACCTGCGTTCCGTCTTCATAAGTCACTATGACCTTCGTTGTGATTTCATAGCTATCGTGGGAATAGTCGATGGCGAGAGTGTAGTATCCGTCATTTTTCGCAACTACTTCAGTGGTCAGATAATCTCCTGTTGACTGAAGGAGAAGCGCATCAGAAACACCGATTGCATTCGTTTCACAAATGTTGTTTTTCTTTGCAAATTCATCGCGGAGTCTGTGCTTTTCCGGAACCTCAAGTGCTCTGCAGAGAATTGCGGACAGCTCGGCGCGTGTCACTTCACCCGCAGGCCTTGCCATTCCGTCACTGTAGCCCGTGATTATTCCTTTAGAGGTTGCAAGTGAGAAAAACGGCTTCATCGTCTCGGAAATATCCGCATTGTCGGAATATGCATTTATGATGAGATACGGGTTTGCAATCTCAGCTTCTGCGCCATAGCCCATCGCCATCACCGTCATATATACGGTTTCTTCGCGCGTCAATGCCTTATCGGGAGAGAGATTTCCTGTTGCAAGCCACGATGCCGGAAAAATGCTTTCCGCTGCACCGATATAAGAATAGAACCACGCATCAGATTCGACATCCTTGAATTTTACGTTTGCAGGCTTTCTTTCCGTCTTATTCATAAATTTCGCAAAGGTCTTTATTGCTTCCGCTCTTGTTATCGGGTCTTCCGGCTTGAATGTTCCGTCCGGATAGCCGTCAAGCCATCCCGATTCCGTGCACTTCACAATCTGTGAATGCGCCCAATATTCTTTACCTATATCGGTATATATCCCTGCCTTTTCATCAGAAGCGGCAAGAGTTGCATTTGAATTCATCGAAATAATCATAACCAAAGCCATTAATGCACATAACAATTTCTTATGCATCGTTTATCCCTTTCTTTTTCATCTCAAGGGCAGAGAAAATCTCTGCCCTTGCTATTTTTTCAGCCGATAAAATCAAGTATTCTCTGAATGAGAACTGCGACTTCGGCGCGTGTTGTGTTTGCCAACGGCTCAATAAGTCCGTTCTTACCGTTGACAAGCTTTGCATTGACGAGTGCGGTGACTGCTTCGCGAGCGTAGTCGGAGACTTGATTGAAGTCGGAAGCTGACACCTCATCCGTCGCCTTCGGCGCCACCTTGTCTCGCTGTGGCTCGGTCACGTCGCGGTTCTGATAGTCCACCGGACTATCATTCATTGCCGCGCCGACACTCCGCTCACGCTCCGCTACCTCAAGGGGAAGGCTATTGAGTGCTCTGTAAACTATCACCATCATATCCTGACGGGTGATATTGTTGCGAGGTGCGAAATTGTTCTCGCCGACACCATTGATAAGCCCTGTGTTTCTCGCAACTGCAAGCTCTTTTGCAAAGTAGTCGGATACAGAAACATCTGCGAAGTTCTCTTCATTCTCGGAAGATAACTTAAAGGCGCGGACAAGGAGAATTGCGAAGTCTGCGCGCGTGATGTTAGCCGCAGGTGAGAATGTGTTTCCGCTTGTTCCCTTGATTATACCTTCATCTGCAAGGGAGTTAATTGCCGACTCCGCCCAAGCGTGGTTGCCAAGGTCGATGAAGCGGACGTTTTCAACACCACCTGAGGCCGTGCTGTCATCCTTTGACGGACCGTCCGGGAGGCCGGTCCCTACATCGCCCTTGTCATCTGACGGTGTGGATGGAGCAGGTGCGCCTGTATTTCCACTTACGCCGCCACCGCCTGCACCGCCGGATGTTGAACCGTAGACCGTTATGTCAAAGTGGATCGTGCTCTCTCTGCCGTCGGAGTCGCGCGCAGTTATTGCTATATGGTTTTCACCTATCTGTGAAGCCGTCGGTTTCCACGAAAGCACACCGGTCTCCTCATCGAGCGTTGCGCCGCGCGGAAGACTTGTTCCGATGTATGTAATCGCCGGAGCGCCCTCTTTAATAGGACTCTTCGCTCTTAGTGTTACGTTTATCGTACTTCCTGCAGTTGTGCTCAGCGAATCGCTTACTTCTTCAAATTCCGGAACACTTGCATCAACAAACGATGTCGGAATTGAGAAAGTCTGTCCTTCCTTAATGTTGTATACATAACCCTTATCGATGTCATTCTTATCGATGAGTGAGCGTATCAACGTTACTGTTCCGAGGTTAAGTCGGATGGTTCCATCCTGATTTTCAGAGGCGGAAACAATCTGATATGCAGCATTGTGAACACCGTCGTTATTCACATAGATATATTTTCCTGCAATATCGCTCAAATCATCACAGTTGATATTTACATCGATATAGTTATCGAATGCATTTTCCTTTTGGAAAGAAACAACCGTTCCTTCATATGCCGAAGGCTTTCCTGTTTCTTCGCCGATTATCGTTCCGTCATTTACATAGCGGTAAATCATTGCGCCGTTTGAGTTGAGAGTATAGACCCCAACGAATCCCGAGAAATCGAAGCTGAAATCACTATCGGTTATTGTATACACAACATCTTTATTGGTTGCATAAACAACATAGTCGCATCTTCCGCCGCTTGCTTCCGTATGCTTTACCTTGACGGCGCGAGCTATATCGCCGCTGTTCTCATTTCCGCCCTTAATCTTTATATCAAGCTCTTCAACCGACTCAATATACGGAGTGTTGCGATAAGGCTGATATACCGTTGTGAACAAGCTGTCAAGATTTTCACCTTCACGCTCAACAAGAACGTAATCCAAGGTCTTCGGCATCATCTTGGTGTCGCTCTTTACCGTCATATAGCCGCCTGCGATTGCAACCTCAGTCGGAGTGAAGTTATTCAGCTGAGTGAGGCGAAGCTTTATGCCGGAGCTGTCTTTAAGTACCTTGCGATAGTCCTTGACATCAAACTCAACCGTGAACTGACTCTCAGGCTCTTTATCACGACGGACATTGCGTAGCCACGTATATCCGCGCGGATAGAAGGTTTCATAGCTCCATGCATCCTTCGTCCACGGGTCGTTTCCGAAAGGTGCCTCGGGTCCGGCATAGCTTCCTACTATATCCTTTCCGTCCTTATCCTGAACAACGGGGTCGGGCGTAAGTTCAATTCCGCTTATCGGATATGCGTTTTCCGCCTGAGAATGGAAGCTATAGAGGTGATGGTTTCCTCCCGTTACACGGAAGAAGTCAATACCATAGGCAACTTCATCGTTTGCTTCAATCATAACGATAGTTCTGCGGTAATTCTCAGTCTGCGGATAGACGGATTTCATATCCGCATCCATAAGCTTGACCTTTCCGCTGTCATCAAAGTGGTAGGGATAACCGTGGATACCTTTAACCGCTCCCTGTCCCTTTTCGTCAACTACAACAGTGTTGTGAGAAAGGGTTGTGTTTACCCACTGGAGGCGGTTAGGTGTGTAGCTTGTATCCTCAGGATATCCGAGATCCGGCGCGAGGTCAAGCCCGAATGCATCAATACCGACATTCAACGCATCCGCATGAGAATGAGATGCTCCCGTGTTTCCAAACCACATCCAGAAATCGCGATGGGTATTGCTATCGGTATCTGCGCTTGCTGATTTATAGTTGTTACCGTCGCGAAGTGCGGCGAAACCGTATCCACCAAGCATTATGCTTCCCATCTCGGCATCTTCATCAACATATTTCATAAGTTCATCTTCCGCACTTTCGGGATTTGCTGCAAATATGCTGTTGCCGAACTGCTTGAGATTTCCGTCTGTTATGTAATACAGATACTGCGCAATCTTGCGCTTATATTCTTCGTTTTCAATTTTTGTAAACGCATTATACCATACGCTTGCCGCACCGTTTACGGTAATTGAAGCAGGACTTCCTGCGTCACCAATGTTTGGATGCTTGGAATTTGCAAGAAGAATATTCGTCTGTGGGTCATACATCTTTGCAAACTTCGCATTTTCATACGGGTTGTAGTTTTTATCTCCATCGTAGTTTCGGAGCTGGTCTGCAAATATGCGCAAAGTTCCAACCCACGAGGTATTATATCTCGGAGATGCTTCGTTTCCGAAGCCGTCACGGTCTACATCGTTCATAAGCTTTGCTTCGAAGTTTCCGCCTGAGACCGTTCCGTCGCTCTGTGTTCCACCGGAGCGGTAAAGCCATTCGATTATTTCATCTGTCTTCGGCTGCTCATGAAGCGCTATCGCCGCAAGAGCCGCAACTGCCTGAGCCTGCCCGTAGTTTCCGTTGATACGCCCGTCCATACACATATCAGCACTTGCGATGAGAATTCCGTCCGCCCAGTTGCGCCAGATATCTTCGGAGCTTGTTTTCTTGTTTGCAAGTCCGCGGCTTTCGGCATCTGCAGAGAGCTCACGCATAAGCTTTTCGTTTGTTATCATCGGATAGAAGGTATCAACTGCATAGCAGAAAGCTCTTCCAAGCTCGTTATCATTGATTCTTCCCGTCGCAGCACCATATCCCGAGCCGCCGTGAGTGTTGAGGAATTTGTCCCTGAAATAATACATATTAAAGCTTCCCCAAACATCCGCAACTCTATCAAGGAATTTAGCACCGGCGAGACCGTATTTTTCATCGCCTGTATAGAGATAGGCATCTCCTACAGTTGTAAGAACACCATTATATATATGCATCCAGAACTTGTAGTTATAAAGCGCGATATAACCGTGGCGCTCTGTGAGACCGTCATCATATTTTCTTCCCGGGAGATATCCCCAGCCGTCATCAACGCCCCACATCGAGCCGCCTGTCCAGAGGATTTCACCGCTGTTCTCATCCTTGTATGTTCCAAGATCTGCACCTGTTTCTCCGTTCCAGGTTATCTTATCGCCCCACGGGTCAGTGTTGCTTTCTCTTATTTCTTTATAAAGCTCGTTATAGAGATATCCCTCGGGATTGCCGTAGCCATAGAAGATATACCACTCGGGAGTGTTTGCCGTCTTCGGCTTTTCACAGGTACATTCGCTTCCGTCTCCGTGGAAGAGCATTTCGTGGTGAGCCTGTCTTGCTCTGTCAACATCAAAGAACAGGCCTGTTTCATCAAGACCGAGATTCAGGAAGCTCTCAAAATCGTTTGACGGGAAATAGTTCTTACACGCTGTACACTGTACCTTCCAGGGATTTACTGCAAAACTGCAGGACCATGAATAATCACCGTCTATTCTCGCGTGGCAGTAACGGCAATAGATATAATATTCATCTCCCTTACATCCAAGCTGACGTCCGCGAGGAAGTCCTTCACCGAAAATCTGCGAGCGGAGAATATCAATTCTCTCAAGAACACTGTCCGCGTTCTTTATAGCGTTTTTCTGTGTCTTTTTTGCCCAATCATATTTTGCGATATTGTTGAGCGCATTTCCGCGCTCTTTATTTGTATATATTGTCGGTTCTGTTTTTCCCGTTCCCGGAACAACAGTAATTTCATTTACAAGGCTCTTTTTCTCGCCTTTGAACTCAATATCTGTTGTTACGGTTGCCGTTCCTTCTTTTACGGCGAGCAGAACACCGCCGCTGATCGTTATGATATCCGAAGGTGAAACGCTATATGATATGCAATCATCGGGAATATCAAGAACGTTTTCGCTGTTCATAACAGCATCGGCATCGAGAAGTATCTTCTGATTGAGATAAATTTTATCTGCGATGTTGAAAATAACATCCTTCATACCGGAGTTATCGGTAACATTAAAAACAAAACTCTTTGTGATTGAGCCTATTCCGTCGGATACCGTCACATCGATTGTTGCGCTGCCTTCGTTAATTCCCTTGACAACGCCGTCATCCGAAACTGTTGCAACCGTTGTCTTTGAGGATGAATACGTAACTGTGTAATCTCCCTCTGCAACTGCAGTTCCGTCAAGACGGATCGGGAGAACGGAGATTTTACTCTCCTCATCCCATTCGATATCTGTCTTTGCGTTTACATAAACGTCCTTGACACAGTTTACACCGTCAAGCGTGAAGTTGGATGCACATACATAGTTGTCGCTACCCTTGATGCTGCGCGGCTTATAGACAAGGTAATATTCGCCATCTTCAAGGCTTATCTTATCATCAAACGGTTCATCAAAGACAAAGCTCTGTCCGCTTGCAAGAGAAGAATCAACGCTCGATTTGCTTCCTATATATCCATTTGAAGAAGTTGTGAGGTTTGCGCTGTCAAGAAGAGCGCTCATTTCCGTTCCGTCATTCTTTATAAGGAAATAATCCATATAGCTCTCAGCGCCGTTTCCTCTTCCGCCATACATCCAGTAGGTTGATGCAGGAAGGTACAGACCTGCCTTCGGCACTTTGATTTTTATTGCAAACCACGTGTCGTATTTCGCAAGCATCTGCAAGCCGTTTCTTTTTGAATCTGCAGATTGTCTGAATCGGGTGTAACCACCACCGCCAAGAGATTTATCGACATTATAGGTGGTATGTGTCCATCCGCCTTCATCCCAGCTGTATTTTCCGTTGGTCTTGTTTGCGGCATATTCCCAAAGACCGTCGTTTGAATCATATGAAAGCGCGCTGTAGCCAAGACCTCCGAAGCTGTCCGCTCCGTTCACACTTGATGCTTTATCGAGGCGCGAAGAAATATCATAGGTGATGAGCTCACCTTCGCCCGGTCTTGAGGTATTTTCAACAACGTCTATCGAAAATTCGCCGTCAAGAGTTTTTCCACCAAAGCTTACTTCGCAAGTAAACTTTGCAACACCGGCTTTATTTCCGATAATTACGCCGAAGGTTTCATCAACTGTTGCGAAATCCGGAGTGATGGCAGTAAGCTTCACGTCATCTGTTGTTCTGACAGTGCCATCGCTTAAATAGACATCTGCCGTCACCTTGGCAATTCCGCCGCCCGTGACGATGCTGCCGCTATCAGCCTTTATACGGACCGACATCGGCACAGGCGCTTTTGTGTTGCCGCCGTCAAGAGTGAAACTCGATGCGATAGAATAGTTGCCGATATAGTTTGAGGAATTTTTGACTATTCGAGGCTTATATACAAGATAATACTCTCCTGACTCAAGATTTACACTGTTTTCAAAAGCCTCATCAACTATAACCTTCTGTGCACCGGATATGCTTGTATCCTCACAAGCTTTGCTTCCTATATAATTCTCACTGTCGGTTGTGAATTTACTGTCATCAAGAAGCGTTTTTATATCCTCACCGGTATTTTTTATAAGGAAATAATCGAGATAGGTTTCACCGTCTTTATTATACTTCCAATATGAAGCACGCGGTGTGTAAATACCGCTTGCCGGGACTTTTATTTTCAACGCCCACCAAGAGGAAAATTCACCTTCGCTCGCTTTATAGAACGAGAGGAATTGCAGACCGTTTGCGCCGTCCATCGTTCTCATTCTCGTTATCTGACGGCTTGAAATTGTTACCGGATAATTGTAGCCATCATCATCCCAACTATATTTACCTTTTGTTTTGTTGGCAGCATATTCAAAGAAACCATTGGTTTCATCATAGGAAAATGCACTGTAGCCCTTACCAAAGAAGCTCTCTTCTCCATTAAGCGTTGCCCCTGCTGCCGAAAGCTTGCTTATAGCCCCCGAAAGGTCATATTTCACCGTTATACCGGCAAGCTTATTGCTTACAACAGGAAGAGAAATTTCTGCTTTATATTCTTTTCCGTTTTCTGTTGCTGTTACTTCAAACTTTGCCTCACCGGGTGCAACACCTGTCATTATACCTGTTGCTTCATCAATTGTTGCAAATTCAGGTGTGAGCGCTGTGTAAACCGCGTTTGTGGCTTTCTTTTCCGTTCCGTCGCTCATAAACACTTTTGTTGAAAGGTTTGCTGTTCCCCCTCCGTCAAATACGCGAACAGAATCGGAATATGTCTTTATCATCATCGGAACAGGTTCTGATGTGAGTCCGCCATCAAGGGTGAAGTTTGATGCAACGGCATAGTTACCGATATAATCCGCTGCCACCGTTACTACACGAGGCTTATATACAAGGTAATACTCGCCTTCTTCGAGAGTTACTCATTCTCAAAAGCTTCATTCAGAACGATTGTCTGTGCGCCTGCGGCAGTTGTATCAACACAGTTTTTGCTGCCTATGTAATACTCACTGTCAACCTCAAGTCTTGCTTCATCAAGAGCAACACCGAGCTCTTCATCGGTATCTTTGATCAGGTAATAATCAAGATAGGTTTCGCAGTCCTTATTATACTTCCAATAGGTTGCCTTCGGAGTATATGTGCCACTCTTCGGGACATTGATTTTTATTGCAAACCAGTTATTGAGAAGTCCTTCGCTGGCTCTGTAATAGCCAAGCATCTGAATACCGCTTGCTCCGGCTGTTGCTGATGATCTTGCTTCTGCTACCTGGCGCCCTCCTACTGTTGCAGGATAGTTATAGCCACCGTCCCAGCTGTATTTATCTCTTGATTTGTTGGCGGCATATTCAAAAAATCCGCCTGTTACATCATAATCAAAAGCATAGTATCCCTTTCCGAAAAAGCTGTCTGCTCCTTTGAGAGTTGCACCGTTGCTTTTGAATTTGTTTATTGCCGAGGAAATGTCATAAACAAGGGTTATGCCTGCCTTCTCATCCAATGATGTCATAGTCTCCGCCAAGGTGGTTTCTTCTGCCGAAGCTATCGGCAAAAGGCCGACTATCATTGTTACTGCAAGAAGTAAGGATAATAATCTTTTCATATTCTTTCTCCCTTCTGTTTATTATAGCGGAGAGAAGGTCTCTCCGCTATATTGAACGCTTTATTTGCCTGCTGTTACTGTGATTTCACCGTCTGTTATCATTGTATATCCATCTGCTACGTTTCCAACAATTGCATAACCCTTGAAGGTTCCGTCTTTATCAGCTGTTACTGTAAACTGATTTCCCGGACGTGTCATTGCAATTTTCTTAGTTCCGAACATAATTCCTTTTTCAACTGCATTGTCAAGACCGATAAACTCAGCCATAACGCCTGTCTCTTCTCCGACAGTAAATGTATCAATTATAATCTTGAACTTATCACCTTTGTATATATGGTCTTCGTATATTGCCGTAACTTCGCAGTCTTCCCAGGCATTGAACTTGTATGTTTCATTTGCGCTGACTATTTCTGTTTTTCCGTTGATATCGGACTTTGTCCAGCACTTGAAATTTGCCTTTGTGCTGTCTGCAGTGCAGACTATTTCTGTTCCGTAAGGAACTGTCTCTTCCTTTCCGTCAACCGTTACGGTTACGTTATCGGGCTGTGTTTTGCCTGCATACTCTGCAACATAGATATTTGTTTCGCCATACTTTTTCCATCCTGTTGCTTTGCCGAAGCCTGCCATCGAAGGAAGTGCCGGCTCAGTTTTTGTTGCGATACGCTGACCGTTTGCATTATAGTATTCAGCTATATCGGAAACATCGCCTTCGTATACTGCGACGAGGTAGTTCTTGCCATCTTCCTCAGGCATATAGTCTGAAAGAACACTATCAAAGGATACTATCTTCTTGTTTGCACTCATCCCCTTTGCCCAATAGAGGAATTTTTTATCCGACTTTGTTTCAGGAGCTGTGAGCGAGAATGTTCCGTCACTGTTCTTTTCCGCCTTGATTGTCGTATCTTCTGTAATTCCCGTTACTGTGGACTCAACATATGTATTAACTGTTTCTTCCTTTGCATCAAATGCATCGGAGAGTGCTTCATCATCTTCGGGTTCTGCCGGTGCTGTAACTGTTACGGTGATACCATTTTCCGACGAACTATATTTCTCATCAGAACTTTCTGCATAAATCGTCGCTGTTCCGTTACCAACCGCTGTGATTGTTCCGTCTGCTGCAACCTTTGCAACAGCGTCATTGGAAGATTTGTATGTAATGAATTTGTTGGATACCGGCATATTGGTGATTGAGGTTTCTGTTGTTCCAACAATAGTCTTTCCGCTGACTGTTGTTGATGCCGTTGCTGTGTCGTTTGTTGTATCGGCATCTGTGAGGTTGAGTGAAACAGTGTTAGTCTCATTGACCGTCGTTATCATTTCTGTAGGAATTAAAGGATTAAGTGTGATGGAGACAAACTTATATTGTTTAGACTTTACAGCAGAAAAAGCTGTTAGAATCTCATCATCACCCGTCGTATAAATTGCTTTCGGCGAAGACAATTCGTAATTATTTGCTGTTGTTTGTGAATCTGTTGCGACAAAATTCTCTGTTTTTAAATACTGTTCAACAGTTGTCATCCCTGCTGCCGACTTGCTTAAATACCAATCAAGCGATGCGTTGTTGTTACCGCTATACCAGTTCAATATTGGGACATAAAAACCTGATATTTCCGGAGCTTTTAAGGACAGTGCAAACTCAATCGGCACGCCAGCGGAAGCATGAAAAAAGAGGTGATTCGCTGTAGTCCAAACTAACGCAACGTGTTTCTTATTCCCACTGCTATCCTTTAGTTCTTTCGCTTTCAAAGCCTCGGACATATCAAAATACTTCCATCCATAAGTTTCATAGATGTTTTTGTTATCCTTATCAACAGCAGTACTATCAATTTCAGATAGGACGGTGCTCGTCGACAGATTAATGGCGCTGTAATTAAACGTATACTTCTTCGCAACAGGAGGCCCTTCGACTTCCTCCCCTTCCGCGAAGGCTGAGGGTATCACACTTACAAGCATTGTAAGCGCGATTAAGATTGAAATCATTTTTTTCATAAAAACGTTCCTCCATTTTTCTATAATCTCTTAATCGTATTGTAACATTTAAAAAATGCTTTGCCAATGTTAAAAATCGGAAAATCGGGCAAATTATATTTCTCAGAGTTTTAAGCTCGTCAACTTCAAAAAACATTCTATCATCCGCATAAAATGGCGACAATACACAAAATCGGAAAAATGGGTAAATAATTTTTTCTTTGCCCATTTTTCCGATTTCCTTGACTTGCAATCTAATCATAAATGGTATATTATAATCTTGAAATCGGAATTCCTTGAAAGGTGGGATTCATATGAGCAGTGCACTTATTCCCCCATATAGCGAAAACTCATTCGGGTCAAGCAGCGGCAACCATATATTCAAGATTTTGCCTGTCTGCATTCAGACACTTCAAAGTAACAAGGTCAGCAACACGCATTGGCACGATTATCTGCAGATATGGTATACGGCTTCGGGAGAATATGACCACGTAATAGACGGTGTCACCATTCCGCAGAAGCCGGGAAGCGTTATGCTCATTTCCCCTATATGATGCACCGAATCGACACTATGAAGACAGACCTTTCAACCGCACGGGTTTTCCAGATTTCAATAAGAAAGGGAGAGCTTGAAAAGCAGCATATTCCATACCTCACCCAGAGCTACAAGACGGGGCTTTTCGATTCCTTTTATCTTAACCCCTATGTCCAGCTAACAGGAAAAATCAAGGATATGGCTGATATGCTCTGCGAGGATATGCTTTCCGAATACAACAAACACATTGCAATGCACGTCAACAAGATGATGGCATATATTGCGCGACTTTTAGAGCTATGCACGAACACCTCCGACAGAATTGCTTCAAAGCGAGAAATCATAACGACAAAGTCGAAAAACGAGTGTATCGGAAACTCACTTACATATATGCACGAAAATATGTCAAAAAAGCTTGCGATCGATGATATTGCAAATATTGCGACGATGTCGCGACGGACGTTTACATCTAACTTCAATTTTATGGTCGGGCGCACTTGCAGCAACTACACAACGCTTATGCGAATGAGCAGTGCAATGCAGATGCTGAAGCATTCGAGAAAGAGCATTTCCGAAATTGCCGAGGAATGCGGATTTTTTGACAGCAGCCATTTCGCAATGAAATGCAACGAGATGTATGGAGAATCCCCACTCACCATCCGCCGCAATATCAGCAAATGGATGAGAGACTATGGCGATGAATTGTTCAAGAATCAGCGCGAGGGAATCCGATGGGCATACATTTTCGACGAAGACGAGATGGAGATGCACAGGATATCCTTATCATTTTATTAATATTTCATTTTTGCAGCGGAACAGGTTAAAACAAAAAACACAGTTCAAAATGAACTGTGTTTTTTCATATCTGCCGGGAGCAGCTTCATTTCGCACGCTACGCGCGCCTCGTGTCCCCCTCTACCGAATAATAAAAACCACCCAACGCGCTATGCGATGGATGGTTTACTTTGGCAGGGGCAGAAGGACTTGAACCCTCGGCACGCGGTTTTGGAGGTCGTGTCAAATTAAAAAGACCGTTCAAATTGTTCCCACTGTTGAGCCGTTTGTAGCACTCGGTCTTTTGAACCTTATGCCTTTTGATGCTTTATTGATGCTATGGATAATTCTCTGTAAATTTGAAACCAAAAGACTATAAATTACGACAAAATCTTTACTAAAAGTGTATTTTATGATATAATCTAATTAAACGATTTATTGTAAAAGGCTCGGAGGAATTTGTATGGGTATAGTTAATCCTATGGATGGACTTGAAGGTATATATTCTGCACTTAATGAATATAGAAGTATACTCAGTAAATTTAACACTGATAATTATAGCAGACTTTTGGAATCTGCATCACAGGCATTAAAGGCGGCAACGGTCATAGATGATATTGTAGGTAGAGAGATGCGTATTATTGATTCGTTTAATAATCCGATATTTACATATCCTGAAACTTTTAGTGCATTAACAAAACAGTGGGATGCAGTTGCAAAATTGGCGCAAAGCATACATACTCCGGAAATGGAAATGTTGCATAAATCTTTAATGGCCAATGATTATTCTGGCATTAATGCTTTTGTAGCTTCTTTGGATTCTATAAATATAGAAGCCCAAAATATGGCTTTTTTGAAAACAACAAAGCTCTTTGCTGATACAGTCGCTACGCTTCCAAAAGGTTTATCGTCTGCGATAAAAGGATTACATGTTGAAACTGCAACACGCTTGTTAAAATCAGATAAGCTATCTTTTGACATTCCATCTAAAATGTTTTATCTGGAAGAAAATCCTGAAGAAAAAGCCTCAATTCCAGAAACAAATATAATTTGTTCTTCGTTGAATGTATTACCAGATTTAGATGAAATCGAACTAATAACATTCCTGAATCATTTAAGCAAATTTCCTAATTTAGCACTAACACATCCAGTTGGGCAAAAAATAATGGAAGCGGTTTCTAATTGGTCAACTTTGATTGATTTTGATGATGAAATGTATTACCATGCACGAATCATACCAGAAGGAGCTTGCCCTTATACAGAAGCTCAATTGTTAAAAGCACCAAGCGGAGTAACTTGGCATGGACGCTATAATTTTGTTGGCGAGAGTCACTACTATTTTTCGGACAAGCCTAAAGGTGCTACATACGAAGTATTTAAGCATTCGAAGAATTCAAAAGTTCAAATAGCGAAATTAAAACCAAAACGAAAAATAAGAATGATAGACTTGTCAGGAGAAAATCTTTCTAAAAACAAGTTTTTGGAATATTGTCGTTTTAGTCCTAAACCAGATGATTACTCAAATATAAAAAGAGAATACCTGCTTCCTTGCTTTGTTGCAAATTGTTGTAAATATGCCAAAATAGACGGAATTAAGTATTATGGCAGCAAAGAATATACGAACTATGTGTCTTGGGACGATACATATTTTGATTGCGTAGGATTTGATTTTGCAGAGAGAGGTGCTTAAGCAGAACCTCTAAATTCAAAAGGAAGGAAAAATTTTGATATGCATAAACCAAGATCACTCCTAATAGGTAATGGATTTGATGTTCAACTTGGTGGAGATGACTACTTAAATAAATGGATAATTGTAAGAATGCTTGCAAAAGCCAAGATGGGTAAATATGATATCTTGTTTACTAAAAAGGGTGAAAAAGCTCCTTTAATAACCGGAGATGAGATAATAACTTTATTGAACAATTTAATAAAGTTTGCAAATGATATTCGTGAAGATATTTACGATGATGCCGTAGCAGAATATGGCGACAAAGAATTAAAAGAAACGCTACAAGATTTCAAAAATTATCATGATGTACCAATAACATCTATTGAAGAAATTGGAATGGAAAATTGGTTTATGATATTTCTAATATACCTGCTGACACAAAAAGATATATTAGATCAATATGAGTTAGTCAAACAAGGCTTTGAAAGAATGATATGCGATGCGATATTTTGCGAAGGTAATATTCAAAGTTTGCACAGACATATTAACAAGAATGCAAAGTCATTTTTAATTGAACATGATAACATTTTTACTCTAAATTATGGAAATGAAATTGAAAGAGCAACAGGTAAAACAGTTTTTCATTTGCATGGTGATTTTTCAAGCAACCACCCCTCGGAAGACGAAAGGAATGCTATTGGTTTTTTAAGAATACAAAAAGGAGAAAATATTGATTTACCATTAGAGTTCCAACATTGTAATAACACTGCTATTCTTGATTTTAGTGGAAACAAAAAATATAGATATGCAACATCTATGACAAAAGCCCATTGCGAATTTGAAAGAATTAAATTGATGGCCCATGAAAATCAAGAGAATTATATTCAGTTTCTAGATAAAATACCACCAGAGCACCAAGAAATTGTGAAAGCGGGGGTTGAAAATGATCTTTCACTTGGTGTAGATTATTACTTCGAGAAACTTGAAAACTTAACAGGGAAACTAGAGATTATAGGGATAGCTCCTCAAAATGATAACCATATTTTTGAGTGCATAAATAAAAGCGATATTGAACAAGTTGTATTTTATGCTTTTTTTAACAATGCAAACAAACAGGAAATACAAGAGAGAATTAGTAAAATGAGTTTGCCATTAAATAAGCCCTATGTCATAAAAAATGTGCAAGATGTTTGGAGGGACTTAAGACAGAGTAAACCCCATAATCTACAGATGTCATTGAGCGACAAACAGGTACAGTGCGTAAATGCCATTTGTCCAACAAAAATTGAAAAACAGACTTTAATAGATCAACTCAATAATCTTCCCAAAACCACAAAAAAAGTAATTATTCAAATGATGAAAAACGAAATATTAAAGGAAGAATATCGACGAAAGCCTGAAAACGAGAAGGAGTTATTCAAACACTTTATTAAATTTGGGAAAACATTAGAAGTATCATCGCTTAGTCCACAGGCTCTTTTTGTACTCTATCTTTCTAGTAAATAATGTCATATCAAAATATGACACACCTTAAACAAAGAAAAGCGGAATCGAGAAATCGAAAGAAATCTCGGTTCCGCTTATTTCATTTACGGCAAAAATTCGGGCATAATTTTATATATATTAACGCCGTGATTTGTTGAACGAATTAAAATATCATCGGGGATTGTTGCAAGGAGTTTCTTTGTGAATGTGCCGTAACCAAGATAACCGTCAAGATTTATATGCGATATAACAACCCAATCTGTGTCAGGCTGCCTGTTTGCAATATAATACTTGATTAAAACGGTTACTCCCTCTATACAATTCTCAGGAAGAATTTCGTGAAGTTTATGCAGAATTGAATCTGGGATTTCAATTTCATCTTCACGAAGCGGGCCAAGCTCAATAGCATCGGATATAATTCCGTCAAACCGTATTATCCAACCGTTTATGGTATTAACATCATAAATGGATGTATGAAATTGCTCAACCTTT
>JAFSIZ010000055.1 GCA_017439555.1 Oscillospiraceae bacterium | reverse complement strand
TATGATGTAAACCTCTATTCACTGGATCTTTATCCTTACGGCACGGTAGAGGGCGCACCCGTAATATCAGGCGCAGAGCTTTCTCTTGCTGATACAAGCATTGGCGTGGGAAGAACCACATCGACCTCGGTTAAATTTTTCACCGGCGACGGAACGGCGATTGAAAAGGCGTATAAATACCTTCTTGAAAGCTCGGATACAAGCGTTGCGTCGGTCGATAATGCAACAGGCGTCATAACGGCGCTATCCGAAGGAAAAGCAACAATAACGGCGAAGCTTGCAATTGACCCGTCTGTTTCCTCCTCGGCAGAGCTTACCGTTACGGAAAAGCCGACACTTCGCGAAATCGTTCCTTCAATAAGGTCTGTCAATCTTTACAAAGAGGGAGGTGTAAGCACGGAAACCATCACCTTGCAGGCAGAAATGAGCGATGGCATTATTGACTCCGTTGACGCTTATGAAATCACCTTTGAAAACTCGGATGACACTGTTATAACGATGCAGAGTGATGGGAAAAGCGCTGTTGTAACTGCTGTCGCGCCGGGAAACGCAAATATCATTATCTCGACGACGAACGAAAAGGGCGATCCCGTATCTGCATCGGTTTCAGTAACTGTTAAAGAAGTATTTGACGGCGTGCATTTTAACTTTAGCGCCGCAGGCTACGGAGAGAAAGAGGACATTCCTGCGGAAAAAGTTAAAGCAAACGGAGACAGTGCTTCACCTGCATTTGCAAGTATAGACACAGACCCGTGGTATGTAGACGGACAGAGACTTATCAACAATTACCGTATAACCTCGGAAACTCCGGACATTGAGAAATTCCCGCAATCAAGACCGAATGCACTTTATTGGAGAGTTTATAATTATGCTTATCTCAATCCGGTTACAAGCTCCGGCAGTGCATCTGCTGCGTTAGCACTCAAAGTGAAGATTCCGGGTGCGGGAAAGTTTACGCCGTCAATAACCTATGAGGCGGGACCGACAAGTACCAGATATGCATTCTTCCTTGCACCGGTTTCTTCGTTTACATACGGGGATGCAAAGTACAAATTCTATTGGGACAGTGCGGATGCCACAACTGATGCACTGAAAGCAAACGGTGATATAAATATTACCAACAAAGCTCCGCTTATGAGCGTTTTTAAAACGCAGAATTCAAAGTTAATTAAAATCGGAGAGCAAAATCTTTACGCGGCAGAACCGGAGAAAAGGACAGTTGTATTCGATTCTGTAGAAATAGCTGAACCGGGCGAATATTACCTCTATCTTGTTGCAAGAGGAAGGGTTGATTCTTTGCCGGTCGGAAGTGCTACTTCGTATTATGATGTAAACCTCCACTCCGTTGACCTTTATGATTTTTCAAATCTTCGCCTTGTCTCAACAGGTGCATATCCAGAGACTGGCGAAATATATGAAGGCGAAAAGATAAAACTCGTTCATCAGCCTGTGTTAAATGACGGAAGAATTTTCGATCACCCTGCAGTTATAACGAAATACACCTCAATGGATGAGAGCATCGCAGGCATAGAGGGAGACAGTCTTGTTGCAAAAGCGGCGGGAGATGTTCGCATTAAGGTGGAATCAAGCATTCAGGGCTATGAAAACAACGTAGTGGTTGGATACCTCAATGTGAATATTCAGCCTGAGACTATGAGAAAGCTTGAAGTAACCGCCGGCGGAGCAAAGCAAATACGCATTACCGATACGGGAAACGACACCGTTTCCATGTTTATCACGG
>JAFSIZ010000054.1 GCA_017439555.1 Oscillospiraceae bacterium | reverse complement strand
GCCGCTGACCGTCGATATACCACGGATCTGTGTCTATACTTGCAAATACAGGTGATGCGGCATCGCCGTTTGCTTTGATGTCTTCCGCGGGAATATCGGCTACCGCAGCCTTATCCCAGCTTGCGGCGCTGAAGTTAAAGTGTATTCCGTCATATTTTTCTTTTACGTATACCGGAACAGAAGCCGCGCACGGCTCTCCCTTTTCATTCGTTGCAGAAATCGTGATATTCGTCTCTCCCGCCGAAACCGCTGTTACGGTGGCGATATTGCCGGAGCTTTCCACCCTCGCAATGCCGCTTTCCGAGCTTTCAAAGGTGAGCGCATACTTTTCCGCGCTCTGCACAGAATTGTCGTTCATTTTTGCCTTTGCGGTAAGCGTTATGGAATTTTCCGCGCCCGACACATAAAGGGTAATTCCCTTTTCAGACGGGATAAGCTCTTTGAGATACACGCTTTCCGCAACTGTGATATTCACTGAAGATGTTATAGACGTATCGCTTACAAGCGATACGGAAATGCATGCATTTCCTGCCGCGACAGCCGTTACGATACCGGTTTTCTCATCAACCGTTGCAACGTTTGTGTCAGAGCTTGTAAGCGTGTATTCAACAGCTTTCTCATACTTTGTTCCGTCTTCGAGGAAAAATTCCACCGAAGCTTTTGCCGTGCCGCCGACGGTAAGGCTTGTATTATCAAGCGCAAGCTCTGCGCGGGATATTACAGGCTCCTCTTCCTCGGGAGCAGGAGTGAGGTCAAAGGAGTGGATGCTTGCTATATAGTCAGGCATTTTCCCCCTGCCATACTTATTATAAAATGCGGTATTTACATTGGAAATATTAAGGAAAAGAACATATTCTCCGGTCTTCCCCTCCGGAATTTCATACGCAGGGAAGGTTGTTGTTTGTGTCCCTTCTTTTTCGGCGTACATATCAATTGTTCCGAGGTAAGCACCTTCTACATCCTTAACTCTGCCGCGTATCAACTGTGACGCCAGCAAAGTATATTTAGAATTACCGCCGTTAAAGCTCATACGGTTTCGGTAATCATATACAGTCGAAGTACTTCTCTGTATAAGATACACATCGCATTTTGGAACTTCCGGCCCGACATGGTATGTAAGCGACGGAATAAAATTACCGGTTTCAGCCACATCAAGCGTTATCGCAACTGCAGTATAGTATAACGCTTTATTCGATCCGGAGGTCGGATGCACCGCATTGTTTCCTTTTGCCTTAAACGAAAGTGCGTTAGCTTCGTAAACATCATCTACACTACCATCGCCGTCGGTGTCTTTTTTAAGTCCGTCCGCATCAGTAAGGTAGAATCCGTCAACCTCGTATGTGGAGCATGCTCCATCAATGCGCCACTTATCTCCGGAATTGGTTGCCCATGTCGGAGTTTTTGAACTTCCTCCGACATAATCGTCATAGCTCTTTATCG
This sequence comes from Oscillospiraceae bacterium, assembly GCA_017439555.1. Taxonomy (GTDB): domain Bacteria; phylum Bacillota; class Clostridia; order Oscillospirales; family JAAYXM01; genus SIG480. The sequence continues at coordinate 5,087 of JAFSIZ010000054.1, read as the reverse complement.
TATCATATCCAATATCAGTTTCCGAGCCATAGCCGGCGGCTCTGAAGATGAAGTGCATACCGTCGCCGGGTGCTTGTGTTTCCAATGCAGAAACGGCATTGAGCAAAAATGATGCCATCATACAAAGCGCAAGCAAAATACATGTTACTCTGTTAAACTTTCTATTGCGCATAGGTTTTCTCCTTTTTTAAGATGAGGCACAAGATTTATTCTCATGTGCCTCAAATACTAAACGTCCTATACTATATAAACTTTTACTTACTCTGCAGATGTTACTCCCCGTACCGAAATGCTACCGTCTGTGTATTTTACAGCAGCGCCTGCTTCATCGACAATTGCATAACCTGTTACGGTTACGGCAGAAGTTGTGTCGTTTGTTACGGTAAACTGAGCTTTGTCGGTTGTCATTGCTATCTTCTTTTCGCCGAACATAATACCTTTTTCCTTTGCGCCGCCAAAGCCGATGAACTCTGCCATAACAGCTGTGAGGTTATCACCTACAGAGAAGGTGGAAAGAAGAATCTTTCTTGCACCATTGCTAAGGTCATCTTCGGTAACCGCGCCGTTGCAAACAGCCTTGATGGTGCAGTCGGTGTATGCGCTGAAGGAATAGTCTGCATCAATGCTTACGATTTCAGCATCACCCGAGCCTATCTGCCTTGTCCAGTAGCTGAAGTCTGCATTGTCACTTTCGCAGGTGACAGTATCGCCGTACTTGTAAGTGTCGGAAACTCCGTTTATACTGATAGTGATATCTTCGGAAAGCTCGTTATACTTTGCCATAAAGACCTTATCACCCTCAAGGGCGGAAAAATCAAAACCTGCAGCGAACACTTCGCCGGTTCCGAGCTGCTCCCATCCGATTGCATCGCCAAGCCCTGCCATTGCAGGAAGCGCGGGAAGCGTGTTATCTGTTATCTCAGGGTTGAGAAGCTGACCGTTTCTGTCATAGAACGCTGCTTCCTTAGCTGCCCCCTCTTTTTCATAAACTGCGATGAGGTAGTTTGCGCCCTCGTGCGGCTTGTAAGAGAATGCGGCATTACTTGTGGAAAGAATATGCTTATTGCCTACTCCGTTATAAAGCCCCTTTGCCCAGTAGAGGAAGTTATAGGTTCCGTCTTCTCTTGTAACTGTTGCATAAACTTCTTTTATCGTTGTAGTGCTACCGTAGGTGACGGTTTCCGTGTCGATATTTGCAGAGGTCTCGCCGTAAAGAGCAAGACGTGAAACAGTTGCGGTTGTGGGTGCGGTTTCGCTGCTATAATCGGGGTCTGTTGTTGCTGTGAATGCCGCATCTGCAGTCATCTCAGGCTCCGGAGTGAATTTAATGGAGCAAAGGTTCATGTAATAGTCTGTCTGGTTATTATTAGAAAGATAGGCACTATTACAATTCGGAACAATATATAAATAATAGAACCCCTCTTTCTCAACTTTTATCGAAGAAGAAAAATCAATTGTTTTTGGGTCAACTTGCGGATCAGCGTTATAGAAGTCTTGTGTACCAATGAGAGTTATGCTCGAGCTCCGCGTAGTGGGGTTCAAGCATCCCAATACCGGACTCTTTGCTATTACATTCGTGGAATTAAAAGAATAACCGTTTTCATTATTATATGCAGCCATCGGTGCAAGATAAAAAGAATATTTGCAGCTTTTAGTGCTTTCTTGATAGGTAATAGATGGAGTGAACACGCCTGTTTCGCCGACGTATATGCCTATAGCAATAGCCGAGCCTGGTTTTCCTGTACTCCATATTCGCGAGGCGTAGTTTTTAGCAATGCTCCAGTAAAATGCGTTTTCTTTTGCGTTCGCATAAGTTGTAGTATCAAGCGAAGAAGATGTAATTCTATAATCGGTTGTTCCATATTCCCCCGCAATTTTCCAAGGGTCAGTGTCTACGGTTGCCCATTTGAGCGAGTCAGCACTATCGTAACTAATTATTGTTGTCTTATCAATATCTGCCTTCTCACCCAAGTTTGCAGCACTGAAGTTAAAATACATACCCGGTTTTGCGCTAAATGTAGCGTCGACAGTAGGCGGGTTATCAAGCTCCGTCGACTTTATCGCAAAGGACATCGGTGCTACCGAGATGATGAGGGAAAGTGCGAGAATGAGAGATAAAATCTTTTTCATTTTCAAAAACTCCTCCTGTTTGTTGTTTATTTTAAAAAATTTGTTACGTAGGTTGGTTGGTGTTGTTGTAATCATAACACTAAAAGGGACACAAAAGGATAACGTTAAAGTTTTCTGAGTTCCAAGCCTTCCCCTTGAGGGGAAGGTGTCTGCGAAGCTGACGGATGAGGTGTAGATTACGAAGTAACTATTAGTTTTGCCACCTCATCCACCGTCATACGACGGTCCCCCTTCCCCTCAAGGGGAAGGCTTTTGGGGTGCGCCGACACTCTGCTTCGATCCGCTACACTTTAGGCAAGGGAGGCTTTAAATCCTACTTTACAAATTCAAAATCACGTACTGTGATTTCTTCACCAGTTACAAGGCGAACTGTGACCTTGCAGTTGTAGTTACCTTCCTCAAGTGCGTTTACATCAACGCTTCCGCGTACAAGCGCCGGATTTACTGTAACAAACTCCTGCATATCAAAGCTCGTATACATCTTTTTCCTGCTTACATATGCCGTTGCGGACTGAACAGCCTCGCCCGCTGCATCTGCGATATCAAGCGTTACGCAATCCATCATCCAGTTGCAGGTAAGCGTTCCTTTAAGTATCGCATCCTTATCAAAAACCTTTTCCGTGTCCGTAATAGCAGGCTTCGCTATCGGTGCGGGATCGATAAGTGCACGGCAGGTAATCGGTATAAACTTCCAGCTTGCCATTGTAGCAAAGTTGAAGGTTTCTTCACGTCCTACCTTATAAACATCTTGCCCAAGCTTTTCGTTAAAGTAGGTTTCTTCTCTTTTGTACGAACCAACCGCCTGATCAATAAGCGTCATTGTGCTTTTCTCGCCGTCGATTGTGCCGTCCGGGAGATAGACCGTTTTTACCTCTTTGACCATTCTGCAGTGTCCGCTGTTGCTTATACGTTCTACAATGGCATCTGCAAGCTTGAGACGAGAATATGCACGGAAAATTACCTGTTCGCCGTTCTCCTTTATGATATCACCCGTGTCTACGTACTTATCATAAACCGTTTTGTAATTACCTACCGGAAGGAATCCGTATTTCTCGGTAAGATATGCCGTTGTGGTAGCGTTATATGTTTCTCCAAGCTGACCGTATGCATGCAAAAGCACGCTTGAGCAGTCGTTACCGATACGTCCGTTTCCGCTTCCGCCGGAGATATTTTCCCAAGTAAGACCGTCGATAAGATAAACACCGTTTTCATCCTGCTCTATGGCATAATCAAGAAAAGCCTCTGACGTGCCGCCAGCATAGCTATATGGAGTTCCGTGGTAAATTCTGTCGGCATGAAGCGTGAACTGAACGTTTTCTTTTGCTTCCTCCGGCTTTACATCTTTCTGCGTTGTGTAAAGGATATCTTCCGTCGGGCTCCAGAGAAGCGAGGTTGATTTAAACATATAATCATATGCTTTTGCTCTTCTCTCTGCAAGAATTTCCTCACCGTAAACCGCGCGGTATAAAAGCACCGCAAATTCGCCTCTTGTAAGTGTCACCTTCGGGCGGAACGTTTTATCGCTGTGACCGAGGATAAGACCTTCGGAAACCGCTGCCGAAACCTCCGCCTTGTATTCTCCGGAAATTTCTGATTTGTCGGAGAACTTGTCGAGAGACAGCTCATCACTGTTTTCATACCCCTTAGCTTTGGATATGAGATATGCTGCTTCCTCACGCGTGATTGCGCCCTTCTTGTCATTGCTGTTTAAAAATGCCGAAAAATCTGTATTTTTAAACTGCCTTTTGATTGCGGTGGCTGCATCTTCCCGCGTCATTACATCCGATGGGCGGAAGCTTTCGTCAGGAAACCCATTGAAAATTCCGTTTTCCGTGCAAGACATAATCTCGCCGTGCGCCCAGTGGCTTTCCGGCACATCAGTGTATGCCGCTTTTGCGTCGCTTGCCGAAGCGCTGGCAAAAAGAGATGATACCGTTGCCATTGCAAGAAGTGCGCCGAGTAATCTTTTCTTCATCTTAAACCTTCCTTTCTGTATTGTTTATCTGTTTATTTTTCTGTTTTTTATTTCATCGAAGTATTCCTTTGTCGTTCCCAAAGTACATTCATCCGCGTATCGCGGGCTGTTCTTATCAAGAATACCTGCGCAGAAGCCGTTATGGTCGCTTCCGCCGGAGATATAAAGCCCATACTTATGAGCAAGCCTTATTCCCTGCTCACGCTCTTCATCGGTCATCATCCAATGCCAGATTTCAAGGCCGTCAATTCCCATTTCGCGGAGCGCATCCAAGTGTTTAAGCTGTCCGTGGGGATGCGCAACGATCGCTATACCGCCGGCATCGTGAATAAGCTTTATTATCTCGTGCTCCTGCTTGAACGGATAAGACGGCGGTACCTCATAGCGGTGAACTCCGAAAAGCTCCGTAAAATACCAGCCGCGGTCGGAAGGCTGCATAAGTCCTTTTGCAAGAAGCGCACGCCAGAGGTGGTCGTTACAAAGCCAGGTAATGCCTTTGTTAAATTCCAGAACCTCTTCCCATTCGATTCCTTTTATTTTTCCAAGGCGAACTCCGCGCTCAAAAAGCGTTTTTGTCTGGTCCGTTTCACGCAGGCTCATCTCTTCAAGATACTTCTTCATCGGCGGGTATTCGGGATCGAAGTGGTAACCGCAGATGTGGAAGGTTCCCGCTTCTCCCTCAATTCCGTCAAGAAGAGTTGATGGAGACGAAAACTCTGCACCGAAAATCGTTTCAAGCCCGAGCTTTGCGCATTCTTCCCTAAGCTCTGTATATCCGGTCACGGTATCGTGGTCGGTAATCGCAACCGCACCGTACCCCTCATCCTTTGCAACGCGTGCAAGCTGCGCCGGGGAAAAGCCTCCATCAGAGTGGGTTGAATGTGTATGTAAGTTTGCGTAAAGCTTCATATCCGTTCCCCCATCTTAAAGTTCAAACTCAATAACATCCTTGATTTCTCTCTTCTTGTATGCGCCGTTTGTG
>JAFSIZ010000053.1 GCA_017439555.1 Oscillospiraceae bacterium | reverse complement strand
CACCATCGAAATTTATAAAAATCAGTGGTTTATTCTTAAAATCAATGTTCCGAAAGCCGGTACATATGATGTTAAGATAAAAAACCATGCAAGTGCAAAAGGACATCTCCTTGATGCATATATTTTCCCTGCATCCGTAACGCCCAATGCATCGGCACTTACGGAAGGTAATTACATCGGAACGGTAGACTGTAATAATTCTACCGGCAAAGACGGAAAAACAAACCCAAATCCGTTTATGAAGGACGGAGCTGCGGCAAGTTACACCTTCCCGACGGCAGGTGAGTATTACATCGGCTTTAAGTCTTCTGCAGGAGAAACTTCCGGAACCGAATACGGATATCTCGGAAACATAATCCTTGACGGCGGAAGCGAAAAGGCTTATATGGGAAAATATGAGCTTCCGGAAGAGCCGTTTTCCGTTATGCAGACAAAAACACGCGATATTTCCGTATCTGTTCTTCTCTCCGACAACACCTGGGGCAAGGCAGATATTTCAAACTGTGCAATCGAAAACGAAAGCATTGCAACAGTAACGGATAATGGAAAAGTCAGCGGTGTTGCGCTCGGTGAAACAACGGTTTCGTTTGATGTAAGCTACGCAGGCGAAGCTGTCGGAAGTTTCCGTCTTCCTGTAAACGTTGTTGAGAACGACGGAATTACAATTAAGTATGACTTTGCAAAACTGTATGGCAACATATCTGCGGACATACACAATAAAACGTTTGGAAGCAGTATTACATATGACAGTACTGACGGCTTTTTCAAGTATGCCAACGACTCGAGAAACGACGTAACTCCGAAAACATGGCATCTGCGATGGAGTTCGGGAATGTTCGAGATATATCAGAATCAATGGATATTCTTTGAAATTGATGTGCCGAGAGCAGGCGATTATGATATCTCCATGTATAACGGCAAGGCTCTTCTTGGCGGAGAGGTAAGCGTTTATGTGATTGAGAGCGATGGAGAAAAGCCTGTTGCGGCAGACTTTACCGATACAAATCTTGTCGGAACAATCGACTGTGAAGATACAAGCCTTGCAGAGAAAAAGGTCGTCAAGGTAACGACTCCCACATTTGTCGGAAAGCATTACTTTGAAACTGCAGGAAAGTATTATATCGGATTCCGTGCACTTGATACAACGCCTGACGCTAACGACACCGCTTATGTCGGAGATATCGTTATGAGAGCAGGAGATAAGCGCATAGTTATGAACGCATATCCGAAAAACGAAACAGTCTCCCTTGTGCAGGGTCAGGAGGCGAAGGTTTCGGCATATGCTCTGCTTTCCGATGTAAGTGAAGTTGAGCTTGCTTGTTCGGATTTCCAGATAGCTGATGGCGGTGAAGATATAGTTTCGGTATCGGATGACGGTGTTGTCACAGCACTTTCAGAGGGCGAGACCACAGTCTCCTACACTGCAAGCTATGGAAACAGCTACGAGACAAGTTTTGAAACAAAAATCAAGGTTACAGCAGGCGGAATATCAATAACCTATGACATCGAGAGCGATATGAATCGTATGGGCTGGGACAGCATCAATAAGCTCGGCGATCTCAAAAAGCTTACCGATGATAAAACAAGGGGATTTTACAGATTCTTTGGAGCTACCTCCGACACCGCATATAAGGGCGGCTTCCTCTATATGAACAACTTCATTCTCTCCTGTCTCGGTCGCTATGTTGCACTTGAGGTCTATGTACCGCAGGGCGGTATATATGATCTTACCGTCAATCACGCGGCTTCAAGTGACAGCTATATGGTAGATGTATTTGTGAACAAGACCAAGGCTTCAACAAATGAGGATGACTATGTCGGAAGCTATGATTGCCACGATGAGGCAACCACAAACCGTTTCCAGCCGGCAGCCGCACCGTCATATGTAGGTAAGGTGGTTATTCCGGAGCGCGGATACTATGTATTGACCTTTATGCCCACCGACGGCACAGGCGTAGCTCAGAGCTGGAAATTCGGTTCAATCGGAACATTCACGTTAAAAAGCGGAAATGAGGCTGTTCTTGCAGGCGTTTATCCGGGTGCGACAGCTTCCGAGAATGAGATGTTTATAATCTCGGTTGATTCAAATGAGCTGGTAATGACAGACCCCGAAAATCCGACCACAATGCAGATCAAAACTGAAATTGTTCCTGCAACAGACGGAGCAGATGTCACAAAGAAAGTAGAATCAACACAGTTCGGCTCATCTGCAAACAGAGTTGCTTCCGTATCTGATGACGGCGTTATAACCGCAGCTATGGAGGGCAGTGCCAATATCACAGTAAAGGCAACTGTGGACGGAGAGGCGTGCACGGCAACTCTTCCCGTTGCGGTTAAAGACGATACGGGTGTTGTTGAAGGCTCGGCAGAGCTTCTGTCAGATGACGGGCTGTTCCTTAACGAATTGGCAAGTACGTCCTTCACTGTCAGAATGAACAGCGGACACACAATAGAAATTCCCTCGGGTGATATTTCCTATTCCTATGAGCCGGAGGGCATCGTTTCCGTGGATGAAACGGGAATGGTAAAAGGCCTTTCTGTCGGAGAAACAACCGTTACCGCAAAGGTAGAAAATTTCCGCGGTGCAGATGTTATAACAGCAAGCAAAAAGATAACTGTTACCGAGCATGAGGGTAAAAAGGATTCAACTTACTATACTGCCGAGAAGAGAGCGAATGTAAAGAGAAATGCAGAGCGCTATGATTGGGCAAAGAGTGAAGTTAAAGCCACAGTAGCCAAGGCAGATGTATATCTGGAGAATTGGGAAAAATGGTATTCCCTTATGGTGCCAAACGGTATTCCTTCGTCATTTACTCCCACCTATCGAAATGATCCGGGTTGGTATATATGCCATTATTGCGGAGTTGACCTTGCAGGTGATTCACAAACAAGCGGACACTCGGCTTACAGCATAAATCCGATACAGAATCCCTGGAAGGTTCAGTGTAATAACTGTAAGAGATTCTTCCCATCAAACGACTTTGCTCTTCTCTATGAGCGCGGACGTGATGCGGAAGGACACTATGACGTAAACCGTGCAATTGCGGCAAATGCAGAGGCTGTTGCAAACGGTGAGCGTGATGCTCTTAAAAACGTTCTCTATCCCGAGGTCGGTGAAATTAAAACAATCAACTACAATCAGGGGCTTCGTCCCGGTGAAACTGTTGAGACCTGGGGTGTTGACGATGGCTTCGGCTACCGTCCCACAAAGCCTGACGGAACTCCGTATATATCAAAGGATCCTAATACATCGTCTGACTTCAGAGAGATAAAGCTCTATGT
>JAFSIZ010000052.1 GCA_017439555.1 Oscillospiraceae bacterium | reverse complement strand
GTGTGCATATGTCGCATACAGGGCATCCCGTTGTCGGCGATGCGATTTACGGTGCAAGGGATAAGCTTGGGCTTGAGGGGCAGTGCCTTCATTCTAAGAATGTAACATTTGTTCATCCGCGCACAGGTGAGGAAATGTATTTCGAGTCGGACCTGCCGTGTTATTTCGAGGAGATATTGAGAAAACTCAGGGTTCGATGAAGGGGATAAAGCTATGGAAAACATATTGATTATCATATATGTGATATGGAATATATTGGTATTTTTTCTATATGGGCTTGACAAGTTCAAGGCGCAGATAGGCGCGTGGCGCGTTTCCGAAAAAGCGCTTCTGCTGTGTGCGTTATGCTTAGGCGCGATAGGTGCATATGCAGGAATGAAGGTGTTCCGACACAAGACAAGGCATATACAGTTTAAAGTTTTTGTGCCGATTATGGTGATTTTCAACCTGATAATTGTCGGATTTATCGTTGCCTTTCCGGAGATTATGGCCGGGCTTTCTTAACCTTGCCGATGCTTGACATCTGAGCTTTAAAAGAGTATAATGACTTAAAACTACATATAAGGGGAGCTGGGTTTATCCCGGCTGAGAGACGGCAGAAGAGCCTGAAACCCATGAACCTGATGCGGATAATGCCGACGTAGGAATATTTGTTTTGTCAAAAACACGTTTTGCAATTTTTCGCAAAGCGTGTTTTTTATATCAGGAGGTTTGTTATGAGGATTAATAACAAGACAAGGCGACTATCGGAATGTGCTGTTATGATTGCGCTTTCGACTGTGCTTTCAATGATATGTATTTATCAGGCGCCATATGGCGGTAAGGTGACATTGGGGAGTATGGTGCCGATAATCATTGTTTGTGCACATATAAAGGATTTTCGCTGGGGGCTGCTTGCGTGTTTTGTATATTCTCTGGTACAGATGCTTCTGGGATTTGCCGCGCCGCCGACAGCAACCATAGGTTATTTTGCTGCTGTGGTATTGCTTGACTATATTGTTGCGTTTACGGTGTTGTGCATAGTAAACCCGATTTCAAAAATTTTTGGCAATACGCTTGCAGGTGTTGCAGTCGGAACAGTGATTGCGATGCTTTGCCGCTTTATGTGCCATTTCATAACGGGTATTCTCATATGGGGAGTTTATGCGCCGGAAGGGCAGCCTGTGTGGCTGTATTCCCTGATATACAACGGAGGATATATGATACCTGAGGCTGTTATAACGGTTTCGCTGTCGTCGGTAATATTTGCAGTGTTGAAAAAACGGGTAAATATTAACTGAAAATTGCATTTTTAAACGCTGTGCTGTATAATATGTATAAAGAAAAAAACGAAAGATGTGTGAGTGTGAAGATAAAGAATTTAAAGCTCAAGCTTCTGATAACGGCAGCATACCTTGCCTTTGTCGCGCTTATGAGATTTTTAGGCATAACGTGTATTTTTAAATTTCTTTTTGATGTTTCGTGCCCGGGATGTGGTGTAACACGGGCATGCCTGTCAGCTTTACGCTTCGATTTCAGAGCTGCATTTGATTATAATCCGATGTTCTGGGCGGTGCCTGTCCTGTATCTTTATTTTCTGTGCGACGGAACTGTTTTCAAAAACAAAATCGCAGATACGGCGATCATCTCCGTTATTCTTGCAGGACTTGCGGTAAACTGGATGGTGCGATTGTTTTTTTATGCATAGAAGGTCGAAAAATGTTGACAAATGTTAACGGCGATGTTATACTGTGTCTATAGTATACTTTATTAAATAATGAAAAGGGGAAATCAGTATGTTTTGCAAAAACTGTGGTGAAGCAATGGCTCCGAATCAGGCTATTTGCTTAAAGTGTGGAGTTAAGACAGGAGACGGCAACAGCTTCTGTGCAAACTGCGGCAAGCCGGTTGCTCCGAATGCAGCTGTATGTCTCAATTGCGGTGTTGCTATTGGTAAGGGCGGCGCAACAGGAGTTGGAGGCGATCTTGCAGGAAAGGATAAGACAACAATGGCTCTTATCTGCTTCTTCCTCGGTGGTATCGGCATTCACAACTTTATGATGGGTGAAACAAAGAAGGGCATTTTCAAAATAATTATGTCTCTCTGTTTCTATCTTGGAAGCATTTTTGCTTTGATCGATTTCGTAAAGATCCTTATGGGAACTTATGTTGTTGATCCGAACAAGCTTATCTAATGTGATTTCAAAATGCCGCCTTGTTAAAAGGCGGCGTTTTTTTACCAAAGGAGGTTTTTGAATATGGCTTTTTGTTCGAATTGCGGAAAGGAAATAAATGCAAACGCAGCTGTCTGCCTTAATTGCGGCGCAGCGGTAAATAACCAGAATTCTCAAGGCATAAAGGATACAGGCAGTTTTGGTTGGGGCGTTCTGGGCTTTATGATTCCTGTAGCAGGCTTGCTTTTGTGGCTTTTGTGGAGTGATTCATCGCCCAATAATGCCAGAAGCGCAGGAATCGGGGCGCTTGTAAGCACGATTTTGTCTGTTGTTTTTGTGATTTTGTGGTTTGTTTTGTTTTTTGGGTTGGCATTTTCCTCTTTTATGTATTATTGATTCTATATAATAAAAAATATGGAGTGGCAAATTTGCCACTCCATATTTTTATATTTATTTTGCAAAATCAAGAAGTGCCTTTGCATCAAGCTTGTCATAGCCTGAGATAAAGGCTGCAAGCTCCTGCGCGATCTTCTTTGCGCCGCCTTCGTCGTTGCTCTCGATGTTGAGCGGAAGAAGCGGATCGTGAAGCGAGAGGCGAAGCAGGAACCAACCGTTGCCGTGGGCCTCGTCGAGGTTTACGCGCACGCCTTCGAAGTTGCTCGGAGCAAGCGACCAGCCGTTCTGTTTTTCGGCATATGCTGTGAGCTCATCGATAACGCTCTGGCCATACGCCTTGAAGTCATCAAGAAGAATGTTCATACGGAACTCAACGCTTTCTGCAGGCTCTTCAAGAGAAGCGATGAGCGATTCGAGCTTGTAACCCTCTTTCTTTCCGCGCGCAAGCTCGATGAGAAGCTTTGTGACGAGATAAGCGCCGTCGTCGAGGAAATAGTTTTCTTTAAGCGCGCCGTGACCTGATGTCTCGATTGCAAGCTGGCTGTCCTGGCCGAGGCCGTTCAGACGCACAGATTCGTTGATGACGTTGCGGTATCCGCGCTTGAAGCGATGATGGATGCCGCCCTTCTCTTCGATGAACTTTGCAAGACCTGTTGAGGTTATTGAGTCAGTAACGATGGTTGTGCCGGGGTGCTCACGCAGGAGAATTGCGGCGAGCATTGCGATTATGCGGTTGCGGTTGAGCTCGCTTCCGTCGGAAAGAACGGCGCCTGCACGGTCGACGTCTGTGTCAAAGATTATGCCGAGATCTGCGTTTGCATCGCGCACAGCCTCTGTGATGCTCTCCATAGCTTCTTTGTTTTCGGGGTTCGGGATGTGATTCGGGAAGCTGCCGTCAGGATCGAGGAAACGGCTGCCTTCGGTGTTTGCGCCGAGAGGCTTGAGCACCTTGTCAACATAGAAGCCGCCTGCGCCGTTACCAGCGTCAACAACGATGCGGAAGCCTTCGAGCGGCTTATCTTCGCCTGTTGCGGCACGGATTTTATCTGCAAGGATTTTGGCGTATGTATCCATAAATTCGCCTTCAGCGAGCTTGCCTGCTGAAAGTGATGTTGTCTCATCGCTTTCGGCAAACGCAAGAATTTCCTTTATATCCGAGCCTTCGAGACCGCCGTCCTTTGTGAAAAACTTGAACCCGTTACGGTTGAAGGGGAGATGGCTTGCTGTGATCATAACAGAGCCGTCATATTCATAGCCCTCTGTGACAGTTGACATAAACATAGCCGGGGTGCTTGCCATATTGAAATTTGTGACATCGAGACCTGCCTCGACCATAGCCGAGCAAAGCCACGTGCTGAGCTTTTCACCCGAAAGGCGCGAATCGCGGCCGACAGCAACGCGAAGTGCCTCTTTTTTGCCCGTCTTCTTTATGAGCCAGAGCGCGAAACCGCGGCCTATGTTGCGGGTGACCTCTTCTGTCAGATTAACGGACTGGCCTTCAATTCCTTCAAGAGCAACGCCGCGTATGTCGCTGCCGTTGCGAAGCTTCTGATAATCCATTTTATGCATCCTCCTGATGTGTTTTATTGATCTGTTATAATTCTACCACGATTTGTCCGAATAATCAACTGAGTTGCAATTTAAAAATAAAGCCGTTCCGAAGCGAAGTTCGAAACGGCTTTTGGTTTATTTTCTGCAGGAATATCCGCGAGGATATTTTTCGGATACGTTGACAGGGAGATGTCCTCGCGCTTCTGCTTTGCCGAACAACGCATCGACAATAGCATCGATGCAGTATATGTCATCACTATATGCAACGAGACAGTTTTTCTGCTCCGGAATATCAGCGATTGCATATGGGCTTCCAAGAATGAGGGAGACGAGCGTGGCCGAGGATTTTCCGACAGCTTCCAGAAGCCTTGTTATCTCGGGAGAAAGCTTACCGCTGTTTTCCTTATATGAGGATGTGCGGACAAACGCCGCGACAACAACGGTGTCATAGCCCTTTGCAAGCTCGATGAGCTCATCTACGCGCGCCTTTTCAGGAAGCTCTGACACATATTCGGCATCGGCTGTGCAATATGCCTTTATTGCGTTTGCGATATTCAAGGAAGCACGGCCACCGCAATCGCCGAGGTCTGCCATAGCTCTTTCCTCCTCGGGGCCGACTGTCGCTATGACGAGAGTCTTGCCTGCAGACTTTGTGTCGAGAGGGAGCGATGAGCTCTCGATGGGTGTGATGGATTCGCGCGCAATGCGCTTTGAGACGTTGATGTGCTCTTCGCAGCCGAGAATCTTTCTTGCCGCCTCAACGTCAACAGGCTCATTGCTCATACATCCGAGCTGTTCTTTGAACTTCATTATGCGATAGACGGATTCATCAATCCATTCCATCGGAATCTCTCCGCTCTTTGCGGCGTCCATAACGAGATCAAACGTAATCTGAGGATCGGTCATATAGTCCTGAAGAATAATATCGTGTCCTGCCTTTATTGCACCGACGGCGGCGTGAAGGCCGTATTTGTCCTTGATTCCCTTCATCGTGAGGCTGTCGGAGATGATGAGATTGTCATATCCGAATTCGCCGCGGAGTATGTCATAGAGCATAGTGCGCGAGAGCGTTGCAGGCACGCCTTCCTCCCCCTCACCTGCAAGGGCAGGGTAATGAATATGCGCTGTCATAACGCCCCACATATCATTGCACATTTCCTTATACGGGCGAAGCTCGACATCATAGAGCTCCTCCTTTGTTCTTCTGACCTCAGGCATAGCCATATGAGAGTCAACTGCCGTTGCACCGTGGCCGGGATAATGCTTTGCATTGCATATAACGCCTGCATCCTGCACTCCCCTTATGTAAGCGCGTGAAAGGCGGATGACAGTATCAGTGTCGTCGCTGAATGCGCGTGTGCAGATAATCGGGTTTTTAGGCTCAATGTTGACATCGACTGTCGGATTGGATACTATGCGATATCCGAGCGCGGCACATTCGCGCCCGACGACGTTGCCGTGGAGATATGCGAGCTCCTCTGCGTTTTCGGATGCGCCGACTGCCATAACGGGTGAGAGCCTCGTTCCGTCCGGGAAAATCTGTGCAACACCCCATTCTGCATCGACAAAGAAGAAAAGCGGATATTTTGCCTTTGCACGCCACTTGTTCATAAGCTCTACCGCGCTGTCTATGTCGCGTTTGTCAGAAGGGATAAACACACCGCCGATGTTTGCGGCAGTGCCGTTTTCGAGCATTTCGTCAAGCCTCTCCTGAAATTCGCCTGCGCGGTATATTATCATATGCGCAATCTTTTCTTTGAGAGACATGGATTTTATAGATTCTTTTGTTATCATTGAAGGTTGCTCCTTTTTATAGAGGTTTTATTATATACTAACATAAAAACGAGAGATTTAAAATAGAAGGATTAAAATTCAATTTGTTAGGATTGTGTTTTTTGCCATTTGCGCAGGTTTGACTTTTATTTGAAAATTGGTTATAATTTCAGAAGAAAACAAAAAGGTGGGAGCTTTTTATGCTTAATCAGATCGTTTCGGCTGTCAGCAATGCGTTATACAGCTATGTGCTCATAATCCTGCTCATCGCAGGCGGAATATATTTCACCCTTCGCACACGGTTTGTGCAGTTCCGTCTCTTTGGCGAGCAGATACGCTCTGTCACGGAGAAGCCGAAGGACGGAAAGGGTGTATCATCCTTTCAGGCGCTTATGGTATCGACAGCCTCGCGCGTCGGAACAGGCAACATCATCGGCGTGTCAACGGCGTTGTGCCTCGGCGGCTTCGGCTCGGTTTTCTGGATGTGGCTTATTGCGATTATCGGCGGCGCTTCTGCCTTTGCAGAGAGCACTCTTGCGCAGATTTATAAAAAGCGCGGAGACGAAGGAAGCTTCGGCGGCCCGGCATATTATATCGAGGCAGCGCTGAAGAGCCGTCCTCTCGCGCTTGTCTTTTCCGTGTTTCTGATTCTTACTTATGGTTTCGGCTTCAATATGCTCGCGTCATATAACCTGCAGTCAACCTTTTCTGCGTATGAATTCTATAATCCAACCTACTCTCCGTGGATAATCGGATTTATCCTTGCCGCGATTGTGGCGTATTGTCTTATGGGTGGAGGCTCAAGAATAATCAAGGTTACAAGCTCTCTTGTTCCGTTTATGGGCGTGGCATATATTCTCGTTGCCTTGCTCATTGTCGTTCTCAACATAACGACATTGCCTTCTGTGTTTTCGCGCATATTTTCGGATGCATTCAATTTTGAAGCAATATTCGGCGGATTTTCAGGCTCCTGTGTGATGTATGGAATAAAGCGCGGCCTTTTCAGCAACGAAGCAGGTGTCGGCTCGGCTCCTAATGCATCTGCATCCGCTGAGGTTGCGCATCCCGTAAAGCAAGGGCTTGTTCAGGTATTGTCTGTGTTTATAGATACAGTTCTCGTATGCAGTGCAACGGCGTTTATGTGTATGTGCTCGGGCGTTGAGCCGACGGAAGCTCTTTCCGGTGCGCCATATGTTCAGGCGGCTCTCAGCGAGACGCTCGGCGTTTTTGGTCCTATATTTATAACTGCGGCTATGATTCTCTTTGCGTTTACAACGCTTCTTGGAAATCTTTACTACGTTGACAAATGCCTCATATATATGCTCGGAAGAGTGCCGGGGAAGACGTTTATGAGGGTGTATCACATTCTTGCATCTCTCGTCATCTTTGTAGGTGCAGGCCTTTCTGCGGATTTGCTCTGGAATATCGCCGATATTACGATGGGCGGGATGACGATTATCAATATGCCCGTCATTCTCATCCTTTCAAAATATGTGTTCCGCGCTCTGCGTGATTATGACGAACAGCGAAAAGACGGAAAAGAACCGACGTTTCACGTAAAAGATATCAATCTTCCGCATAAGGTGGATTATTGGAATTAAACCGTACAGCGAAGCTTATTTTTGCTTCGCTGTACTTTTCTTTTATTGGAATTTGTGTTATACTTACATAATGGAATAAAAGTGAGGTTTTGCCATATGAATTTTGATATGCTTATAACTAAAACAATAACAGGTAAGGCGCCTTGCGTTGTTGGGCTCGATGTCGGATACGACGAGCTTCCGGAGGAATTCAGGGGAGAGGATGTCGCAGAGTCGGTATGCTCATATAACCGCGCAGTTATTGATGCGATATGCGAGGCTGTTCCTGCTGTTGCAGTAAATGTGCCGGCGCTTCTTCCATATGGCATAGGCGTTGTGTCTGATGCCATAGCCCATGCAGGCGAAAAGGGGCTGTATACAATCGCAGATGCAAAATGCAGCGGAGAGCCGGTTGCGGCAAAGGCAGAGGCCGCGTTCTATTACGACACGCTCGGCGCTGATGCCGTCACGGTAAGCCCATATTACGGCGCGGAAGGCCTGGCTCCGTTTTTTGAGAAATGTGCAGAGAGCGGCAAGAGCGTGTTTGTGCTTGCACATTCAGACAGCGGCACGCCGACTGATCTGCAGGAGCTTATGGCAGGTATCCGTATGGTATACAGGGCTGTATGCGAGAAGGTGGCAATCTGGGGTGACAAGAGAACAGGAGATATGGGATATTCCGATATTGCGGTAATGCTCGGCGGAGTATCAAACTCTGTTCTGCGTGAGCTTCGCCGCACGTGTAAGAAAACGATGTTCCTGCTGACAGGATATGACGGCAAAAAGACGAGCGCCCATGATTTCGGAGGTGCTTTCGATATGCGCGGCCTCGGAGGTCTCGTATATGTTACGCGCCCCATCACGCTTGCGGAGGGTGATAGCGAGCTCAATATACGCGTGAGCATGGCGGCACAGGAGGTTTGCCGCGACTTAAGGCTTTGTTTTTAAGGGATAGATGAAATAATGACTGAAATATATTTAATACGCCACGCAGAGTCCTTCGGAAACCTGACCAGACGCGCCTATGGCTGGTATGACGGTCTCGTTACACCAAAGGGCTATGAACAGATAAAATGTCTTGAAAAGCGTTTTGCCGATGTCGCGGTGGATGCTGTCTATTCAAGTGACCTTGTACGCACGTGTGACACGGCGGCCGCGATATATAAGCAAAAGGGGCTTATGCTCATAAAAGAGCCTGCCTTCCGCGAGATAGGTATAGGCGCGTGGGAGAATATGCCTTGGGGGGAAATTCCCTCGCGCTATCCTGAGGAATATGAGCACTGGACGAATGCTCCGCTCGCGTTCAACGTCGAGGGCGGCGAGACCTATGCACAGGTATATATGAGAGCGAAAACAGCGCTTGACAGAATAGCTGCTGAAAACGACGGAAAGGCAATTGCCATAGTGAGCCACGGCGCAACGCTTCGTATGCTTATGCACGGGATGGTGAGAGGCGATGACCTTTCAGACGTTGCAGACGATGACTGGGGCGACAACACCTGCGTAAGCCTGTTCAGGGCAGAAAACGGAGTGTATACAGAGGTGTTCAAAAACGACAACTCACACCTTTCCGAAATGCCGGGATATGCCGAAAATATGCGCTGGGTGCGCGAGGGCGTCGGCACAAATGCCTGGTTTGAGCTTGCGCAGCTGCCGCGTGACAAAGAGAAAATCCGCGCCTACCACCGTGAGGCGTGGCTCGATATTTTCGGTGATGAGCCGCCGGCTGACCGTGCGGTTGATGCAAAGGCAAAACGCGTGCTCAGCCGCAACCCTGCAAGCATCGCCTTCGGGCTGTGCACTGAGGGAGAGATAGGTATGATCGAAACGGACGATGATATAACGCTCTATCCGTCTGCAGGGCATATTTCCCTTGTCTATTTAAAGCCTGAGTTTCGCCGCAGAAGATATGGAATACAGCTCATCGGTCACGCTATGAACAACTATAAGGAAAAGGGCAAAAAACATTTGAGTGTCCGTGTTGCGGAGAAAAACACCGCTGCATATGAGTTTTATAAGAAATACGGTTTCTATGAGGTGTTCAGGGAAACTGAGGACAAAATCCGCCAGATAGTAATGCTGCTCGACATCTAAGGAGGTAGAAGGTTTTGGCTGAAAAAAAGGAGGCGTCTTTCGTCAAAGGCGCAATAATACTTGCAATTGCAAGCGTTCTTGTCAAGGTTATCGGCGCGGTGTTCAGAATACCGCTCACAAACCTTGTCGGCGATTATACAATGGGATTATACAGCTATGCATACCGCTATTATTCGATTCTTCTGACGATAGCAACAGCAGGCATCCCGATAGCAATCTCAAAGATGGTTTCGGAAAGCCGCGCTCTTGGAAGGCGGCGTGAGACCACAAAGATATTCAGAACGGCGATGGGGCTGTGTGTGACGATAGGTCTTGCCGGTACGCTTGTTCTTATGGGTGCGTCCGGGGCTCTTGCAAAGAATGTTATAAAAGACGTAAACGTCATTCCGAGCATAATTGCGCTTTCGCCTGCAGTCCTGTTTATGGCTGTAACGGCAGGATTTCGCGGATATTTTCAGGGACACGAGAATATGGTTCCGACAGCGCTTTCTCAGATAATCGAGGCGCTTTCGAGGCTGCTTATAGGTCTTGCGCTTGCCTGGATGCTTATGTCCTGGGGCTTTGAGGAAAAGTTCATCGCCTCGGGTGTAATCCTCGGAATAACGATAGGAACAGTGCTGACGGTCATCCTTATGGTTTCGATTCTCCTCCGCAAGAAGGCGAAGGAGGGCCGGCTTCCGGATGAGGGGGGAGAATGCAGAGGCAGCTCTGAAATATTGAAATCCATTCTCGCTGTGGCTGTGCCCGTAACGCTCGGCTCGCTCGTTATGAACCTTACAACGACGATAGATTCGGTATTGATACCGATCCGCCTTGCAAATATGGGCTATGATTCCCATCAGACAACGACGATGTACAGCATATATGACAATTATGCACTGCCGCTGTTCAACCTTGTTCCTTCAATCATAATATCGCTCAATGTCAGCGTAACGCCGACGATATCCGCCGCCCACGCTGTGCGTGATTATGAGAAGCTTTCGAAAACTATCCTTTCGGCGCTTCGCATCGTTGTTATATTCACGCTCCCTGCGGCTGTCGGCATATCTGTTTTGTCAGAGCCGATTCTTGCAATACTCTATAAAACCGAGGGCTCGGTTGCTGTTGCGGCGCCGATTCTGTCAGTGCTTGGGCTTGCGTCATTCTTCCTGTGTGCATCCTCGCTCACATCGACATCGATGCAGGCGCTTGGACGGGCAAACCTGCCGCTGATAACGATGCTCATAGGTGCTGTTGTCAAAGTGCTTGCAAACTATTATCTCATTGCTGTTCCGGGAGTTGAGTTGCTCGGTGCGGCAATCGGAACTGTGCTTTGCTATGTTGTGATAACAGTTTTGAATATGCTTTTCCTGCGCCGTGTTGCAAAATTCAAGCCGCCGATGGTTGAGACTTTCCTGCGTCCGCTTATCTCCTGTGCAATAATGGGGCTTGTGGTGTATTTCTCATATAAGCTCTGCCTGCCGTTTCTCGGAAATCTCGTCTCTGTGGCATTGTCAATTGTTGCAGGTGTGATTGTATATTTTGCGGCGATGATAATCTCGCGCGGAATAACGCGCGAGGATGTGCTTGGGCTTCCGAAAGGTGAGCTTATAGCATCAAAGCTTTTCCGTAATAAGTAAAAGAAAACAACAGATTAAAAACCGTCTCGGCATCTTGCCGAGACGGTTTTCTTGTGGGGAGTATGAATCGGAAAAGCTGTGATGCTTCTCCATATATGAGGGTGTTGAATGGGAAAAGTATTATAGAATAGGTTAGCTGATGCTAACTGACGCACAAAAATAAAACACCTGGAGGAAGTGTTGACAGGCAATAGCATCAGTTAGCATATGCTAACTGATGCTATTCTACTATATCTTTCAAGAAATGTCAAGCGTTTTTTATTATTTTTCTGTGTACATACTATATAAGCTGTAATAGAGGCCTTGCTTTTCCATAAGCTCGCTGTGAGTGCCGCTCTCGGCGATTCCGTCCTCAGTGAGGACAAGAATCGTGGTTGCATTTCTTATAGTTGTGAGCCTGTGCGCGATGGTGAGAGTCGTCCTGCCCTTTGCAAGCTCAGCGAGAGATTGCTGAACAATGTGCTCGCTTTCGTTGTCAAGTGCACTTGTTGCCTCGTCAAGAATCAACACAGGAGGATTTTTGAGAAATACACGGGCGATGCTTATTCTCTGCTTCTGACCGCCTGAGAGCTTGACTCCGCGCTCACCGACAAAGGTCTCATAGCCGTTTGGAAGCTCAGAGATGAATTCGTGTGCGCCTGCAAGCTTTGCCGCCTTTTCTATCTCCTCGCGCGTTGCTCCGGGCTTGCCATATTCAATATTATCGTAAACAGAGCCGGAGAAGAGATAGACGTCCTGCTGAACGATTCCAATCTGTGAGCGCAAAGATTTTGTTGTAACAGTGCGAATGTCCACGCCGTCTATCGTTATCGCGCCGTCAGTAACGTCATAAAATCGCGGAATGAGGTTGCAGAGCGTGGTTTTGCCGGCACCTGAAGGCCCGACAAGCGCAACGTTTTCGCCGCGTTTAATGTTCAGATTTATCCTTGCGAGAACATTTTCATCACTGTCGGCATAGCGGAAGCTGACGTTCACAAAAGAAATATCACCGGATATCGGCGGAAGCTCGCCTGCATTTTCACAGTCTGCAATCTCGATGGGCTCATCAAGCACCTCGACAAAACGCTCGATTCCCGTCATACCACGCTGGAACTGTTCTGTGAACTCAACAATTCTGCGTATGGAGGTGAGAAGCGTGGTAACATAGAGGAGATACGCCATAAAATCAGGAGCGGTGATGCGCCCTTTCATCATAAAAAACGAACCTGCGACAACAACCACAATATACATAAGACCGTCGAAAAAGCGTGTCGAGCTGCCGAAGCCTGCCATATGCTTGTAGGTTTCTTTTTTGGTATCGAGAAATTCAGCGTTGCCCTGCTCAAACTTTTCAATCTCAATATCCTCGTTGGCAAATGATTTGACGACACGTATGCCGAGGAGAGAATCCTCCACCTGCGCATTTATTTCGCCGAGTTGGTTGCGCGAGCGCTTGAATGCGCGGCGCAGACGGCGGTTGAAGCGCGTTGAGAAGAAAATCATAAAGGGGATGATTGCAAAGACGATAAGCGTGAGCCATACGTCTGTCGTGCAGAGTATTGCGAAAGAAAGGACGATTTTTATTCCTGCAATGAAAAATTCCTCCGGGCAGTGATGCGCAAATTCGGTTATGTCGAAAAGATCGCTTGTTATCCTCGCCATAAGCTGTCCGATTTTCGTGTTGCTGTAATATGAATATGAAAGCTCCTGAAGATGCGAGAAAAGATCGCGTCTCATATCCGTTTCGATTTTTGCACCCATAACGTGCCCCACATCCTGCATAAAATAGTTTGCAAGCACGTCAACGATGCGAAGCCCGAGATAGAGCGCACCGACAGACAGTATGACACGCGCGGTCAGCGCGCCGATGTCATTCATTCCAAGCTCTGTGAGATAGCGGACTATCAGCGGCAGCACGATATCACAAACCGTTGTGAGCATCGCGCAGAAAAGATCGAGCACGAGCACAAGCCTGTATTTTTTAAAATAGGGGATGAAACGCGAGAGCAGATATTTTGTGCTCTTTTTCTGTTTCTGGTTTTCCATTTTGGTCTGACCTCCGGGGTTATAAAGAGTATTTGTCTTTTACACGTGATATTTTTCTGATTGTCGGCTCTGCGAGCAAGAGCAGAAAAACGAATGTACCGACAGCGTGGATAACATCAAACGGAACGCCTTGCACAATTGTCAGGATAAGCATTCCGAGCGTGGGGTGTGGCTGCCACATAAGGAGCGAAGATGTGTTGACTATGATTCCATATACAATAAGAACGCAGAAGCCGCCGAATATTGATATAGGCAAAGCCTTTCGCGAAAGCCATCCCTTGCGGAAAAGAAGCCCCGAAAGAACTCCGCAAAGCCCGAGCGCCGCCATTTGCCAAGGTGTCCACGGCCCTTGCCCGAAGAGCATATTTGACACGAAGGCGGAAAGCACTCCGACAAAGAAGCCCGATTCAGCGCCGAGCGCAATTCCGGAGATTATGACAATCGCAACAAGCGGCTTGAATTGCGGCACCATATAAAATGCCGCGCGCCCGATAACCGCAAGCGTTGTCATAACGGCGATGAGCGCGAGCTCGCGCGAGCTTGCGCGCCGCGACTCCAGATTTACAAAAAACGGAATCATTGCCTCGATTATGACAAGCAGGCTGATTATATAATATCGCTTGTCCTCAAGCGCATAGAGCCCGAAAAGAACTGTCGCAAGCATAAGCGCGATTGAAATTGCGAGAGAAAGCGCGCCACTGCGTGTTATTTTCCGCTTTTCGGGAGCAGGCGCAGCTTTTAAAAGCTCAGATGTTGGCTCTGTCTTCTGCGGTTGAAGCTTCGGTCTCTGCGGTGAGGATTTTCCGAATGCCGCGATAATATCATCAGCGAGAACAGCGCCGGGAAGCAGACTCCGAGCCATACGGCTTGCCGTTGTCGTGTAGAATGAATTGCGCGAAAAGAAACGGCGTGGGGCATCAGCTGCGGATATTTCGCCGTCAAACAGCATACATACGCGGTCTGCATATTCCGCGCAGAAATCAATGTCGTGGGATATGATAACGATGCTCTTGCCGCTTTCTGTGAGGCTCTTCAGCAGAGCGCCGAAGTTCTTCCTGAGCTGTGCGTCCAGCCCCTTTGTCGGCTCGTCGAGAAGAAGAATATCGGCATCGGTGAGCAAAACCTTTGCGAGTGCGGCGCGCTGGAGCTCACCGCCGGAAAGGTCGAGCGGATGCCGCGAGAGCAGATGCCCGATGTGGCAGAGCTTTGCTTCCTTCTCATAATCTGATGAGATTGTTTTGAGGTCGGATGCGAGCGTGTCGCAGGTGAAAAGCGATGTCGGGTCCTGCGGAAGAAGCGCGGCTCTTTTTTTGCAGGAGACTTTTCCGTGATGCGGCTTTGAAAGCCCGGCAATAACGGAAAGCAACGTGGATTTTCCTGCGCCGTTGCCGCCGATTATCGCAAGCAGCTCGCCTTGGCGAAGGCTCAGAGAAAGGTTTTTGAGAATATCGGGAGATGATTTTTCATATCGGAAACAGATTTCGGAAAGCTTGAGCACCTGTTCGCGCTCTTCCGCTTCGCCATCAACGGGGATGAGCTGAAGATCAGGCGTGTTTTCCTGCATATATGTTCCGAGAAAGTCTCGCCCTTCGCGCACCGATAACGGGCAAGGGGGAGCGGCGCCGAGTGCTGCGTGAACCCTCGCGGCGACAGGCATCGAAAGCGCCGCATCCGCATCACTTTTGCATATGCTCATCGCAGCTTCGCGCGGCGATGAGAACAGCATAAGCTCCCCTTCTGAAAGCATCAGCAGGCGATCGGAACAGGGAAGTATCTCATCAAGCCTGTGTTCACATATGACAATCGTTGTTCCGAGCTCGCGGTTTATTTTTGAAAGAACAGAAATAAAGCTCTCTGCCGCGATAGGGTCAAGGCGCGAGGTCGGCTCGTCGAGCAGAATAACCTGCGGACGCATCACCATAACGGCGGCGAGATTCAGAAGCTGTTTTTCACCGCCCGAAAGCTCCGAGGTGTCTTTATAAAACCATTCATCAATTCCGAAAAAAGCTGCCGTTTCGGCAACACGTACGCGGATTTCATTCTGAGAAAGCCCGAGGTTTTCAAGCCCGAAGGCGAGCTCGTGCCAGACCTTGTCCGTCACAATCTGCCGCTCAGGGTCCTGCCTCACAAAGCCGATGCTTTCGGCCTCCTCGCGCGGTGAGAGCTCTGAGAGCGGCCTGCCGCTGAAACAGAGCGTGCCGCAAAGCTCGCCGCTTGGCGCAACGGATGGCTTCAACAGTGAAAGCAACGTCGATTTTCCTGAGCCTGAGTGTCCGCATATCGTGACAAACTCACCGCTCCTGACTTTAAAGCTTATGTCGCGAAGGGCGAAAGCGCGGTGTCCGCTGTATGTAAATGTCAGATTTTCAGCTCTGAGGATTTCCACCGTATCACCTCCGCGATTTCATATATTGCAGGCAAAAGCCCGAGCAGAAAATATGGTATGTAGACATAATCGAACGTGAGCGCAGAAATTGCAGGAAAATATGAAAAATCTGCGCTTCCGAGAAGGATTTTCACAAAGACAAAGGCCGCAAGCGCAAGTGTTGCGAACAGGAAAAACAAATCACGCTTTGCAAAGCGGAATGTCGAATATGCGCTTCTTCTGCCCGTTCCATAGCCGCGTGCGTGCATGCTGTCGGAGACATCGACCGCGTTTTCAAGCGACCAGGTTATCATCGCCGAAAATATCCCGATGCCGCTTTTCATCCGTGATGCAAGGCTTCCCGAGGTGAGGCTGCGCCCGATGCCCTTCTGCGCGTTGATGAGCTCTGAAAGACGCGAGCGGAATCTCGGCAGAAAGCGGAGTATCATCGAAAGCGTGAGCGAAAGAGCGGGGGAGATGCGCGAGAACACACACATCAGCCTGTCCGCTGTCATAACCGCATTGAAACACGAAAACCAGAGCATAACGCACATCAGAAGCACGCCTGCCGCCGCACCGAATATGAGCGATTCAAGCGTGAGCGGATTTCCGCTTTTGAAATAGGTGATGATGGTTTGTCCGCCGTGGTTGAAAAGCGGATTGACAGCAGCCGTCAATATCGCAATCGGAAGCGTGACGGCAAGCGTCCTGAAGAGCGCCCGGCCGCGGAGTACCGCTGTGCAGACAAGCGCACAGAAAAGCGATGCAGCGAGAAAAAACGGATGCATCAGAAACATTGAAAACCCGATCATCACGGCGAAATATATAAAGCTCACCAAGGGGTGAAGCCGCGAAAATTCTTTCATATTTATTCCTCGACAGTTGAAGTATAGTCACACATATAGAACCAGGAAATATTGTCCCCCGGCTGTAGCTTATATTGGTTGCAGCCCGTTCTCGGAATAGCACCGTTTATGGCATAGTTCCAGCCGGAAAGCTCGCCGCAGTCGAATTCATAGAGATTTGCAATCCCCTCAACATATGCGGAATTATAAGCAGGTGTTTTTGAAAATTCAAAGTGAATCTTCCGCGCCCTCGTTTCGCGGAGCAGAACGTCAAAAACGCTTTCGCCCTCCTCAAAGCTGACCTCACATTTTGCGAGTATGATGCCGTCCTGCGGCAGATGTGCGCGCTTCTCCTCGGAAAGCGCAGAGGAGCTGAGCGCATTGTCACACCTGATTTCAAGCGTTGCGGTGAGCTCTGCTTTTTCCTCTTCCGCCGCAGTATCAGCCGTTTCAGGCTCTTTTTCCGGGGTGGGAGGCACAGCCTCTTCCGGCTTCGCTTCCTGTGCGGCAGGCTCGGGAGCTGCAGGCGGCTCGGGCTTTTGCGGCTCTTTCTCGGGCGGCCGGGATTGCGGTTTTTCTTTCTCCGCATCCGCAGGCTGAGGCTCTGCCACAGAGCTTTCGGAATCTGCGGCGCTGTCTGCGGATTCCGGCTTTTCCGCATCATCGAGAACGATGAAAAGCTCGTCGTTTGTCGCTTCGGGAAGTATCAGCTCTTTTTCACCTGCGCTGTTGCAGGCTGAAAGCAAAAACATAAGCAGAAAGCAAAGCAATATACAAATCTTTTTCATCAAAAAACACCTCTGCAAAAAAACAATTTACCAATTATATATAATATCACAGGAAAACGGAAAAATCAAACGTGCAAAACGCTGTGTGCTATGGCATAAAAACAGCGCGTGTTTTCGTTCACGGATAAGCAGAAACACCTTGAAACAATCAGATTTCAAGGTGTTTTCAACATTTTACTTTTTATTCGCTTGTGCTCTTGTGCCTTTTTCGACAGTCTGCATTTTATTTTTTATGCCTGTGGCCGTTTGGCTTTTTCGGGTTTTTAAGAGCTGTGCCGAGAAGCATAAATATTATAAACACGATAAGATACCAGAGACAGGCAACCCCGTGTGCGCGTACCGTGGCGTAAATCATAAACGCCGATGCGACAACAGCAACCGCAGGAACGGCAAAACGCCTTAAGAAGCTCTCATCCTTTGCCTTGACCATCCAGGCGATGAATATCGGAATATAAAGGGCATACATCGTGAGTATCGGAAGCTCTGTCGGGTCAAATATGAATGCACCTGTCCACGTGCCTGCGAGGTTTGAAAGATAGAAATAGACAAACCATACAGCGCAGCAGATAAGCCCGAAGACGGAGGAGTTCGTCGCCATGTTCGTGTCCTCGTCGATGGTTTTGAAGATGTGTGCTGCAGGACCTTCGTTTCTGACAGCGAGCGAATATGCGCCGCGGCAGCAGCCGAGCATAAGCCCGTTGAGAGTTCCGTAGCAGGAGACAGCAACGAAGAGGTTGAGAATGTTGCCGAAAACGTTTCCGAAAAGATTGGTGAAAGCGACAGTCGCGCCGTGGTCTATAAGCTCCTGATTGCTTGCGCCGCCGGCGACGCCGACGAAATAGAGAACATAGACAGCGATGATTATGAGACAGCCCGATATGAGCGCGATGGGCAGGTTCTTTTTTGAATCCTTAAGCTCTGCGTTTATCGAGGTTGCGATGATCCAGCCCTCATATGCAAAGGCTGTCGAGCAGACAGAAGCAAGGAGCGGATTATCGACAACATCGTGAACTGATGCAGGCGTTGTGAAATTATGGGCAAGCCCTCCGCTTGCTATTCCGTATATAATGCCGACAACGGCCATAAGCCCGAGAGGAATGAGCTTTATGATAGTCGTGCTGACCTGGAGCTTTCCCGAAAGCTTCGGTGAAAGCGCGTTTGTCGCAAAGGACAGAACCATATAGAGCATGGCGAGCACCATACATTCCGGGCCGATAAGACAGCCGCCCTCAGCCACGGGGATGAGAAGCGGAAACTCAGGGTTGACAGAGGTTATAAACACAAGCGTGTATCTTGCCGAAAGCCAGGCAAGCGCCATTGTGAGCGTCGGGTAATAGAAAGTCGAGAGAAACCAGCCGATGTGATAGGCATAGTTTTTGCCGAGCGTCGCCTCAGCATAGTCAACGACGCCGTTGACCTTTTCATATTTCTGAGCCATAGCGGCAAAGGCGAGAATACAGGAGAGCATAACAAGGCCGCCAATGATCCAGGAAACTATTCCGAGCGGCATATTTCCGCCCGTTTTCTCGAGAATCTCCTGCGCCTTGAAGAAAACACCGCTGCCGATAACGATGCCGACAACCATACATATTGCTGTAAACAGCCCATAACGTCTTTCAAATTTATTGCTCATTATTTCGTTCAACCCCTTTAAGACATATTATATATATTACCCAAAAACGCGGAAAAAGTCAATGAATCATTTTAAGAGGACGAAGCACGAAAAACAAAAGGAGAATGCCGAAGCATTCTCCTTTGTGGGGGTGTTATTGGGTTAGGAAAGATACAGATCAATTAATTCAAGAATATAATCAAATGTGAACAATCCTTTTTCAACCGGAATCTTGAGATATGCACCATTGAATGCGATGAACTGCTCATAGGTGACATAATCTGCAAAATCTTCATAAGTATAAAGTCCGTATTTCTCAACATCTGCATTGAATTTCTCAACATCATATGTGAGTGTGTCGCCCATTTCAATCCAGTTGTAGAAACCATCGGGAGGAGCGAGTGTGAGCATTCCCTCTGCAAATGCATTTGAGTCATATGATGAAGTGATTGAATATGCAGTTGTATATTCCTCTGTTACATATGCATCATCCAAGGTTACAACATCGTAACCGCCGTTTGCATTTGCTTTGAAGAAACGATGACCGATATATTCTTCTGCATTTTCGGGAGTGATGTAGACGAATTTGTTGAGGTCATAATCAAATATACCGTGTTCAGCAATCGTGCGAAGAACTGTTCCGTCTGAGAAGACAGAGTTTGCAACCTTGTAAAGGTCTTCTCCGTGGTTTATCAATAAAATGATATTCTGCTCAGTATATTCACCTTTGAAGAAATCCCAAGTGAGAATCTTATCCTCATATGTCACTTCGTCAATGCGCTTCTGTGAACCGTCTGCAAGAGTGATGAGCGTGTCAGGTGTGAAGCAAGAAGAATAGCTTTGTGCCGGTGCGTGGTATCCGATGTAATAGTAATATGTTGCTCCTGCATTATCCTGATAAGAATACTGAATTACTGTGTTATATTCACTTCTATTTGCAGAAATTGATGGAGAAGAATATACCAAAATATTATTCTTAACAACGGGGGAAGTTCCAGCGGTAGAACTCGATTGATATTTGAATAACTGAGCGGGATCTCCTACGATTGATAATCCACTTGGCATACTCTGAGTTGATGAACCGAAGGTTTCAGCATCGCCTAAACCGTTATCTTTATAATCGGTTATAGTGACAGCACCTGAAAATACGGGGAAATATGCATACCATCCTGATTTGTGTGATGTTTTGTCATCAGACATAACAATTTCAACAATCGGATAATAGATTGTTTTGCCATCAACTGTTGTGCTTCCAATCGTAGAGCTTGTTGCTGAAACATTCGGCATAACATATGTCTTATTGCCTATTGTGACAGTAGTTGATGCAGTATTAGAGCTACCAAACGTGAATTCTGCATGCTTGGTTGCAGCTTCAACGACGGCAACAGTAATATTTACCGTCTTTGTATATGTTACACTGTAAGAGACGATATTTCCGTTTTCATCCAACTTGAAGTTATTATCATCAGTATAAGTGTATACAACCTCGTAATCGTCTGCGGTATCAAATGTAATGCTCTTACCCGTATAATCTGTACCGTTCATAGAAACAGTATAGGCTGTAATATTCTTACCAAGAGTAAGTATCAAAGTATCCCAGTTGAAGGTATCTCCTTCATCCATAGAGATATATACAGTACCGTTTTCTTCATAGCAGTAATCATTTGAGCCGTCTGTCTTTGCAACATAGTTCTTGTTTGTGTAATCAAAGCTATAACTCGGTGGAACAGCGCCTTGAGTTGTGGCAACATATTCGGGGAAATTGTTATTAACAGAACCGCTTGTATTCGGCTGTGTATATACATATCCGCTTACGCCGCTCAATGTAACAGCATTACCTACGTATCCGGTATTAGCATTATCGGTAATATCTTCGGCATTAAACAATGCAGTCAAAGAAACAATACCTGCATTTACGTAGCGGTTCGGACTTGTGCCAAAATGATATTTACTGCAGGAATCCCCAAACATGGTGCTGTGGAGATTTTTTGCATAAGTATCAGTTGGAACTTTTGATTCGCTGATGAAGTTATACTGAGTGAGCGTTCCGTTGAGAACAAGCTTCGCGGATTCTGTTGCATCGGAGTGGATAACAATTCCCATACCGACAAGCGATCTGCCATCATCGTAATTTGCAGTTGTGACATCTTCAAGTGTTACAGTACCGCTCTTGATAATCAAGTTGCCAACTGTTCCGCCATACAAAGTGGAATTGACAATAGTTGCATTTGCTCTTGTGGAAACCGGAGCAGCACAGCCTGAAATATAACAGTTTTGTATTGTGGTATCTCCGACAACGTCAACAGCTGCGTTGTAATAATCCTGAGTTGTATATGCGCCGTATTCATCATAAACATCACCGACAATTACAAGATTATCGAGTGTCGCATTTTTGGTAATCAAAATGCCGTGTCCCTGCTTGCTGTTGTAAGCTGTCGGTGCACCATTGAGAGAATATGTAAATCCATTGCCGTATAACGTGCAGTTCCAATAGTTTACGTAAGTTGTTGTATTTACATCGCAAAGCAATACGAAGTTTCCACCACTGGTAGTGCCGGTTGCGGAGGTAACATTCGTTGCATCAACAACCTCAAGATACAACTCCGTCGGTTTGCAGTAATCGTTGTCGGTAATCGTTACCTTAACAACACCCGTACCGCTGAACTGGATAGCGTTGTTGCTATAAGTACCTGAAGCTTCGGTGCCGTCCACAGCTTCAACCGTGACGGAAACAGTGCCGACAGTTACGCCGTCTTTAGCCTTGAACAGCTTATCCAAAGCTACGGTGCCGCTGTTACCAACACGGTGCAAGAAGTCGCCGTTGTTCATCACGATATCAAACTTTTCTTCTGCTTCGCGCTCTGTTACATTAACAGTAATCGTTGTGGGGATACAGAAGTAGTAGTCTTGAATTGTTATTGTAGCATTACCCGTGCCGGAGAGCGTGAGTTTTCCGTTTATCCAGTCGAATGTGTCTGCGACGTATTTGCCGGTGACTGTGCTTTCTTTGCCAACAGGGGAGACAGTTACCTGAACATTCTCGGATTTGATAGATAACTTATCGTCTTTGAGTTTAGCAGCTGCAAACAATTCAGAAAGTTTATATTCTTTCGTATTGAATAAGTTCGTATTATTAAGAGAGTCAAACTTAACTTCTGAACCTGCTTCGACTCTATCAAGAACCGTTACACCTGAGAACGGATTTGGTGTTTCGTCGTCATATATCGGAATATGCTTAACACCCCAGCCGTAGCCTGTGAAGAGCTGATTGAAGGGAAGGTAATAGTGCTGTCTGTCTTCTTTGAGAATAGTCTCGCCGTTGACAGTTTCGGTTCCTGCATCGGCATGATTCCAAACTTCGCCATTAACAAAGTGATAGCAGGTTGCGTTTTCTGTCGCAGGGTCACCATTGACAACAACATAGTTGTAACGACCGGATGTGGGGATTGCAGTTGTTTTGTCACCAACGGTAACTGTCTTGTTTTCAACGTCAACAGAATCAACTTGCTCAAGTCTTGAGAACTGGTGGTCGTGCGTGTATGATGCGAGGGAGTTTGCGACGAGCTCGCAGTAGTAATAGTCGTTCCAATTTCCAAAGTGAACGGTGCAGTTTTCTGCATGGTATTTTGATGTTTCGGGAACGGTGTAGCCGTCATCGTCGGTAATCATATTCTTGTTCGTGCCGACCATCATACCCGAATAGCGGTACCAATAATATTGATAGTTTCCGCAGACGTCGTTATAAACGTCCATCTGTGCCGCGACGTGGCAGTTTGTCATATTGACGTGACCTGCGCCGCGGAACATACCGACAAGACCGCCGCAAGCAACGTCCCAACTGCCCCAAAGAGCAGTAATTTTGTTGGTGTTATCGATTGTGATGTTTGTGAATGTGAGCTTATATGTATCGGGGTCATTGCTGTTACCGCCGATGCCGACGATGCCGCCGTTACCTGTGTTGTAAACGCGCGGGTTGCAGTTTGTTATTGCGATGTTCTCAAAAGTCGAGTTGCAAGCATATGCCGCGATAACGCCCGTCGGAGTAAACTCACCGTCGGAGGAAAAGTTATCAACCGTAAGGTTTTTGATAGTTCCGTTATAAACATATCCGAAAAGACCTTTTGCATCATTATAATGGTTGGGAGTGCCGGAATATCCGCTGTTGTAGTCGCCAAACATTTCCCAAGTGTTCTGATAGAAGTTCTTTATCGTATGTCCGTTGCCGTCAAATGTTCCCTCAAAGGAAGAAACACTGCTCGTAACAGAACCGCCGCTTTCTTTTTCATAGCTGCCTGTGTTGTTGTAATATCCAATCGGATAGAAGATAATGTCGGAGTTATTATTCGCTTCTGCATCAGCAAGGTTTACATCAGCAATAAGTTTGACTGTCTTGCCGGTGAAGCTGTCGCTGTGGTATTCCTTCCCGTCTTCATCGGTTGCAGTATAAATGAAGTTGCCGTTTTCATCTTTTGCCATACCGCCGACGATTGCGCCGAATGCTGCAAGCTGGTCAGCGTTTGCGATGATATATTCGGTTACAGCTTCACCATCGGCAGGTGCAACTGCGTTTGTATACCAAGTATAGTCGAAATTTCCTTCCCAAGCCTGTGTTGTATCCGAAACAACCGCAACCTCGGAGAATGTTGCGAGGGCTACGGTTACGATACCTGTTGCCGGGTCGTAGTAGAACTCATTATGTGCATCAAGCTCATCGAGCGACATAACCTGCGTCATTGCGTTTGTTTCATCGTTTTCGATGTGGTAGAGCGTGATGTTTCCGAGATTCATACCGACGGGGAGAATCTCACCGAGTGTTACGAGGATTGCAACGGTGTTTTCTTCCGAAACGCCGTTGATATGTATGTCGAGAGACTTGAGCTCCTCGTTCTCGCTTGTTTCGATGTTGCCGCCTGTCTCCTTCATCGGAGCGACTGTAAGAGTAAGCTTGTCTGCGCCGTCTTCAAGCGCAACACCTGCAGGTACAGTTGCGCTGACCTGCTCGCCACTCATTGAAACTTCGTCTTTTACGTTGCCGTTCTCGTCAGTCTCGACCTTTGCGGAAACGGAGACCTTGTTTCTGTTCGGCTTTGGGCGGTTGGAAGAGTTGGGGATGCCTGCAATGCCATTACCGATGCCGCCGGCATTGTTCTGCTTGTTCTCTTCTTTATCCTGTTTTGCCTCTTCCTTGTTCTGCTTTTCCTCTTCTTTGGCAGCGTGTTTGATATCCTTCTTGAGGCGCGTGCCGGGGAGAGCCATACGTGCGACGATTGCAGAAACCTCGCTTCTCTTTATGTTGCTCTCGGGGAGGAATGTGCCGCTCTCATCGTTGCCGCCGAGAACGCCTGCGCGATAGAGCTTGTAGACCGCAGCGTTTTCTTTGACATCGGGGATAGCCCCGTCCTCAACTGTGTTTATAGCAGAGAGGTCATCAGCGGAAAGCGCGAGGGCGAGAATTTCAGCAAATTCAATTCTTGTTGCAGGCTTTGCATAATCCTCGGGCTCTTTTGCAATTATGCCGTTTGCGAGAGCATAATCTGCATAGACCTTATACCAGGGGTTGCCCTGAACAAAAGCCTCTGTTCCGTTTGTTGCGATTGCATGGATACGCGCTGCAACTGTTATCGTCTCGGCAAGCGTGATGTTGCCTGAGGGATTGAAGCTGCCGTTTGCCTGACCCTTCATAAGGCCGAGCTCAAACGCATCCTTGACGTTGGGGAAGAACCAGTCTTCCTGTGCGATGTCGGGGAATGTCTTGCCGGAATTTGCGTTCACACGTTTGAATTCGTGTGCCGCGCTTGCTGCAGGCAGCATTGAAACCACCATTACAAGAGCGAGCAAAAAGGCAAGGAGTTGTTTGTGATTTTTCATCGTATTTAGTCTCCTTTTTAGTTATTTACCCCCATTTTAGCTAGTATATTGTAACATTAAAATCTGCCGAATGCAATAGTTAATAATAAAATATGAAGACAGCACGAAAAAGCAGACACACCAACCTTCGCGCACCCACCGTCTTACTGCTTGATTTTACTTTAGGGGATCTACCCGCAGACTAAAAAGCGTGCCACCGGCACCCTTTTTGCGCACTGCGGTGCGCCGTCCTGTTCTCCTCCTCCACACCTCGGACACCAAAAACAAAAACGCACCAACCTACGGCTGGTACGCTTTCGTTTTGGTGGAGGCGGGGGGAGTCGAACCCCCGTCCGAAAATGCATTCACATAAGCTTCTCCGGGCGCAGCCTGATGTTTAAATTCCCTCATACGGACGCCGACAGGCGGGCTTCCGTATTCGGTAGCTTCATTTTACATGCCGTGCTCAAAGCTTTGCGCGGTCACGTTCACCACTGTGTGACACCTTGCTCCCGGGCCGTGGTCCTCCCGGGGAAGATGGCCGCTTATAATTTAAGCAGCAATAAGTTTATTGTTGTTATTTAATTTATAAAAATTAAGTTGCAGATTTTAAAGCGGCTCTGCGCCTCTGCCCGCTGCC
>JAFSIZ010000051.1 GCA_017439555.1 Oscillospiraceae bacterium | reverse complement strand
GGATATACACCGGTTGTATGATCAACGAAGTATGCGTCAAATCCCGCTTTCTTTATCTCATCAATGGTAAGATTTCTTGTGAGCTGATACAATATTGCACCAATCATTTCAAGGTGCGCAAGTTCCTCTGTACCGATATCTGTAAGCGCACCTTTGGCGACATCAACAGGCATCGCATAACGCTGGTTAAGATAGCGCATAGCCGCATTCAACTCACCATCCGGTCCGCCGAGCTGTGAAATAATCACCTTTGCCGCAACAGGGTTCGGCTTTTTTATCTTTACCGGATACTGTAATTTTTTCTCATAAACCCACATATATCAGCACTCCCCTTCCCACGGCCACGGGCCCGTTATCCAATCCCATTTATCATTGCTTTTGTTTCCGCAAATCGTTATGGGGCCTACATTCTTTTCATACTCAGCTGCAAGAGCTGCTCGTTCATCGCGTAGCTTTGCATAATATGCAAGAGCCTTTCTGTTATTCGGATGCGTATCAAGGAAGAGTGCAGTTTCAACTATCGCAAAATCATATTCTCGAAGTTTTTTCAAAAGTCTCCGGCAGATATGGTTTCCACCGCAGTCGTTCATCTGTGAGTTTCTTGGATTCTGCATGCAGTTATTCACAGGTCTCATCGCCACACATCCTCCCCGAAAAACGGTTTATCAAGGTCTGCAAACTGCGTACCTCTCGACAACGCCTCGCACATATCGTAGACATTGTCCCACATTTGCATCGGCACATACGCCATACCTACGACCATATCACCGCAACGCAGCATATCCTCGCGGATATCGTCGTTATCCTCGTCGCGTGACGGATTCATCATATATGGATTATCCATAAATACACGAGTCTCCTTATTTTATTATAAGGTTTCCCTTACAGCTTATCCTATGCCATAGCACCGGAAAGTGTTAAAAATGCGCCCTGCCTTTGCAGAGCGCATTTCATGTATTTTCTTAGTCTGAATAAATTACGCGGATTACGTTATCCGGATCTCTGAAGATAAGATATCCTCTCGCAACTGTGTGAGAAGGATCACCGGGGAGAGAGGTGAACTGTCCGAAGCTTTTTTTCGGCAACTCTTTCACACTTGCTTTTGAACGGAAACTTGCAATGCGTGGCTTTTCTCCTGTTTTTCCGAATACTATTCCGGCATCAACTATGGTGTAGCCGTTCGGGACACTGTAGATGAGAAAGTCTGCCGTGTCTGCACCTTTGTCAAGAACAACCGTCGGTTTTGCGATAACATTCTCTTTATCATATACGGCCGTAAGTTTTTTATCTGTTCCCCATAATGCTACTTCGAGAGAAGGTGTGTAGCTGAAAACCTTCTCTCCGAGCACCCAATAATCAAACCCGGTACCGCTTGCAGTATAAGTTACTTTTTTGCCGTACACGCCGCTTTCTGTTTTATCAGCAACATCATCAAAAGTTATGCTGTATTGCTCGGCTGTGTCTTTGAACTGAGCAACAACACGGGTTAAGTTCTTTTCAAGAACGCTTTCGGCACTAAATTCATTTTTCTCATCATCAAGCCATCCGGAAAATACATAGCCGGTCATTTTTGCATCGTTTTGCGGAATGTTTTCAGAATTAACCTTTCCTTCGCTGTTTACCGACTTGGCACCGAGCAAAACTCCGTTGCCGTTCCAGAACTCGACCGTCTTTTCTGCCGGTGCTTCGCCTTCGCCTGCTGACACCTTGTCATATACGGCGCGGAGCGTGAAGTTGCTTGTAGCCGTAAACGTATATGTTGCCTCTCCGCTGACGTGAGTTCCGTTCCCGTTTGCCCAATATGCGAATTTGTATGTAGTGCCATCTTCTGTTGTATATGTAGGCTCAGCCTTTGCCGTAAAGCTTGTACCAAGCGGGTGCGAGCCGATGTTACCGA
Organism: Oscillospiraceae bacterium; assembly: GCA_017439555.1. Taxonomy (GTDB): domain Bacteria; phylum Bacillota; class Clostridia; order Oscillospirales; family JAAYXM01; genus SIG480. Next base: position 1,160 of record JAFSIZ010000051.1, on the reverse strand, counting down.
TTGTGTAGTTTTCAACGGTTATTGCATCGTTGAGTTCACTATTCTCCGCCGAAACGGTATATGTAACAGTATCCGGTGCAAGCATTTCGTTTCCGACCGCAAGCTCAATTGCCGCTGCAACATCAAGAATACCGTGACCGTATGCCGTATCGTATCCGTCACCTTTTGCATCATCAGTTGCGCTGTTCGCGAGAATGTTTCGGATGTCGGCAGGTGATAGTGTTTTTCCTTCTTTTTTTGCTGCTTCCAATATAACCGCAACAGCACCGGTTACCACGGGGGCAGAACACGAGGTTCCGCTCGCCTTTGCATATATGCTCACACCGTCATCCGCATTCAAAAACGTACTTATCGCATCAGCTCCGGGAGCTGTAATGAAAACGCTTTTGTTTTTCTGTGAACCTGCGCCAAGTACTCCTACATTAATATCAGGATTTACCCAAATATTTTTTTCTTTATCAACTGCACCCACTCCGATTACGCCGTCATATGCTGCCGGATAATACAATGTTGAGTTTGCATAATTTCCTACAGCAGCTACTATTATTACGTCTTTATCAATCGCATATTGAACTGCTTCTCGCAGAGTGTCAGAATCTTTAGATGTTCCGAGGCTCATATTTATTACATCACAACCATAATCTACAGCCGCACGTATCGCCTTATCAATCGCAGATACGGGTTGCTCTCCGCTTTTGTCCATACACTTAAACATAACTACAGTAGCTTTCGGAGCTAAACTATCAACGCCTATTTCATTTATCGCCGCCGCAATTCTTCCTGTAACGTGTGTACCATGTCCTGCCGGATCGCTGAAATCCTCATCCATATCACCGTAATCATATCCCTGAATATTTAAATGTTTTAAATCCGGATGGTCTTTCCACACTCCGGTATCAATTACACCAATCGTAATTCCTTCACCGAAAAGATTTTTAGCATAAGAAGCAGAAGCCCCTACCATTCTAAAATCCCAAGGATCATATGTTACGGTATCAAAAAGTTCAAGGGAAATATCTTCCTCATACCAATCTATCATTTCCGGGGCTTCTTCAAGGAGCATATTAAGCTCTTCTTCTCCGATTACCATATACTCCGGTGCGTTTTCATCAGCAGAAAAGAGCGCAATCTCCTCTTTAGGATAAACTATGTACGTTTTT
>JAFSIZ010000050.1 GCA_017439555.1 Oscillospiraceae bacterium | reverse complement strand
GCTTAAACTCTCCTGTATATCGTTTGTTCGGTACTCCTTTAGGCATAGAAAAACACCCCTTTTCTTAGTACAAGTATTATATCATACTTGTCTAACAAATGGGGTGCAGTTCATCAATGGCCTTCGCGGTTTTTGCTGTATCTGTCGCTACTTGATATAGTCTAGTATTCTCTTTATAAGAACTGCGACTTCTGCGCGTGTTGTGTAATCGGTCGGGGCGATCTTTCCGCTCTTTCCGTTTATAAGACCTGTGTTGATAAGAGCTGATACTGCTTCTTTTGCGTAGGTTGCGACGTTTGCAAAATCTGCATACTCAACATCAACTGTCTTAAGCTCAACTTCGAGGGTTTCAAGAGCTCTGTATACAATCGTCATCATATCCTGACGTGTGATTGTATTGCGCGGTGCGAACTTATTATCACCGATGCCGTTTATAAGACCTGTGTTGCGAGCTATCGCAAGCTCAGCTGCAAAGTAATCGCTTGCCGCTACATCCGCGAAATTCTCTGTGTTCTCGCTTGTCAATTTGAATGCGCGCACCAGGAGAAGCGCAAAGTCAGCTCTTGTAATGTTTGCAGCCGGCGAGAATGTACTCTCGCTTGTTCCCTTGATTATGCCTTCGTCTGCAAGAGCGTTGATAGCATCCGCCGCCCATGTGTGAGATGCGAGATCAACGAAGCGAACCTTCTCAGCTCCTTCTCCGAGAGAGCTGTCGTCATCGCCGGCAGAGGGAGTCCCACCTGCTGCATCCTTATCATCTTCAACCGGCTTAGACGGAGTCGGCGCACCTGCACTTCCACCACCGGAGGTGCCGCTCGAGGAATCCGATGAAGAACCGCCGGTTGTGGAGCCGTAAACCGTAATTGTGAAATGTGTTGAAGTTTCAAGCACGCCGTCAGACACTGTCAGCGCAACATGGTTTTCTCCGATTTGGCTCGTCGATGGCTTCCACATAATTGTTTGCGTTTTTTCGTCAATCGTCATACCGCGCGGCAGGCTTGTACCGACAACAAATATGTCTTTTCCAATCGGACTGTATGCGTTAAATTCAATCATAACCGTGCTGTTAGCACTTGCTGTACTCTTAGAGATTTCATCGATAACCGGAGATGAATCGGTTATAGTCGTGAGCGGAATGCGTAAGCTCTGCCCTTCTCCGATATTATATATATAACCTAAATCCATATTCTCAGCATTGACAAAACTGCGTATCAATGTTACATCACCAATATCGAGCGAAACATCTCCGCTTCCGGTCACTTCCGCGCCCTCTATCCTGTATACGCCATTCTGTACATTGTCATTCTTTACATATACATATTTTCCGACTATATCATCTACACATTCAATGTATTTATCCGGCGTAAATACAATATAGTTTTCCGATGCAAGCTCTTTTGTAAAGCTCTTCACAATACCTGTGTATGCAGCCGGCGCTTCTGATTTTTCCTCTCCGCAAAGCTCAAGTATATCGCCGTCGTTGAGATAGCTGTATGCGACATTTTTGTCAGCAAACGACATAACTCCGGCAAATCCTCGGAAATCTATTTTGCCGTCGATTGTATAGTTGACCTTGTTGTTGGTTGAATACATTATATAATCAACCCGACCATTTTTCAGTTTGACCTTAACTGCGCCGTAAGCATCATTGAGCCCCGGTTTTGAAGACGCATCTCGCACCATCGGAACTTTTTCAATGCTTTCAACATACTGTTTTTCTGCCTCATACGGCTCATAAACAGTCGTAAACAGTGTATCAAGTGCTTTGCCTGTTCTTCTGACCAACAGATATTCGAGCTCTCCGATATACTTATTTTCCTGCTTCATCGGCGGACGCCCTGTTGCGAATGTAACCTCATCAACCGGAGTATCACCGAGCATCGTCAACCTCAATCTAATATCTTTCTTATCAGAAAGAACCTTGTTCCAGTCCTTAACTTTAAACTCTACAGCAAAGCTGTTTTCCACAGAATCGAAAGTGCGTATGTTCTTCAGCCATGTATATCCACGCGGATATTTAGGTGTGTTTAAACCACCCGGATCTGCTCCATAGGTAACATCAGCGCCTGCGTATGTTCCGACGAGACTGTTATCTTCTGCTTCATATGTCTCCTGAATCTGCATATCGGAGAGTCCGGATACTTCAACCACCTCATCTGACTGACTATGGAAGCTGTAGAGATGATCTTTTCCACCCTTAATATGGAAGAAATCCACACCGTACGATATACTGTCATCTACATCGATCATAAACACAGTGCGCCTGTATTCCTGTGTTTCATCATAGGCATCTGCGCTGATATCCATGAGCTTTATACGTCCCGAGTCATCAAAATGATGCGGGGTTCCTACATAGTCGTTATCCTTTTGTTCCTTTTCATTCACAACAACCGTATTGTGAGAGAGAGTCGTTCTGACCCACTCCATACGGTTTGGTTGGCTTCCCGTCTGTTCCGGATATCCAAGATCAGGAGCGACATTGAGACCAAACGCTGACATATAGAGATTCAACGCGTCATAATGCCCATGCCCCGTATTAGGCCCGAAATACATCGCGAAGTCGCGCTGTGTATTATACGTCGTGTCGTAATTCCCGCCTGCTCTGAGTGCCGCAAAGCCGTATCCGGTCAACATTTCGCTTTCGAATCTGAGCGTGCCGTCCTCATCTATAATCTTTTCAATATCCTTCGTCACCTGTGAAGGATCCTCATCATAGATTGATCCGTGCAGCCCTTCTGTTGTTTCACCGTTCATAAAATGTATAGCCTGAGCAAGCTTTCTGTCTCCGAGCTGTTGGAATGCCAGAAGCGCATAATCTGTATAGAACTTGAAATCAGCACTTGCCGTCCAACCTGAATCGCCTGTCTGCGCTGTATAATATCCACCGAGCGTCAGCGGCACCTGCGCATAGAACATCTTTACGAACTTCGGATTATTAAAGAGATCAGCATCCGGATAAAGCTCATATCCGGCAAGCAACTCTGCCGTATATATCAGATTTGCCAGCCATCCGGAATTATAGTTCGGTGAATTTTCGTTTCCGTTGCCGTCACGATCCACTTCTTCTACAAAGTGTTGCAGCATATAACCGCCGCCGATCAATTCCTTTGCCTCTGCCCCCGTGTTGTAACCTACACCGTATTGATAGAGCCAATCAAGCATCTCAATACTCTCAGGAGCACGGTTGAGCGCGACGGCCGCATTTACAACAGCTGCTTGATGCATTCCGAAGTTGCCCCACAGCTTTCCTCGTCTTACATCATCAAAGATTTGAATAAGAATATTATCCTCAACATTCTTGCGCAAAGCACCGGGGCTGTTTTTGAGATTTATCGGAATAGGTTCTCCATTCTCATCGCGACGCCAGTTTCCGTTTTCATCAATCTCATATTTTGCGCCGTGTTCGGACAGATATTCAACAACATATGCATCGTTGTATATGGGAAGGAACGCATCGTATGCATTGCTGAAATATCTTGAAAAGCCTGTCGAAGATACCGGATCAACTATTTTTCCGCGGTATTTGTCTCCGCGGAACTCTGCCCACTGATACCAGTCATAATATGGATAAAGGTCGGCTGCCTTGTCAAGCAATATCGCTCCCGCTCTTCCGTATTTTGCTTCACCCGTATACACGAATGCCATTGTAAAGCTATACAGCGCAGACGGAATGATTGCGCTCGTTGTATGTCCATACCATATACCCTCGTGCGCATAATACGCAATATAAGTATGCTGAACAGGTCCTTCCGTGCCGCCGTCCTTATACCATGCAAATCCGTTTTTGTTATAGTATCTCGAGTCATATCCCGGAAGATTTTTATCCGAAACATACGGTTGCATATAACCGAGGCTGTCATCTACACCCCATCCGACAACGCCAAGCTTTTCATCCATTTCTTCATACAGTTCGTTTGCAAGATATCCCTTGCCAAAGCCATAGAATTGTATCCACGCATCACTCATACGGTCGTTTCTCGGATGCGGTGCATCTGCGCAATTACAATATTCGCCGTTTTCACAAACGAACAGCTTATGATGCTTCAAAAGCGCCTGTTCATAGCTCCAATATGTTCCGCTTTCAGTCTTTCCCAATTCATAGAAGCTCTTAAAGTCGTTCGATGGGAAAAAGTTCTTACATTCGGGACACTGAATTTTCCACTCATCCAACAGCGGATTCACAGTCCATCCGTATGAACCGTATTTTGCAGAAAGATCTTTCAAGCAATATCTGCACGAAAATTTCATCGGATCATACTTGTGTCCTACATGATAGTATCTCGGAAGTCCTTCCGGAACCATCATATTGTAAAGTCTGTCAACGTCATCCAAATATTCGTCAGCTCTTCTTTTTGCCGACTTGACCATATCGCTCGCCCACGAATATTTAGCTGCATTTTTCTTCACGTTTTCGCGCTCTGACAACGTGTAGATTGCCGGATTTACGGAGGCATCCCAAACCACGGATATCTCAATCGGTTCAACTGCTATGTCCGAAAAGGAATCCTTATATAATGGGTCTATTTCAGCAGTTATAACAGCTATACCTACCATTTTCCCGGTCACTGTACCGTTCTCAGAAACCTCTACAAATTCATCTCCTCCGAGCACCTTCCACGTGACATACTCATCCGGAATACGTGAGGTTACACCACTGTTCATCGTTGCGTATGCAGAAAGTTTTGCCGAGTCATAGGCGTATATTTCGTTTTTATCCGAAACAACCTTAATTCCGTGCTTCGGATCAATTCCCGAAACATCTTCAACGCGGATTTCCAGCCTACCTTCAGCAGTTACCTCCCCTACAGTAGCTGTAGCAACTATCGTTGCAACTCCGTCGCTTATACCGGTGACTTTTCCATTCTTGTCAACTGTTGCCACCGATTCATTCTCAGAACTATAGCTTACGGTAATAAGATTAGAGGCATCAATTTCGTTTCCTTCAGCATCACAGCACTTGACATCAAGAGAAATATTTTCTCCTACCTCAATTTTCTTCTTTTCCGCAACAAGCTCTACTGAGCTCATAATACTTGTGTTTTTAAAATTCACACTGAGGTTATACCATGCTTCACCTTGCCCCGGATTCAACTGATATGCTATTCCCGGAACACACTTGAATACCACAAAATATTCTCCGGCTTCCTTTATATCGGCAAATCCATCAAATGTATTCTTTTCAAAGAACATTGCCGTGCTGCGATAGTGCTCCGCACTTCCTGCATAAAACTCATTATCTTTAACAATCAGCTCGCCTAATGCTGCAGCGTTTTCATCAGTTGCCGGAATTACATACATTTCAATATTTGGAGTTCTGTCTCTGCAATATCCATATGATTCCGCAACATATTTGCCTGCAGCAGGGAAGATTACCTTGAACGCAAGATACCCTTCCGCGGTAGCTGATGACCACAGTATATATGAATACTTTGCTGTCTTCGCAGGAAGCTCTATCACTTTATATTGAGGATTCGGATTAGTAAAGTCGTGATATATCCAATTGCGATGTTCACTGTATTCAGTTATTTCAGGAAGCGTCGAAAAAGCATCTCCGCTATATGTACCCTGACGCAGATCTATCGAGAAATCTGTTGGGTATGAGCTATAGGCAAGCTTTGATTCGACAACATTTACTGTTATTGTATCTGTATAGATAAGCTTTCCTCTTACGCTAATCTCCGCTCTCAGTTGTGCTGTTCCGCTCTTTTCTGCAACAACTTTCTTTTCGTCTTCAGAAAGAATCAGCACACCTTCCTCAGACTGACTTACAACATCGTATCGAACAACCTCTCCGATGTCAACAAGTTTTCTGTTGTTGAGCTCAATTCCGGTTGCAAGAGCCAATTCCTCTCCGACATATACCTCATCCTCGCCATAAAGGAATGCATTCATAACCCCCTGGCTGTCATCAACAGTAATCGTTGTTTTCTCAGAAGCTACGCTTCCTTCAGCGATGACAAGTGTTTCAATCTCTGCAGTCCCTTCTCCGATGGCCGTAAAGGTTTTGCCATCTTCCGAAATCTCAAGTATATCCGAAGCTCCATTGGATATGCTGTGCCTTATAAATGCATCCTCAAGATTCATCTTTCCGCCACCGGGATAAAACGCTGATACATTCTCTACGACTGTGCTCTCTCCGATTCCGATCTCCGTATCAGACATTGTAATATCTAACTCGTCTATCCCTCCGCTTCCTATAAGGCTTACAGAATGAAGCAACACTGCATATGCACTCGATTTTATATCACTGCGATTTGTTGTTACTACCATCAGATAATCTGCATATCCTTTGCTATAGTCGAGATTATCCGCAGCGACAAAAGAACCGACTGCTTTCTGCACCACGGAATCCGTGACGGTTCCGTTAAAGTCTGCCGAAGCTATGTAATTGTCCTCTGATATATAGCTGTCAATATTTGCGGAAATTTCGGAAAAACTCATACTCTCTTCATACGGAAGCATATATATATTGGCCTTTCCGCCTGAGGCATATGTATAGCCGCCGACGTCCACCATATACTTTCCCGGTGCAGGCACTTTGACCTTGAAAGCTGCCCACTCCCCGATTCTTGCTGAAAGATCCAGATATTTTGCATAAAGCTTGAAATACACTCCGCTATTATCCGGTCTTGAAGCTTTCGCCGCAACAAAAGCCCATGGGCGGCTATCATTGTATTCAAGGCAAGCACATCCGCTTGTGAAGGTTTCTTCGTTTATCTCAGATGCTTTGAAACCAACAGCAGATAGTCCCGGATATGCATTCAGATAAAATAAATATTGCTGATCCACGCCGGAATAGGCTATGCCCTTTGTGACAGTCACCTCTGCATTTACCGACACAGATACTCCATTGAGAGTTCCGGTAACCTGCACAATCGCACTTCCTTCGCCTCTCGCATAAATACTTCCGCTTCCCGCATCAATAAGGGCATCGCTTTCATTTTCAATAATTTCAAGCGATACTTCACCGGAAGCATTTTCAATCACATTTTCTCCGCTTTTCCAGATTATTTCAGGTTCAAGTTTCGTTCCGACAATCACCTCATCGCCGAAACTTACTTCAATATCTGTAAGCTTCGTTTCTTCCTTTTCGTAATCAAATGTCAAGCTCGTAATAGTCTGTGCGCCTGCCGTCGTTGTTCTCAAAACAAGCGCATACTCTACGCCTGACTCCAATTCACGCACAGTGGTATCGGTTAATCCTAGTTCACAATCATAGGTAGAAGAGGATGCTCTGAGATCTGTTGTAAAACCTATTTTTGTGTTTTCGGGAATTCCAAGCTGAGTAAACGTCTTGTGTCCCTTGCGATACTCTCCATCAGATATAGTTCCGTAGGTTGATGTATTCCCTTCTTGAAAAAGATTTGAATACGTCTCATCAAGCGGAACGAGATATATGCCAAGATCCTGCGAACCGTTTGAATACGCAAAACCTGTCGCTTTTGAAAGTATATATTTCCCCGTTTCGGGAACCTTTATTTTGAATGCTGTCCACTCATCGGCGTACCATCTGTTTGTACCTACATATCTGGCGATCTGAACATACGCTGTTCCGGGTTTTACAGCTCTTCCGACACCAGATCCGAGATATGCCCAGTTTTCGCCCGGATTTGCAGGGTTTACCGGAAACTGCTTGTATACAGAACTCCATGTTCCGTCCGCCGCTTCAAGAGTTGTCGACCTGCCGGCATCAGAGCGAGCTGTATATGTAAATGTATATGTTACGCTCCCTGATGCCGCAGAAACATTTGGGATAATATCCGGTATCATGCCGACAACAAGCACCAATACAAGAATAAGCGACAATATCTTCTTCATTTATTTTTCCTCCAATCTTATACTTCCAGTATATATATTGTCTATGACAAGTATACAATATCATTTTTAAGTAAGACAAGAAAAAAACGTTGCAAATCGAATGATTTTTTCATTTGACAGGGCTTGTACACAATGATATAATTTATTCAATAATCGCTTTCCGAAATTGAGGTGAACTCTGATTTATGAAGATTGTTCCTCCTATTGTGTCTACGCAGCATTTCGAGAATCTACCCATAAGAATTTCAACACAATATCAGCGAGCAAAGGCCTATCTGCATATGCATGATCACATCCAACTATGCTATGTTAAGTCAGGTACTCTTCATCATACAATCAACGGCAAAAAATATATTCAGGAGCCCGATTCCTGTTCCGTCATTCTCCCCTTTATCGATCACATAACGGATCTTTCCCAATCAGATGACACTCCGATTGTTATCTTTATTTCTTTTATTGATAACTTTATGTCGGATAATGGATATAGTTTTTTCCCATACTGCGGAAGACTCTCTTATTTTGAGAATTACGCCATTCCTCAGATTTATAATTTCAAAGAGAGTGAAAAGGATGATGCAAAAGCTCTCTTTGAGGGGTTAACCGTTGAATTCTCAAAAAAAGAAAATCTGTCTCCGAAAAAAACTGCTGTATTGTTAGGTAAGATTTTCACGTTGCTATGCACAAAAGAGCGTGTCGAGTATAACAGACAAGCTGTTTTAGAGCGCGTTCGCGCAATAAAAAGATCTGTGAATTGTATAGATTTCAACTATCAAAAAAAGCTCACAATAGATAGTGTTTGCCCAATAGCCGGAATGTCTCGCAGCACTTTCACCACACATTTTAAAGAAATAACAAATCTCACCTTTTCTCAATATCTGCTTTCCCGCAGACTTACAGCCGTGCGCAACCTGCTTTTAAGCCAACATCATTCAAAAATACTCCTTGACAATGTTGCAAAGCTTTGCGGTCTTGGAGATCGCACAAATCTCACACGGCTTTTCACAAGACATTTTGGTGTTTCCCCCTCAAAATTTTGCATTGATATTTTTACATCCCCCGAAAGAGCTACGCATCCCCCCATTGAATACACACCGACTTCAAGTCAGAAACAACAACTGAAATAACTCTGTTGAAAAAACACATTACAACACTACCCGATGTCATATTCGAAAAATCAACAACGATAAAAAACGCTGAACGTTTTCGTTCAGCGTTTTTTATCGTTTTAATTGTTTGAATAGAAATTAATAAGACATCCGTGCAGGATGGCCCTCGTTTTGCACAGATTGCAGAGTCACACGCAGACACCGTTGCAAAGAGCTTTATCCGCGTTGACGGCTCTTCAAACCTTATCGTTGAGTTTGATCCGGAAACAGGTGATATGCTTGCAACTCCGCGCACCCGAAGAGCCCGTCTACTATGACTCCTCCGCAGCTGCAATCGCTGTCTGCGGTCTCATCGAAATTGCAAAATCGGTTGCCGTTTTTTATCAAAGCCTTTCACTATGTCGATAACTATCTCCAGCTCTTGCGATTATAACTTTAAGCATCTTATTTTTCTCCGCAGACATCAGCTATAATCTTTTCAAGATAATCACGCGCAGCGAGTATCGCCTCTTTTTCGTTGTCACCGTCTATTTCGTGTTCAATAGTCACATATCCGTTATAACCGAGCTTGTGTAATCCTTTTAAAACGCCATGAAAATCGACTTTCCCCTCCCCTATGCGGACCTGACGGCCAAGATCATGTCCGTTCGTCGGATAAAATCCGTCTTTTGCATGAATTGCACGAACATATTTACCAAACACATCGAGCGCATCGACAGGATTTGCCTTTCCATAGAGAATAAGATTTGCAGTATCAAGATTTACGCCGAGATTGTCGCAGCCGACAGTCTCAAAGCATCTCAGCATCGTTACCGGAGTTTCCTGCCCTGTTTCAAACAGAAGAAACTGCCCATTCTTTTCAAGATGCTCTGCAACAGTGCGTATTGCTATGCACATCGGCACAAAATTTGCGTCATAAGGATTTTCAGGAATGAAGCCCATATGTGTTGCAACATCCACAACCCCGAGCTTCTTTGCAAAATCCGCACCGTCACAGAGGTTTTTAATTCTCATTTCGCGGTATTCCGGAGCAACAAGTCCGAGCGAATATTGACCTTCATAAAAATCCCATCTCATCGGCCCTTCCCATCCGCACCAGAAGGATGATATTTTTACATTATATTTTTCCGAAAAGCCGTTTATTTTTTCTGCGTTTTCATCCGTCCACAACACAGGCGCCCAGCTGCAAAGCTGACAATTATCTATCCCACATTCGGAAAGCTCGCGGAACTTGCGCTCGATCTCTGTTATTGATACTGTTTTATCCGCGCTGTTTCCATATTTTATCATTGTTCCAATCTTCATAAAAAGCCACCTCTTTTTTATTATACCACAATATTTATCCGGACAACAGAGTCAATCTCAATATAAACTTATGAAATTTTGCTGATTTCCGCAAGCAATATACTTCTCAGAACATTTCTGCCCCCTCCTTCGCTCAAAGCAAGCACCCCCTTGAAACATTAAGTTTCAAAGGGGTGCTTTCATCTTTTACTTCACGTTTTCAATAAGCTCGATTGCCTTGTTGACCATATTTTTTCCATATTGCACATCCATCCACGAGGTGTCTGTTTCATAGCCACCGAGCACCATCGATTCGGGTGTGCAAAGATATCCTGCAAGCGCACCGTTTGCAAGCTCGTTGTAAATAACGGTTTTAAAGCCTGCCATCGCCTTTATATAGAGAGCATATTCAACAAAATTTTCACCCGGAACACCGACAACGCAGGCATCTCCGAGACGGATAACCTGAATTTCTGCAGGGTTTTCTTCCTCGACAACAGGTATTCTGATACCCTGCATTCTGAGCTTTGCATACTGCAGCTGATTTTCCGAACCGAGGCATTTGAGGTTTGCATTCTGCCAGAGCAGATATTCATCACGGTTTTCGGAATCGCCGTATTTTGCATAGAGCTCTTTATATACCGCAGTATCGTGTGCACACTGTGCCTCAAGCTCTTCAACTGACGCAAACTCGCGGATAACGAACTCAATTTCCTCGCTTACAACCTTTATCGGCATATCTGTCTTCCACTCTGCATTGTCAAGCACTGTATGCGCTGCACGGCCGATTGCACGCCCGACGCGCTCTGCCTCATCATAGCTTTCGCCGTTGCGATAATAGCGGCTTGACTGGTTGCCCGATGCACCCTGACCGAAGCAGACAACAATATCCTTCTCCTGCTCCTCGAGCTCGAGCCTTACATAATATGGATAGTCAGATGTGCAGACGTTGCTCCATTCGTGGATAAACGTCGGATGAAGGGCATAGTTTACATACATACCGCGCACCCTTCCCGTTTCGTCCTTTACTGCAAGCACGCCGACAAACGGATCGTGAGGTCCACCCGGGATGCGGCGGTTTCCGCCAACGCCCGACTCTGCTCCACACATTGCTGCACCTGAGGTAAACGATGCCGCAAATGCATTTTTCTTAGCTTCAACAATGGCTTCTGTTGTCTTTGAGATAACATCTTCAATATATTCCCACGGCTGGTCTGTGTTCCCCGATACGATACTTTCAAGATCCCACGGAGAGAATGTAAGTGGGCCCGAATGGGTATGCGTACAGCTTATCATAATATTCTTACCCGGAATTCCACATTCCTTCTCAACGCGTCTGCGGATTTCGGCAACGTGTCTCTTTGAGAAAATGAGGACATCGAGCGTGACAAGAACTGTTTCACACTCACCGTTTGAGATATACATAACCGATGACAGGAGCGGATCGTGTGCTCCCTCGTTTGCTCTTGTATAATGCGGATATCCGACGAGCGGCAAACCGAGCGGCGGTGTTATATCGCGCTTTGACATACCTGCTTTCAACATAAATATCATCCTTTCTTTTCTGTCTGCCTTCATTATATCTGATACAGCCGACAAGTCAACCAAAAACGAATCGAAAATTTTTCGATTTGACCTGCATTGAAAGTTTTATTGTTATGTTATATAATTTAATCAAGGCGGTGAAGCGAATGATAACATTAAGTAAGCTTGCAAAGCTCACACACGTTTCAGTCTCGACTGTTTCAAAGGCGTTTTCGATGAGCAGTGAAGTAAATCCCGAAACGCGTGAGATGATATTCGAGGCAGCAAAGAAACTCGGGTGCTTCAAAAAATTCTATAAAGCAAAATACCCAAAGCTCGTCATTGCGGTTATCTGCCCCGAATTTCGCAGCCGCTACTATTCCGTCGCACTCTACTTCATTCAAAAGAGACTTTCGGAATACAACTGTGAAATATGTGTCGCCTCAACAGACTTTTCCGAATCAACGGAGGCAGAGCTTCTTGAATATTACAACCGCTACACAAGCGTTGACGGTATTATCATCATAAACGGAAAAACAAAGGTCGCCGAGGATATGGAAATTCCGGTCGCAACAATCGACTCGGCATACAACAGCGGCGTAATTTCTGTTACAAGTAATTTTATTCCGTGCATTCGTGAAGCAGTTGACTATTTTGTTGAAAACGGAGTCACTGACATCGGCTTTATCGGAGAAACCAACACCGACACAAAGCTTGCAATGGTGTGCGGTGTAATCGAAGAAAAGCTCGGCAAAACGGATAGCTTACTCATAAGCGTGACCGATCTCCGTTTTGAGGAAGGCGGCTTTGATGCGATGGAAAAATTTTTTGAAAACGGAAAATATCCGCGTGCCATTATCTGTGCCTATGATCATATGGCAACGGGCGCAATAAGCTGTATTTGCGAGCACGGCCTGAGAGTTCCCGAAGATATTGCCGTTATGGGAATGAACGATATCGGCGGCTCGGGATATTTGAATCCTCCGCTCTCAAGCATAAACACGCATCTTGATAAGGTCTGCAACGAAACAGCAGACGCTATTATGGAATATCTTTCCGGCACAATATCGGAAAAGCGGATTACCGTACTGCCCGAAGTCATATTCAGGAAATCAACAGAGATAAAAAAACGCTGAACGAAAAGTTCAGCGTTTTTATTGTTTTATGCCAACAAAGCAGAGTTGTCGCCTTGTGTTTGGTTGCGAAATACGTTTTTATTCAAAATCATACCAGCTGTCTGTCGGTGTAAAGCCGTTGTCCTCGCCCTCTACAGGAATCATAATACCGTAGCCCTTGCGGCTTACATATGTATCAAAGTGCTTCTGCATATACAAAAGCTCTCCGCGCTCGGGGATGTCATAATGCTTGAGGTCTCTGTAGCCCGACTCATCAGCTTCATACTCCTCTCTGCATTCGATATCCGAATAGCGGAACGCCATACGCATAAGGCGTACGTTATTGCGCGCCGTCGGAGTTTCCGCAGCTTCAAGAGCATCTTCAAAGCCTTTATACATACGCTCCTTGTCGATATGCTCCATAAGATATATGCCTGCGCGCATTATCTCACTCTGTCCGTCAAGAATGCATTCCGCATATCGGATATTACCTGCTATATATTCGGCACCCTTGCCGAAGATGCGGCAGAAAAGGCCGAGGTTTTTCTCAAGCGAATTTTCAGTATCATAGGCACATCTTCCATAAGAATAGAAATTGAAGATATTGTTCCAGTGGTTATATACCTCTATCTGCGTTTCGGTTCCGTCAATTCCCATTTCGATGAATCTTTTGCACATTGCCTGCATCTCATCTGCCATAGGGACATATCTCTGTCTTCCGGGGTATACGCCCATGAAATAATCATAATATGTGACGGATGCGCCGATTGCCTTCCATTTGAGAAGATTTTCCTCATAGAACGTGCCTGCAAGGCAGGAACCGTCAGGCTTTCCGATTGTGCGAAGCCCTGAAATGTGCCAGGTGGCTTCCGTGACGGAGACGTTATCCTCAAGCGATACATTCTCGGGCGGATTCCAGAGGTCTGTGTATGACATCATATTGAGAGTTACATCGGGATGCGCTTTTTTCAATCTCTTTGCGATCTCGTTTATCATATACACATAGTTTTCAGCCTTTGAATATCCCTTGCACTTCTCGCAGCAACACTGAGGTGCTGTGCCGTCCTTGTTGAGAAGAGCAAAGCTCTTTACCTGGGGATTCTTTGAGAACCACGAAATAAGATTCTTTGAAATCTCCTCAATCATAGCCTCATTTCTCGAGCAGAGAACCATCTGCCCCCAATCATCCACCATCTCAAAGCGGCTTCCGTCCTCGTTCATTTTATAGTAATCGGGATGTGTTTCAAAATAATGCTCGGAAAAATACTTGTTTCCGCGCTGCGGAAGAAGCGTATCTATTGCATCGTGATGGCCGACCTTGAAGAGAATGCCGCGCTTTTTGCACTCATCAAGCATTCCGTTTGTCTTGAAGTTTTCATACACCTTGTTCCAGGTGTAGATGTAGTTATATCTGTTTTTTGAAAGCCAGTCAAGAAATGCATGGTCAAGCTCATATTCCGCGCCGACGCCGTGTACCGAATACTGAGCAACCGCTGCTCTGTAGGGAATATCCGAGGATGCTTTTGCATAGAAAATATCCCCAAGCTCGATGCTATCCGTTTCGGGAATGAGCTCTCCGCCTGCTACATCAGCCTTTGTGTATGCCGCAAGAGAGCAGCCGAGAAATCTTTCAAGAAACTCATACACTGCATATACCGTTCCGCGTTCAAATTCATTGACCTTTTTGGTGCTTCCTGCAAGGATAATGCAATCTTCATAGGATTTTATGAAAATCCCCTCAGGCCCCGGGACAGCTTTATCAAATTCAGCTTCGGATATGTATTTTGCCGTTACCGCGTTCCGCTCAGGTCCGCCGATTGCAATCACATTATTTTTCTTTGTCTCTGTCGTAATTCCGAGCTCTGCACCGCAGATTTTTTTGATATACTTACGAAGCTCTTCTGCCGCAAATATTTCGCGCTCAGTCGCATTCTCCGGAATTACTATATTTATATTACATTCCTTATTGACAATCATCTTGAAAGTTCTCCTTGTTTTGATTTCGAGATAATTATATCACGGAGAAAGTTTTATAGCAATGCTCTTTCCGGAAAATCGCCTGATATTCCAATGACTTATCTGTATCAAAAGCCGACAAAAAGCAAAACTGACCCCGAAAATCCGAGGTCAGTTTTTTCGCTATGTCTTAGGTGAATCTTATTTTGAATAGAAATTAATAAGACATCCTGCGAGGATGATATCGCGCTCTTCTCGTGTGAGTGCCGGGAGCCGGAGTGTAATATCCTTCTTATCACCACTCTTTATGAGGCTTGCCTTGACCTCTTCGCCGTCGCCGAGAAGAATATCGCGGATGCCCTCGATATAGATGAGGTCGCCTGCTTCGATTCCGCTGTTGTCAGCATCGTCGAGGATGAACGGAAGCATTCCCCAGTTTACAACATTTGAACGATAACGCTTTGTTGCATATTCTCTTGCGATGTTTGCAACGCCGCCGAGAACCCTCTGGCAGGAAGCTGCCTGCTCACGCGCAGAGCCGTCACCGGGCTTGAGCGCAAAGACAGCCGTGCCGACAGAGGTCTTTGAAAGATCGATACCGTCGATTGCAAACATATCAAATGCGTTCTTGTCTCCTTCGCGGCGCGCAAGCTCTGCTGCATAGACAGCCTTTGCACGCCCGACATACTCGGGATCCTTTCTTGAAAGTGCAAAGGATGCAAGCTTTATCGGATTTGAACGGTAGGAAGATGTCTCACCCGACGGGATAAGCTCGTCCGTTGTTGTGACAGGATCGTAAATCGCGCTTGCAACAGATATGAGGAGGTTATCTGTCATTCCTATCATCTTCGGCCAGTCTGCGATATTCGGTCCGAACTTCAATTCCTCCTGAGGCTGAGGATTGCCAACGCCATAGTAGATACGGCTCTTATATGGAGTTGCATCATATGCATACTTTTCATCCTGCGGATCCTGCGGAATATTTTCAAGCTCAAATGCGCTTGTCAGCTCGCCGCCGTTTGCCGCTGTTGCGGCAATTGAACGCGCATCCATAAGCGCAACATATGATATCTGCCCATCGCCCGGCTTTGAGCCTTCGCGGTTCGGGAAGTTGCGCGTTGCGTGGCGTATTGAAAGCGCACCGTTTGCAGGAACATCGCCCGCGCCAAAGCACGGACCGCAGAAGCAGGAACGGATGCTGACGCCCGATGCCGTCAGGTCTGCAAGAGTTCCGTCGCGCATAAGCTCCATAGACATCGGAGTGCTTGCCGGATAAACCGAGAGCCAGAATGCGCCGTCACCGGTCGTATTGCCCTTTAAGATATCGCGCACTCTATGGATATTCTGGAACAGACCGCCGGAGCAACCGCCGACAAAGCCCTGATCAACATAGAGCTTGCCATTTCGGATTTTATTGAGAAGTGATACCTTCTTGTCATCAATGCCGAGCATTTCCTTTGCATCGCGGTCACACTGAGCGAGAATATCGCCGAGGTTTTTCTTGAGCTCGGAAATTCTGAATGCATTTGACGGGTGGAACGGAAGCGCGATCATCGGCTCAATCTCAGAGAGATCGACACGCACAGCGCAATCATAATATGCACCGGCGCCCGGATGAAGCGGCTTATAATCCTCCGGTCTTCCGTGAACTGTGAGGAACTCACACGTTGTCCTGTCAGTTTCCCAGATGGACGAGAGGCACGAGGTCTCTGTCGTCATAACATCTATGCCGTTTCTGAAATCCATGCTCAGGTTTGCAATGCCCGGGCCGACAAATTCCATAATCTTGTTCTTTACTGCGCCATCCTTGAATACTGCGCCGATTATTGCAATCGCAATATCCTGCGGGCCGACGCCGGGACGCGGAGCACCTTCGAGATATACACAGACAACCTCCGGATATGCGATATTATATGTCTTTGAAAGAAGCTGACGCGCAAGCTCAGGGCCGCCCTCGCCGATTGAGATTGAGCCGAGAGCACCATAGCGTGTGTGGGAGTCGGATGCGAGAATCATCTTGCCGCAGCCGGCATAGCGCTCACGCATATATTGATGGATAACCGCCTGATGTGCAGGCACAAATTCACCGCCATATTTCTTTGCTGCGGAAAGGCCGAAGATATGGTCGTCCTCGTTTATTGTGCCGCCGACAGCGCAGAGGCTGTTGTGGCAGTTTGTGAGCACATAGGGCAACGGAAACTTCTCAAGCCCCGATGCGCGCGCAGTCTGGATAATTCCGACATATGTAATGTCGTGTGATGCCATTGCATCGAATTTGATTCTGAGGTTTTCCATAGTGTCGGAGGTGTTATGCTCCTTCAATATGGAATATGCCATAGTTTTCTTCTTTGCTTCGCTCGGAGCATCAAGCCCGAGCACGCTTGCATCCTTCATTGAGAGCAAGCAACCGTCTTTTAAATAAACGCCGTTTTTAATTACAGAAACCATTTGTAAACATCCTTTCTTTGTGTCTAATTATAGACTAAAGAACAGCTAAAATCAAGGTAATTTTCGCTTATATTCCGCAAAATTTCATCAGGAATTCTGTTTCCGTTTACAAGTACCTCAGAAACCCTTATACAAGCGTTTTCATCACCCGTATATTCAAGTCTGCACACTATTTCCACCTCTTCCGGGAGAAGGCGCAAAAAAGGCTTTATGGGCGCAATTTTCTCGACATCCTTTTCAAGAAGCGATATAATCCGCTCACGTTCCGCACGCATTTTGATTTCCGCCGCAGGCGGCTTTGCTATTTCACACGCCGAAAAAACGCATACTGCAGCAATCACCATAAGCAACAAAAGCACTCTGTTTTTCATTTTCATCAAAACCTCACCTCTGCAAAATTTTGGGCACTTAACAGCTTTAGACATTTTTTCACACGCAGCATCCTGTAGAATAATATTCGCGAAAGGCGGTGAGCCGTGTGTGACAAAGACAATCTATCCCGATGTGCTCTTTCTCATAAATTTTATTATCAACTATCTCATATTATTCGCAACTGCGCAAATAAGCGCTCTGCCTCTGCGAAGGAGACGCCTGCTTTCAGGCGCGTTTATCGGCGCTGTATATGGAGTCGCGGTTTTTATTCCACAGCTTGAGGTGTTGACATCCTTTTTTGTTAAGCTCGGCATTTCTTCACTTATGCTTCTTGCAGCATTCGGCTTTAAGTCTCACCTGAAAACTCTGCTTCTCTTCTTTGGCATATCACTTATTTTTGCAGGTGCGGTTTTCATCGCTTCACTCGCCGGGCTCGGGCGCTTTATTGAAATTCACAACGGCATATATTATATACATATATCAGCCCTGCCTCTTCTGTCTTCAACCTTTGCGGCATATGCGCTTCTCACGCTCGTATTCCGAAGAGGTGCAGCCCGCGCTGAGCGAAAAATCAGCAAGGTTTCCATCTTTGCAAACGGACATTCGGCAGAGCTTTCCGCGCTCCACGATACCGGAAATTCTCTTCGCAATCCAAAGGATAATACAGCTGTCGTCATCGCAAACTATGATTGCATACGCTCTCTCCTTTCCCCCTCAGTTCAGACTCTGCTTGACCTTACGCCAAAGGACGCATATCCGACACTGCTCGACCGCCTTTCTCCGCAAGGTCAATTCAGGCTTCTTCCATATAAAACAGTCGGCGTTCCGTTTTCTCTTATGCTCGCCTTCACTCCTGAGAAAATAACCGTCAACGGAAAGGTAAGCGAGAGCACTCTTGTCGCCATAAGCCCGTTTGCAATATCGGACGGCAACGCATACAACGCCCTTATTTAGGAGGTATATATATGAAATTCAAGCTTACGATTTTTAAACTGCTCGCCCGTATCGGAATTATTTCCCCTTCCTCTGTAATGTATATCTGCGGAAACGACACGCTTCCTCCACCGCTTTCCCCCGAAGAGGAGGAATATCTTATGGCACGCCTTGAAATTGATACGGAAAACGTCAGAAAGACGCTCACAGAGCACAACCTGAGGCTGGTCGTCTATATCGCCAAGCGTTTTGAAAACACAGGCATCGGGATCGAGGATCTTGTTTCAATCGGCACGATAGGGCTCATCAAGGCGATCAACACCTATAAGCCGGAAAAGAAAATAAAGCTCGCAACCTATGCATCCCGCTGTATCGAGAACGAAATACTTATGTATCTGCGCAAGTCCTCAGCACAGAAAACAGAAATCTCTTTTGATGAGCCGCTCAACACGGATTGGGACGGAAACGAGCTTTTGCTTTCCGACATTCTCGGAACGGAGCCTGACAGTGTCATCCGCCCGATAGAGGACGAAACAGATCGGGAGCTGCTTCTCAACGCACTTGACTCGCTGCCGGAAAAAGAGCGCACAATAATCAAAATGCGTTTTGGGCTTTATGGCGAAAGTGAAAAAACGCAGAAGGAGGTCGCAGATATTCTCGGCATTTCGCAGTCTTACATATCAAGGCTTGAAAAGCGCATAATCACGCGGCTCAAAAATGAAATAATGCGGCTTCTTTAAAATATAAGCACAAGTGCCCGATATTAAAGTTTTTATACCGTATTAAAAAAAACTCCCGAGGCAATAATGATAATAGTCTTATTGCTTTGGGAGGTTTTACATTTGATACACGGAAAAGTCGAAATATGCGGTGTGAACACATCAAAGCTCAAGGTTTTGTCGAGCAACGAAACCTATGAGCTCCTCAAGAAATATCGGGCGGGAGATGTTTCCGCAAGAGACGAGCTTATCTCAGGTAATCTGAGACTCGTTCTGAGCGTTATCCAGAGATTCGCAAACCGCGGAGAGGCTGTTGATGATCTTTTTCAGGTCGGATGCGTCGGGCTCATCAAGGCAATAGACAACTTTGACATAACGCTCGGTCTTCGCCTCAGCACCTATGCCGTTCCGATGGTAATCGGCGAAATACGCCGCTACCTGCGCGACAACAGCGCAATACGCGTTTCGCGCTCCATGCGTGACACGGCTTATCGCGCACTGCAGACAAAAGAAAGGCTTATGAACGAAACTCAGCGCGAACCGAGCGTTGACGAAATCGCAAAGGCGATGGATATGAAGCGCGAGGATATCGTATTTGCACTCGACGGCATTATGGAGCCCGTTTCACTCTATGAGCCTGTTTATTCAGATTCAGGCGGCGACACAATCTGCGTTATGGATCAGGTCGGCGACAACAAGAACACAGACGAAAACTGGCTTGAGCGCATAGCTCTCAAAGAGGCAATCTCACATCTCAACGAGCGTGAGCGCCACATTCTATCACTGCGTTTTTTCGACGGCAAGACTCAAACCGAGGTAGCCGGGGAGATTGGAATCAGTCAGGCACAGGTGTCACGCCTTGAAAAGAGCGCCATTGACCGTATAAAAAAACAGCTCTGAACAAAAAAACTGCAATGGACAAGCCATTGCAGCAGCGTGTCGAAAAACTTTCGACACGCTGACGGGCTGTCCAAAAAGACGTGAGATTGGCAGAATGGAACTCGAAGGTGTATATGAATACTCCGAGAGGTGACATTCGGGCAAAACAAGCGGAAAATCCCTTGAAACTCGATGTTTCAAGGGATTTTGTCAAACTTTAATTCAAACGCAAAAGTTGCGGGCGGATAATATCCGCCCCTACAATATATTTTCTCTGCTTGCGGTCTCATGCCTTTTTCGACAGTCTGACTGCAATGGACAAGCCATTGCAGTTTTTCTTCTATATCTTTTATGCTTCCTTCATCGTGAGGCTGATTCGCTTTTTCGCAAGGTCCACACCAAGTATTTTGACCTTGACAACATCACCCACTTTGAGAACATCTGACGGATGACGGATAAACTTCTCGCTTATCTGCGAAATGTGAACGAGCCCGTCCTGATGCACACCGATATCGACAAATGCGCCGAAATCTATAACATTTCTGACTGTGCCCTGAAGAATCATCCCCTCTTTGAGATCCTTCATATCGAGCACATCCTCGCGCAGAAGCGGCGGCGGCAGCTCATCACGCGGATCGCGCCCCGGTTTTGCGAGCTCGCGCAGAATGTCCTGCAAAGTCGGAACACCGATTCCGAGCTCCTCTGCAAGCGCAGACAGGCTTTCCTCTGTCGCCTTCTCGGAAAGCAAAGCTCCTGCCTTTGCAAAATCCTTCTTATCTATGCCGAAATGCTTCAAAAGCCCCTCTGCAGCTTTATAGCTTTCAGGGTGAACACCTGTGTTGTCGAGGAAGTTGGCACTTCCCGGCACGCGCAAAAAGCCTGCACACTGCTCAAACGCCTTTGCACCGAGCTTCGGAACTTTTTTGAGCTCAGAACGCGAAGTGAAGCTTCCGTTTTCCTCGCGATATGCAACAATGTTCTTGCATACTGTCGATGTGAGACCGGAAATATGGCTGAGCAGAGCTGCAGATGCCGTATTCACATCAGCGCCTACGCTGTTTACACAATCTTCAACAACGCCGTCAAGCGCGCCCTCAAGGCGTTTCTGGGGCATATCGTGTTGATACTGACCGACGCCTATAGCCTTCGGCTCTATTTTGACAAGCTCTGCAAGCGGATCCTGCAGTCTTCTTGCAATTGACACCGCGGAGCGAAGCGTGAGGTCGAAATCAGGCATCTCCTCTGCCGCAAGCTTTGAAGCTGAATATACCGATGCGCCTGCCTCCGAAACAACCATATATGCGACCTTTTCAGGAATTTCACGCAGAACCTTTGCGCAGAAAAGCTCTGTTTCCTTAGAAGCTGTGCCGTTGCCGATTGCAATAACCTCAACACCCCAGCGCTTTATTTTGTCTTTCAATATCTCCGCCGAGCGCGATTCCTGAGCCGCGCCGTGGGTCGGATAAATGACAGATGTATCGAGCACCTTGCCCGTCGGGTCAACCACGGCAAGCTTACAGCCTGTTCGATAGCCGGGGTCAAGACCGATCGCAATCTTCCCCTTTACGGGCGGAGCCATAAGAAGCTGGCGAAGGTTTACACCAAACAGCTTTATTGCATCCTCAGCCGCAGCCTCTGTGAGCTCTGCGCGTATTTCCCTCTCGATTGAAGGATAGATGAGCCTTGTATATGCATCCTCACAGGCCGCCTGAACAACAGCCGCACAGGCAGATGTTCCCTGCACGTAAAGCGAACGGATAGAGTTGAGCGGACGTGTCGGGTCTGTGTCCACAGACACCTTCAGAAAGCCCTCCTTCTCGCCACGGTTAAGAGCAAGCACGCGATGACCGACAAGCTTTTCAACGGGCTGAGAGAACTGATAATAGGTTGCATAAACGCTCTCCTCTTCCTCTTCTTCCTTTGCCGCAGATGAGGTAACGATGCCATGGAATCGAACAAGGTTGCGGACACGCTTTCTTACCTCGGCATCATCCGATACGTTTTCGGCAATGATATCCTGCGCTCCTGCGATTGCCGCCGCAACATCTTCAACGCCCTTTTCGGCATCGACATATTCCGCTGCCATTGTTTCCGGGTCTTCAGCTGTCTGCTGCGATTGCATAATCGCCTCTGCGAGAGGCTCAAGCCCCTTTTCGCGAGCAACAGAGGCACGTGTTTTTCGCTTCGGGCGGAACGGGCGGTATATGTCGTCAATCTCAGCAAGCGTTGCCGCCGCATCGAGAGCCGCACCTATCTCTTCTGTAAGATTGCCCTGAGCATCAATGAGAGAGCGCACTTCCTCGCGGCGCGCATCAAGGTTTCTGAGATATTCAAGCTTATCAGCTATCTGACGTATGAGCTGATCGTCCATCGTGCCGTGCATTTCCTTTCTGTAGCGCGCGATGAACGGAATCGTATTGCCCTCGTCAAGCAGAGCAATTATGTTGTTTACATATTCCTCGCGGACGGAAAATTCCTCCGCGATTATGGCTGCATAAGACATTCTGTCTTTCTCCTTTTCTTACTTTGTTTTATATATTAAGTATACCATTTTATAAGAAAAATCGCAAGACATTAAAGCGTTTAAAAGCAGGAAAACAGCTTCCTTTTCAGGAAGCTGTTTTGAGGACATTTTTTATTATCTCTTGAGCTGGAGGTCGTAGCGCTCGTCATATGCCTTTTCGTCAGGTGTGAACTTGCGGAGAGTGTCGATAACCTCGCCGCCGTTCCACTTGCGATCTTCAACCTCGTCAGTTGTACCCATAACGGTTACATTAAGCTGGCGACGGCGTGCACGAACGTGATCCCAGTCGATGAAATAGATGTGAGCGAACTCACCGCCATCAAGAACACCGTCTTTGATTGTCATTGTCTCGCTTCTGCCGAAGAATACGGAGCGAAGATGACCGTCTGTGTTCATTGATGTGTAGTTACCAGGCTCGTTTACATAGCGGCCGAACTGTGCGTGGAGCGGACCCGGATGGCGGTAGTCACCCTCGTTTGTATAATCCGGGATGAGCTTGCGCATGATGTCGAGAAGGTCATGCTGGAGATACTCGAGGTCGAAAGAATCGAGGTCGTGTGAGCATTCCTGAATCATAACCGAGCAGGTTGTGTGGTGAGATGCGATGCATACTGTGCCGTTCTTGACACCTGATGCCTTAACGATTTCCATGATCTCCTTGGAGACATCGTGGAAAGTCGGGATCCAGCCTCTTGACTGGAGCTCTAACTCTTTCTGATAAACTTTGAATTCCATTTTTGTTTCCTCCTTATATTTTAAAAAATATTGACTTAAGAATGTTTTTCGTCCCAGGCCTTGCGGCAAGCGGCGATCATTTCATCGACCATTGCCGGGCGGTCTGCTGCCTTGGCCACGCCTGACGAAGATCCCGTTGCATCAGCACCGGCGATCATTGTGTTGTATACATCCTCTCCGCCTGCGATGCCTGCAGCTGTGAGAACGAGGATGTTTTCATCAACCTTCTTGACAGATTCCGTTGCTGCAGCGACATACTCAGGACCTACGCTGACGCCTGTGCCGATAAGCTCAGACGGCTCTGCAACGATGATATCGGGATGAAGCTCTGCAATCTTCGATGCATCGGCCATTGAATCTGCACATACAATCGTTGTAAGACCGACTTCGTCTGCACGCTTTATTGTATCGGCAAGAACCTCAAACTCGAGCGGCTTTTCAACGTGATTGAGCATAACGCCCTCTGCACCTGCCGCAACAAGAGATTCAGGAAGAATGTCTGCAAGTCCGCGGCCCGGAACGATCGGGTCCATATGCGGTGCAAATACATGGATGCGCTTTGTTGCCTCCGCTACTCTGCGGATATCAACTACAGGGCAGGTGAAAATGATGTCAACATCATATTTCTCTGATGCCTTATCCGCCGCAAGGGCAAGCTCAAGAATTTCGTCACCGAAGAGATAGGACTTCGGTCCGATTTCGAAAAACGGAGCTTTAATCTTGCAATTTGCCATTTTTCATTCACTCACTTTCTGGATTTTTAATTATAACGCTTTATTGTTCAGGCGCTCGCCGACAGCTCCGCCCGGATGGATAAGAGCAAACTGCTCTGCCTGATAACCGGTCTGCTCAATCATAGCAGCCTGCAATGCATGGAAAATCATACAAAGTGCTGTTGTGCTCGTTGTTCCCTGAGCGTTCCACTTGTCGGTTTCGCGGTTGACATATTGCTTGATGACAACGTCAGCCGCCTCTGCAAGCGGAGATTCCATATTCTCCGTTACGGTTATTATCGACACACCCTTTGCCTTGCAGATATCAACTATCGGCAAAAGCTCTTTTGTCTTGCCGCCGCGCGATGCAAATACCATCACATCGCCCTTCTGCAAAAATCCTGTCGCACCGTGGACTGCCTCTGCCGGAGATATGAATCTCGCAGGGCGCTCGATGCAGCACATAAGATGTGCGAAATGCTGACATATAATGCCTGAATGTCCGCTTCCGGCTGCACCGATTCTCGGTGCATTGCAAAGAAGCTCAACTGCTTTTTTAAACTGCTCAACGTCAACATACGACTTCATGTCGCGGATACATTCCGCCTCTATGTCATATGCTGCAAGAGCGGCTTCTATCGCTTCATTCTTTATCATTGCCGTCAGAACCTCCGAATTAATACTGGAAGATTTCCTCATCCTTTATTGTGGCAGCTGCGACTTCGCTGAAGATGATGCGTGTCGGCTTGTCACGAAGCTGGAGAATGGATGCCGGAACTTCCTGTGCAGGCTTTCCGAATACGCAGAGACGTGATGTGAGGCGCTGCCAGGAAACCTGTGAGCCGGCTGTTGTTATCGAATGGATGTCGAGAACATTCTTTGCCTTCATAGCATCGCGCGGACCCATCATTGCGCCCTTCGGCGGTACCTTTGAAATATCGCCGGAGAGACCGAATCCACCATGGAGAGAATTCTGTGCGATTGTGAGCGGATGGAGTGTTGCAACCTTTGCGCCCTGCTCGAGATATTCTTCCATCGTCGGCTTATACCAATCTTCAACCGGGTCGATGAATGCGAGATGTCCCGGCCAGCCCGGACCTGAATATACGATATCTGCCTCGCCGTCCTGCTCAAGCATCTTTGAGAAGTCAGGTGTTGTCTTGTTGCTGTGATAGATGAAGTTCTCTTCACGGAAACCAAGACCTGCAAGGTTTGAAATCATAAACTTGTTGAATGCATAGCCGAAGCCTGCCTTATAGGAAAGCGGAGCGATGTTTCCATCCTCGTCTGCCCACTCGTCCATCATATAGAACTTTACGTTGCGGCAGTTTACCTTCATTTCCTGGAGCATATATGCAACCTTTGCATATGTCGGGCAGGGATTGCACATAATCATAACGCAAAGCTTATCCTCGCGGTCTGATGCGACAATTCTGCTGACCATATCGGAAATCATGATTGTCTCAACCATATCTCCGCGGACAACGTTTACGCTTGCGCTCTTCGCTGTCGGATGCTTGCCTCCCATAGCAATGATATCCTCATAGGTTATCTTGCGCACACGGTCAATTTCCGCCTGATCCTTGAATGGGTAAAAATCGTGACTGAAAGTTTCTTTGAAGCTCATTACATTTTCCCTCTTTCTTTATTTTACTTTTTCTATAAGCTCTAAGGCTTTATCTACCATGGATTTACCGAAGCTTGCCGCCATCATTGAGGTGTCTGTTTCATAACCTCCGGTTACAAGCGATTCCGGTGTGTAAAGGTAACCTGCAAGGATACCGTTTGCAAGCTCATTGAATACAACTGTCTTAAATCCTGCCATTGCCTTTATATACAGCGCATACTCAATGAATATCTCGCCCTGTGCACCGACAATGCAAGCATCGCCGATTCTGATGATCTGAATCTCAGCAGGTGCTTCTTCCTCAAACGCAGGAACCTTTCCGCCTTTGGAAATGAACTTGACAAAGGCAAGCTGATTTTCTGAGCCGAGATGTTTGAGATTTGCGTTCTGCCAGAGATAATATTCATCGCGGTTTGTCGAATTGCCGTATTTTGCATAAAGCTCTTCGTAGACCGCTGTATCACGGGCGCACTTTTCTTCAAGCTCTTCAATGGTTCCGAAATCACGGATTTCGAACGGAATATCTTCGCTTACCACATCAATCGAGAGCTCTGATTTCCAATCCATTTTCGAGAGCGCAAGTCTTGCCGCCTTACCTATCGCTCTTCCGACACGTTCAGCTTCGTCATAGCTTTCACCGTTTCTGTAGTAGCGGCTCGATTGGTTGCCCGATGCGCCCTGAGCAAAGCAAACAACAGGATTACCTTCATTTTCTTCGATCTCAAGGCGTGTATAATACGGATAGTCAGCAGTGCAAAGCGTGCTCCATTCGTGGATAAAAGTCGGGTGCAACGAATAGTTGACATATACACCGCGGATTTTGTCATCCATATCTTTAACAGCCATTACACTGACAAGAGGATCGTGGGGGCCTCCCGGTATGCGCCTGTTTCCTCCGACACCTGATTCAGCGCCGCACATCGCAACATCTGCGCCAAACTTTGCCGGAAACGCATTTGCTTTCGCCTCTTCAATCGCCTCAGTAATTGCTTTGATTGTAAATTGTACATATTCCCTCGGCTGACCGGAATCTCCGCCCTCGAGGTCGTCCATAGTGAACGGCGTATAGCAAAGAGGTGCGGAATGAGTGTGTGAACAGCTTATCATTATATTTCTTCCGGGAATACCACACTCTTCCTCTACTCTCCTGCGGATTTCAGCAACGTGTTTTTTTGAATAATAGAGAATATCAAGCGTTACAAGCGCAGCTTCGCAATTGCCGTCGCTCACATACATACAAGCCGCCCAAAGCGGGTCATGTGCGCCTGTGTTCGGTCTCGGATAATGGGGATACCCCGTAAGCCCGATGCCGAGAGGCGGTGTGATATCTCTTTTCGACATTCCAGCCTTTAACATCGCTTACCTCCGTTATCCGACGAACTTTCCGTTCAGCATAACCTTTTTGACATTGAACATATCGTCAACGAAAACAAGGTTTGCGCGCTTGCCTTCTTCGATCGAGCCGATCTCATCATACATTCCGAGAACCTTTGCAGGATTGCGAGATGCCATCAGGAACGCCTGTGCGATACCGCAGTTTGTATGATGCATAATGTTGCGGCAGGCAGCATCCATTGTGAGCTTGCTTCCGCCAAGCCAGCCGTTTGAATCGAAAACGAGGTCCTTAACGTGTGCAAGATCGTCCGGCGCCTTTTCATCACTGACAACGCTGTCGGAAATGAGGACAACGCGGTCAACACCTTTAGCCTTTAGGATAAGGCGCTGGTTATCGGAATTGACGTGAACACCAAGTGAATCGGAAATAAGCTCTGCATAAATTTCCGGATCAGCAAGACAAGTCTCATCAGGGCCGTTGCCGCGGACGCCAAACCATTTTGAGACGCTGTTTGTTGCATCCATACAATGTGTCTGTGTTATGAGGCCGTATTTCTTGACTTTTCTGATTTCCTCAGCGTTTGCTTCACAGTGACCGAAAGCGAAGCCTGCTTCAGGATTCACTTTCTTTACATATTGCATAAAGGGAACGAGGCCTTCACGCTCAGGCGCAATAGCCCACATACGGACGATATCGCCAAAGCTGTCTACTATCGCTTCATAGTCTTCCGCACAGATGTCGCCCTTCCACTTGTTACCCTGGGGGTTTGATCCGTATTTCGGGTTCATATACGGGCCTTCCATATAGATACCTGCAAGAGCATCACCTGCGCCGCCGCGATTCATCGCTTCACGCACGCGCTCTGCTGCAGCTATGTATTCGTCTCTTCCGAGATCGAAATAGAATGTTCCGAGAATTGTGGTTTCGCCGTGTGCGAGAAAATGCTCTGCCGCTTCATAAGGATCCTTATTGAAGGAATATCCGTTTCCGCCGTGGACATGGATATCAACAAAGCCGGGGCCTACATATGCGCCGTTTGCATCAACAATCTCTGCTCCTGCAGGGATTTCAACCGCGCCTGCCTCGCCTGCTGCAACAATTCTGTCGCCGTCAACGAGAACAACACCGTCCCATATGATTCCGCCTTCAAGCACTACCTTAGCATTTTTAATACATACCATATTACTTCACCTCTTCAATAGTTTCAAGAACTTTTTCCACCATATGCTTACCGAAGTTTTCGCCAAGCATTGATGTATCTGTTTCATATCCGCCTGTTACAAGAGATTCCGGTGTGTAGAGATAGCCCGGAAGAACGCCGTTTGTAAGCTCGTTGAACACGACCATACCAAATCCTGCCATCGCCTTTACATAGAGCGCAAATTCGACAAATGCCTCTCCCTGAATACCGACAACGCAAGTTCCGCCAAGCTTTATAATCTGGATCTCCATCGGGCCTTCATCATCCAGAAGCTCGATCTTGATGCCCTTTTTCTGCATTCTGATATAGCCGAGCTGATCCTCAGAGCCGAGAAGCTTGAGGTTTGCATTCTGCCAGAGATAATATTCCTCACGGTTTGTTGAGTCACCGTATTTTGCATAGAGCTCTTTATAGACTGCTTCATCATGAGCAACCTTTTCCATAAGCTCCTCTTCTGTTCCGAAATCGCGAAGCTCAAACGGAAGCTCAGAATTTGCGACAGCTATCGGCATATCGTTTGTCCATTCCATCTTCGCAAGAACGGAATGAGCGGCACGGCCGAGAATGCGGCCTACGCGCTCTGCCTCATCATAGCTCTCGCCCTGGCGATAGTAGCGCGAGGACTGATTGCCCGATGCGCCCTGTGCAAATCCGACGATAACGCCCGGTTCAAGCTCTTCAAGCTGCATTCTGAGATAGCAAGGATAATCTGCTGTGCAGACGTTGCTCCATTCGTGAATGAATGTCGGATGAAGCGTATAGTTGACAAAAATACCGCGGATCTTATCCTCTGCATCCTTGACAGCCATAACGCTGACGAGCGGATCATGGGGGCCACCCGGAATGCGGCGGTTGCCACCGACACCTGATTCAGCGCCACAGAGAGCAACTCCTGCACCGAACGATGCCGGGAAAGCACCCTCTTTTGCTTCCTTTATAATCGAGACTATCTTTGAAATGAGATCTTCGACATATTCCTTCGGCTGCTCTTTTCCTGCTTCAAGGCTTTCGATATCAAGCCTTCCCGAAGCCCACGGACCTGAATGGGTGTGTGAACAGCTGATCATAACATTCTTTCCCGGGATGCCGCACTCTGCCTCTACGCGGCGACGCACCTCAGTCGTATGCTTTTTGGAGAAGAAAAGCAAATCGAGGGTTACCATCGCAATTTTTGCATCTTCGTTTTCAATATACATACAAGCCGCCATAAGCGGATCGTGGGCACCTTCATTATATCTCGGATAATGAGGGTATCCCGCAAGCTCAAGCCCCTTCGGCGGTGTGATATCCGCACGGGCCATACCTGCTCTTAACATATTCATCTTCCTCTCTTAATAATTTTTATTCCCAGCCGCCGTAGTTTTCCAGCCAAAGGCTGTCAACAGCAGCGCACATAGCCTTATCCACTGTATATAATTCTCTTGTATCGTCGCCGTCCGCGAGCTCTTCAATGAGCTTCGCCGAGGCTTTTGCAAGCTTTGCCGCAATATCGCACGAAATATTTTCAAGGTTGTTATCAGGGCGATGATGATAGAACTTTCCGACTTCACAGTTGTTGCGCATAAGCGTTACACCCGGCACGCCGCACACCGTGAACGGAAACAGATCGTTACACGGATCGGGCTGTGTGAACTCGACATAATATATGTCCTCGCCGTTATATACACTTTTCATCTTCTCGCGAAGCGCTGCGTTTGCATTTATGACAAAACGGTTCCAGCCGATAGCAGATGAACAGGAATCAAAGTTGCACATAAATGCACCTTTTTTCTCAATCTCCTCACGATGGCGTTTTACATACATCGCACTTCCGACCGAAAGCTGCTCCTCAGAGCCATATGCTATAAGCCTGATTGTATGCCTATGTGGCTTCTGAGACAGAAGCCGCGCAAGCTCAACGATTATCGCACAGCCGACAGCGTTATCATCTGCGCCCGAGCTTCCTGCCACGGAATCTATATGTCCGCCTGCATAAATGCATGGAGCATCCGGGTCTGTGCCCGGAATCTCAGCAATGACATTCTGCGAAACGCCTTTATATGTACCGCCGGAAACATTGAGTCTCGCCCTTGTTGCCCCTGCCTTGAGGAAAGCCCAAGCATCATAGAACGCGACATCAACAGCAGTTACCGCGCCGTGTTTTTCGACATATGCCGGCAAGAAGCTGTTTGCTATCGGAAGTTCGCTTGTATATCGCGTGTCAACCATCATCATAAAAGCGGGCTTTGCTTCAAGAAGGCGGCAAAACGCCTCTTCGTTCGGTATGAAACCGAAATGGACAACAGCCTTGCCTGTTATGTGGGAAATATCTGCCCTCTGATAGTCTGTGTGTCCATCAAAGAAAACAATCTCTGCTTCAACATCTTTGCCTTCTGTTGTCGTTGACATATTGAAAAGCTTTGCGTTGATCCTCTTCCATTCGCCGCCAACATACACCTCAAGCTTTTCATCCTTGACATCGCGCACCATCGTCTGAAATTCTTCAATCACACACGACGGAGCATATTCAAGGAAGCGCTTCTGCAGGTATTCAGCAGCCTCGCGTTCCTGCTTCGTTCCTGCAATTCTTGTACCTATCGTTTCTGTAAGATGATAGATGTCTTTATATATATTCTGTGAAGATACCACTTTTATCTCTCCCAAATTTTTCTTTCTAACGATATGTATTTTTCATACTTTTCATCGCAGTTTTCCTGCGGCGTGAATTTCTTTGCCGCCGCAAGCGGAGCCAGCTCACTTCCGGCCGCGCGTGCCGCAAGCATTGCAGCTCCTGCACCTGCAGCTTCTGCCGTCGTCGGAACAACAAGCTCTTTTTGCGTTATATCCGAAATCATCTGACACCACAAATCGCCCTTTGCGCCGCCGCCGAACATAACAAGCCTGTCTATCCCTTTATCTGCCTCCATCTTTTCAAGAAGCTTGCGTATTTCAAAAGCTACTCCCTGCATTACCGCCAGAGCAAAATCACCTCGTTCCGTCGCAAGGCTTGCGCCATAGAAGCAGGCATCCTCACCGAGATATGGGTAAAAAAGGAGCGAGCTTCCGCGCAGCTTTGCCTGCATTGCCTCATCATCTATAACGCTGTATTCCTCGCCGCGGAACATCATATCGCGCACCCAGCGAAGACAGGTTCCCGCTGTGCTGACAACGCCTTCCGTGACCCATGTTCCCTGTTCTGTATAACCGCACCAGCCAACACTTTTGTTTTCCTTGGTATTGACCTCAGTCCAGAGCTTTGTGACAGCTGCCGCAGTGCCGAGAGAAATCGTCATCGTGCCATTGCGAAGCCCTGCACCGAGAGCCGCACACTTCTGATCCTGCGCACCGACCGCAACAACGCAATCCTCACTGACGCCAAGCTCCTGCGCAACCGAAGGAAGTACCTTGCCGACACATTCGCCGCTCCATCTGATTTCCGGAAGCTTATTCTCGTCAATCTCATAATGGTCAAGCAGCCTTTTGCTCCAGCAACGTTTTTCAATATCATACAGAAGCGTTCCTGACGCCATACTGTGGTCTGTCACACACTTACCCGTAAGCTTTGCAAGGAGAAAATCCATCGGCATAAGGAACTTTTCTGCAGAGCTCCAGATTTCCGGAAGGTTTTCCTTTATCCACAAAAGCTTCGGCAGCGTATATGCAGCATTTACCGACTTGCCTGTGTGCTCGAAGATTTCAGTCTCTCCGAAATCGGAATCAATCTGCAGTGTCTCCTTTTCTGCGCGCAGATCAAGCCAGCTGATTGCATTGTATATGGCACTGAAATTCTTATCCACCGGAACTATCGTTATGCCCTGTGAGCTTATCGATATTCCCTTCACTTCCGAAGGTGAAACCTTTGCATCGCATATCGCCTTCTTCGAGGTCTTGACAGTCAGGCTCCACCAAAGCTCAGCGTCCTGTTCAACCCAGCCCTCGCGAAGCGTTATCAGCCCATATTCTTCATATGACGATGACACAATCTCCAGCGAATCATCAAATAAAATGCTTCGGCATCCCGTTGTGCCCAAGTCTATCGCAAGATAAAAAGCCATATTCTTCCCTCTGTTTTCATTAAAATAGCTGTGAGATTTCATAATATCACATTGCTGTGTTATCTTCAATCGAAAGCCGTTGTGAAATTTGCCGATTGTTTTCGTTTCACTTTCTTTTGCTTTCGTTTTTATTATATAGCTATTTGCCGTTTTTGTCAATCGAATGTAGCTTCCATATAGATAAAAACATATAAATTACATTTGTAATTTCCCATCTTTCTTGAAATATAAAAAACCGTTCGGGAAAAACCCGAACGGTTTTTGGCTATCTCTGTGTATAGACGAGAATTCTCTTTATGAGAACTGCGACTTCAGCGCGTGTTGTGTAATCAGTCGGAGCAATCTTGCCGCTCTTTCCGTTTACAAGGCCGCTTGCAATGAGCGCCTTGACTGAATCCTTTGCATATTCTGCAACAGCTTCAAAATCAGGATATACAACATCCCCCGTCTCAAGTTCAACCTCAAGTGCCGTGAGTGCTCTGTATACAATCGTCATCATATCCTGACGTGTGATTGTATTTCTCGGCGCAAACTTATTATCGCCAATGCCGTTTACAATACCTGTATTTCTTGCAATCGCAAGCTCAGCTGCAAAGTAGTCGGAAGCCGCTACATCTGCGAAGTTCTCTGTATTCTCGCTTGTCAATTTGAAAGCGCGGACAAGGAGAAGCGCAAAGTCAGCTCTCGTGATGTTTGCAGCAGGTGAGAATGTGTTCTCGCTTGTGCCCTTTATTATTCCTTCATCAGCAAGAGCATTGATTGCATCTGCCGCCCATGCGTGAGCGCCAAGGTCAACAAAACGCACTTTTGCATCATCACCTGAGGTTGTGCCGTCGTCATTTGACGGACCGCCCGGGAGATCGGTCCCTACATCCGTCTTGTCGTCTGACGGTGTTGACGGAGCCGGAGCAGCTCCACCGCCGCCACCGCCGCCTGCACCGCCGGAACCACCCGGAGTGCTCGGTGTTGAGGGTATTGACGGGGTTGAAGGCTCACTCGGAGTCGAAGGTGCACTCGGTGTCTGTGAGCCTGCACCTGTTGTTGAACCATAGACAGCAATTATGAAGTGAACTGTGCTGCGTCTGCCGTCTGAAT
This sequence comes from Oscillospiraceae bacterium, assembly GCA_017439555.1. GTDB lineage: Bacteria > Bacillota > Clostridia > Oscillospirales > JAAYXM01 > SIG480. The sequence continues at coordinate 35,811 of JAFSIZ010000050.1, read as the reverse complement.
CGGTTGCGTTTACTGCAATATGGTTGTTACCAACCTGCGAAGCTGTCGGCTTCCATGTGAGCACACCTGTGTTTTCGTCTATAGTTGCACCTCTCGGCAAGCTTTCCTCACTGTAGCTTACATCTACACCTTCGATATCACTTACCGCATTGAGGTCTACACTTATAACGCTTCCGGCACTCGTCGAAAGATTATCCGCAACAGCATCGAATACAGGTGCGTGGTCATCACTCATCGACAACGGAATAGTTACTTCCTGACCTGCAGCTATTGTATATACATAGCCAAGCTCCGGCTTGTACATATCGACATACTTTCTTATCATCGATACTCTGCCCGTGTTGAGAACGATGTTTTCGCCGTTGCGCTCTGCGGAGAGAATCTTATATGCTCCGTCGCGCATTCCCGACTCATTGTCGATGATAACAACGCGGTTTGCAAGAGATGCGAGCTCTTCATCGCTTACTGCTTCTTCCGTTGAAATCTCTATCGTATTTTCTGCAGAAAGCTCTTTTGTGAAGTTTCTGACAGTTCCGACAATTGCAGCCTTTGTCTCCACAGCTTCACCGATGATATCGCCGTCGATGACATATTTATATGTGTTATTTCCATTGCTGAGGGAATATACGCCGACAAATCCGCGGAAGGAAAGCTCAAGTTCGCCATCGGTTACCTTGTAGGTAACTGCATTGTTTGTTGCATAGAAGATATAGTCAACCCTGCCGCTTGCAAGTGTGACCTTGACTGCTCGGGAAGCATCTTTCTTCTTTTCCTTGCCGCTTGCAATCTCGGTTTCAAGCTCTTCAACTGACTTGATCGTTCTTTCTCCCTTATACGGTTCGAGAACCGTTGTGAATACCGTGTCAAGAGCTCCGTCCTTATTTTCGTTTTCAATAAGGACATATTTGAGCTTATCGATATTCTTGTTCTGTGCCATACGCGGAGCATAACCGTCCATTATTGCAACATTTGAAGTTGCGCCGTCGCGGATGTTTGCGCCGTTGAGCATCGTCATTCTGAGACGAAGATTCTTTGAATCCTTGATTGCTTTGGTGAAATCCTTGATTGCGAAGTCAATCTCAAACTTCTCATCCGGATTTTCATCGCGGTCTACATTTTCAAGCCACGTATAGCCCATCGGGTACATAGTCTCATAATTCCATGAATTCGGATTCGTCTTCGGGTCATTTCCGTATTCACTGTCAATTCCCGCATATGTTCCCTTATAGTTTCCGTTCTCATCTACCTGCGGAATAAGCTCGAGACCTGCAGTTTCCGCAATTTCGTTACTCTGTGCATGGAAGCTGTAGATATGGCTATCACCGCCGAGTACACGGAACAAGTCGACATAATAGGAATTTGCGTCGTCGATATTTATCATAACAACGCTTCTGCGATAAATATCCGCATCCGGGTATACTTCATTTCTCTCAACATCAAGAACCTGAACCTGACCTGCATCGTCAAAATGCTTGACTTTGCCGCGAACTTCGACTTCCTCATCCTGTCTCTTTTCATTGACAACAACCGTGTTATGGGAAATCGTGTTGTTTACCCACTGTACGCGGTTCGGATCACTTCCCGTGTTCTCCGGATATCCGAGCTCGGGCAGGAAGTTGAGACCGAATGCCGTCATACCGAGGTTCAAGGAATCCTTATGGCCGTGACCGCCGTTGCTTCCGAAATACATCCACACGTTTCTCGTTGTTTCGGATGCCGTTTCGTTTGTAACCGTGCCGTCAAAATAATGACCGTCGCGGAGAATTGCATAACCGAAGCCTGTCTGGATATCGGAATCAAGAGAAACCGTTCCGTACTTATCCACAATTTCCTGAATTTCTTTTGCAAGACGCTCAGGATCCTTCTCGGTTATTCCATAACGAAGGTTCTGTGTGGAATTGCCGTTGAGCATATATGCAAGCTGAGCAAACACCTTGTCTCCCGTGATCTTATATGCAGTTGTCGCTGTTCCGTAGGTGAGCCAATGCGAGAGGTCGGCAGTGTTTCCGCCGTCACCTATCTGCGGCGAATAGCTCTTTGCCGCATAGAGCGGAATGAGAGCATAATACATCTGCTGATATTTCGGATGGGCATTGAGGTTTGCCGCTTCATATTTCTTATATTCGGAAAGAGCATCTGCGACCTGGCGCATACCGCTCATCCAGAGAAGACCATAGTCTGAGGCTTCGTTACTGTGTCCGTCCGCACAAATCTTTTCGATGAGAACTTCGTCAACACCGCCGCCGATAACGGGAACTGCGTTTACCCAGCCCGGGGCGAGGAGATAGTCTATCCACTCTGCCGTTTCGGGGAAGGAATCGAGAATAATTGCCGCATTTGCAGTTGAGCTCTGTGACATACCGAAGTTGCCGAAAATCTTGCGGTTGCGAACTTCTTGAAGAACTGTTCTTATGAGGTTATCCTCGATGTTCTGGCGAATCTGTGCGCCGGTCTGTTTGGAATAGCGGCTTCCGTATTGCGCCTTCTTTTCCTGAATCATCTTTATGACCTGCGGATCGTCATAGAGGTCAAATACCATATCATAGCCGACTGTATCGGTGTCGATGATACTGCATTCCCAGATACATCCGAGGCGTTTTCCCTTGTTCGAGCCGCCGTCCGAGTTCCAGACATTGTCTCCGAACACAGAGATATCAAATCCGGGATAAAAATCTGCAAGTCTGTCGATAAGAACAGCCGCGACTCTTCCGTATTTCTTGTCTCCCGTGTAGAAATATGCATAGGAGCAGTTTCTTACTGCCTCATAATATACCGAGCCGTTGTCGTTTGCCTTGAGCTGGCCGTATACGCCATAGTGCATAAATTCTGCAATATAGGTGTGGCGCTCTACAACCGTTCCGGATTTATACGGCTCTCCGTTTTCGTCATAGGGCACATAACCATAACCGTCATCAACGCCCCACGTCTCTGCGCTCTCACCCGGGCGGAGTCCCTGTCCGCAGTTGAGCGTTTCGACATTTTCAAGATTTCCGTAGAGCTCATTTCTGAGATAACCCTTACCATAGCCATAGAACTCTCTCGAGCCCGGTGTTGCTTCGGGATTTCCGAAAAGCTCTGCGTGTCTTGCAAGAGCATCCTGATAGATAAATTCGCCGTATTCGTTGAGACCGAGCTTATAAAAGCTTTCGAAGTCATTTGTCGGGAAATAGTTCTTACAATCAGGGCACTGAATCTTCCAGGGTTTGTTGATTGAATCGTGTACCCAAGGCGTGCCGCCGTATTCAAGCTGGAGGTTTTCTCCGCAATAGCGGCAGTAATACATTGCAGGGTCGCCTTCCCCACCTACCGCAAAGCTTCTGGGAACTTCCTGAGATGCGATGAGCGCATATATTTCATCAAGGTGAGCAACATATTTGTCCGCTCTGTCGATATACGCCTGAGCCGATGACTTTGCCCAGCTGTATTTCGAAATATTCTCTCTTACAATATCGCGCTTTTCTTCTGTCATAAGGCTTGCTTCGGTTTTTGCCTTGACTACCGGAAGCTCGACAACCTTTGTTCTTATTCTTCCGTCAACCTTGACGGTGACTTCAAACTTTGCCGTTCCCTCGCTTACGGGACGGATATAGTTATCAAACGTTCCGTTGAGAACGGGATAGCATTCCCAGCTCATCTCCGCAATCTCTGGAGTGAGGGCAACTGCCGTTATTTCGGCATCGGAAAGATCAAGCTCGTTTCCGAGATTCGTTGTAGCATTGACAAAGAGCGGATATTTATCGCTTTCATCATCCGTAAGACGGATTCTCGGGCTTCCGCCGCTCGTGACGGTGATATCCGTCATACCCTCGGGAAGAACTTCGACTATAAAGTCGCAGGACTTCTCAACGCCGTTGAAGACAGCGGTTGCGGTAATTGTTGTTTTTCCGAGTGCTACGGTTGTGAGAAGATTTCCCGAAACCGTTGCGACGCTTTCATCGGAAGATTTATAGGTTATGTTCGTGTTGTCTTTTCCGAGAATTCTTCCGCTTGCAAGCTTTACTTCGCCTTCGAGAACTGCAATATCGCCGAGGAAGACTTCCTCTGCAACAGTTCCTGCCTTAACGGATGCTATCGGGTCATTCACAACCTTAACTTTGACAATCTCTTCTGCAGGAACGCCGCCGACATTAACGCCAAGCTTTATCTCAGCATCGCCTGCTTTGACACCCGTCAATGTGAAGGGAAGCTTTCCTGTCTTACCGATCGTGTAGCTTGTGAAATCCGAAACCGAAAGAAGATCGGAATTGAGAGACACAGCACTTGCGGAATTCTCCGTATCTGCGCTTCCGTCGTTTTTGATACCGAAATGGAGAGCGCTTCCGTCTGTCATCTCAGCAAACACGCTTGCTTCAATCTTTTCGCCGATTGCAATTTCCGACGGAATTTCATAAGACATCTGCTTATATGTTGTTCCTGAAGCCGCAACGGGGTCAAACTTGATTGTGCCGAGGGTTACCATGGAGTTGTAGCGGTATTTGATTCTTGTTCTGAAGGAGATTTTATGCTCTCCTGCAGTGAGGTGAACAGTATTCATGGATTTTTCACCGGCATCTGTCATACGCTCGATTGCCGGATCATAGAAATTATAATCTCCGAGATACTGATCATCAATGAACACGGAGAATACTCCGCCGGCGTACCACTTTCCGCCGTGAAGCTTTATGTTGAAGTCGTTTTCATAAGGCACGTCAACAAGAAGCGTTATTGCATTGTTTGAAATCTTTGAAGTTGCAGGCCACGCACCGCCGTTGACACCGATATATGCAACCATAAGACCTGTATCTTCAAGTTTCCAGGGTCTCCAGTAGGTTGTGTCGGATTCTTCATAGACAATCTTATAGCCGTTTGTCTTGAGAGGTGCAGGACAAGTTCCGCCCTGAAACTCTGCATCTGTTATATCAACCGTGAAGCTGGGGTATGAATCATAAACCGTGATATTGGTCTTTCCGACAACCTTGACATCATCTTCGTTCTTTGCTTCAACGCTGATAACAGTCATACCTGCCGCAAGCGCCGTAATCGCACCTGTAGCTTCATCAACGGTTGCAGCCGCAGGATTTGAGCTCTTATACTTTATCGTATACTTGCTCATATCCGCCGCAATCTGATCGCTCATCGAACCCTCAACAGATACCTGTGCCGAATCTCCGGGAAGAAGGACAACCTTATCCGACGAAAGAACGAGTGTTTCAAGGACGGGTTCAGGCAAAACTTCAACCGTAACGGAAGCGGTAACAGTCTTTCCTTTTGATGTTGCCTTGATCGTTATCACAGCAACACCTTCCGAAACACCTGTTATCACGCCGTCTGCAGATACTTCCGCAACAGCCGTATCATCGCTTTCATAGGTGATTTCCGTCTCCTCTGTCCATTCCTCGCCGATATTGCTTATGAGCTTATACGAGGTCTTGGAGGTTCTTGTTGCGGGAAGTTCATCCTTTTCCGCCTCAAACTCGACTTTTTCGATTTCGGGAACGGGGAGGATCTTAACGGGGATGGTTTCCGTGTAGGTTTCAAGTCCGTCTATCGTGACCGCAACCTTAAGGCTCGTCTGCCCTACCTTGTTTGCCGACAGATCAATCAGAATATCACTTTCGGTTTCCGGAACCGCATATGTGACATTTGAGACAGAAGCTATGCTTTCATCAAGCGATGTCACCGTGATTGTATTCTTTGCATCGGCAGAGCCATTATCCGCAAGGCCGAAACCTTGGTATCTTCCGTCGCTCATAAGAACCTTTGCGGAAACGCTTTCCGTTGTTCCGACAACAACCTTACGGCCTTCAAGATCGTGTTCCACCTTTTCGATTGCAGGCTTTTCCGACGGAGAAAATTCCATCCACATCGGATAGAAGAGACCGTAGCTGTGGTTCTTTACACGGTTACGGAGAGAAATTTCAACATCGCCTTCGGGGATATAGATTGTGTTGAGAGCCTTTCTTTCGCCGATAGCATAGCTTGCATCAGCCTCATAATAGTTATAGTCGCCGACATATTCGCCGTTTACGTATATTGCGGCATCACTTGCTATTGAGACCTTATATCCGAGAGTCTCAATGCTGTAGTAGCCTGCCTTGGGGAAATACTTTGTGAATGTGAACATGGTAGCCTGGCTTGCAGGAGAATCCTTCCAGAGACCGCCATAGTTCTGGAGCTGGAGGAATATCTGAACAAGCTTATTGGGAAGCGCTCCTCCGAGCCTTCTGCCGACAACATCAGCAGTCTTTCCGGGAACAAGCTCCCAACCATAAGTAGACCATGTACTCGGCTTTGAGCTGTCCGTGATAAGATGGTTTGTTCCGGTAAGGTCAACGCGGAGGTTACTTACCTCATCCTCTGCAACGGGAGTGAGCGTGATTCCCGAGAGGAGGAACATCTGGAAATCTGCGCTGCTTCTGTACCAGCACTTGGGATTCTTTTCGATTGAATCCTTATCTATATCGAAAAGAACATAATACTCGCCTGCCTTCGGAACATCGATGTAACCGACATCCGTTATATATGGAGTATTTTCGTCTGTTGCAAGCTTGTTGACATCATAGAAGCCGACAACATCGGAAACTGCAATAAGGTCTCCGATTTTTGCTTCTTCATTGACAGTTCCGCTGCTTGTGTTTGTTACCGAAAGGAGATTGTTTCCGAAATATACCTTTGCAACAGCGCCCTTGTCAAACTCACCTTTGACCGCGCCGTTCTTCTGTGTTCCGAGGCTTACAACGCCCTTGACAACCGGATCATCGAAAGTATAGGCATTTTTGATTGAAAGCTTATATCTTCCGCCACGCGGCACATTGATTCTGACACCTGTCCACGGATGAGCGGCATAGTTCGGATTTTCATAATAGTTTCCGGCCGCATCGCTCGCAATTCTAATCTGAGTCTGGTATCCTTTTGCGTTAACCGCAGGGCTGTTATCAAGAGAAACTCTTCCGAGAAGCTCATAGCCTTCTGTCTTTGAAAGGTCAACAAGAGGAGCGACACCCGAAAGCTTTGTTCTCCAGGTTACATAGGGAAGCTCACAGTTGTCAATCAAATCACCCTGAACAGAAGCAGTTGATGCCTGAAGCTTGAAATATTTATCCTGAACCTCTGTGTTATATGAGGAAGGATTGATTTCGTACACTATAGGCTCCGGAGTCTGTGCAGAAGATGCAAAAGCGAAAGACTGCGGCTTGAGAGTCGCAAAATATCTGCTTTTTGTTGAATGAATGTCACGTTTCCACTTTGCATTTGCACCGTTGAGATTGAAGATAAGATAATAGTTGCTCTTTGCTTTGACGCTAACCTTATCAAAGGTTACTGTCTTTGACTCACCCGAGCCATATGCATCAAAGTTTCCTATCTTTGCAGATGCAGGGAGCGCCGCGACGTTGTTTCTTATTGCCGCATCTCCATAAGGAACATATACGTTTGCCTGCCACGGAATTTCAGGCTTTTCTATGAGATATACATCGTATTTTGCGCCCGAATTCTCTGTCTGGAACGTAAGTGTAGGCGTGAATGAGCCTTCTTTCGTTGTGCGGAGCTCAAAGACAACCGTTCTTACAGTGCCTGCCGTTCCGTTATAATCAGGAGTTGCAGTATCGGGAACGTTTACCGTCCAATGATAGTTATTTATATCAAGCTTGTTGTCAGAGCCTGATGCCTGGTTGACAACTGCCCATCTGCTTGATATTTTTGTGTTTGTATCCGCAAGGGTGATGCAGGAGCTGTAGCCGCCGTTCTCGGCGAAGAAGGTGTTTGTCAATGCGTAGTAATTATGAGATGCGGCATTGAATACATATTTATCGTCAGTATTGGTCGGCGCCGCTTCATCCTCGGGATAACTCGGCTCTTCGGGGACAACGGGAGCCTCCGGCTTATCTTTTACCGGAGAGAGCTTGATTCCCGAAAGCGCAAACCATTGAGTCTGATATGAGTCGCTGTTTTTATTCGGATTTCGTGTGAGACTGTCACTGTCTGCCATAAATACAATATAGTATTCGCCTGCAGACGGAACCTCGATGATATCGGAATCTGTTTCCTTCGGCTCAAATGCTATATATTCGCCCGGGGTTGCGGAACCGTCATTTGAAGTGTCGTGCCAACCGATAAAATTATAGCTTCCGAGATTTGCATTGATATTTGAGCTTACATATTCCTTGAGGTTTGTTACCGATGAATCGGGGTCTGCGGGAGCTTTACCAAAGTAAACCTTCATTGCAGAGCCGTATTTAGTGTTGCCATAACCTGCTATCTGGCTGTATTTTGACCAGGTTGCGATTCTATATTTTCCCGCTGCAGGAACACTGATTCTTACTGCAAGATACGGACGATCTGCAGGATTTGCCTTTCCGTAATAACTCGACTTGAGTGTTGCATAAAGTGCGTAGTTATCCATGTTCATTCCAACAGAAGGTCCGTTGTGGATATGGTTTTCAATCTGATAAGGTGACGTCTTATTAAGATCAAGCACCGTGTATGGGTCGCAGGTGACAATTCCGCTACCGTCATACTTTTTGGTGAGCTGCTTTTTCCATGAAATACAGGTAACAAAGTTCATACCTGTATCCATATTCGGAGTTGTTGCAAGCCAACCGTCATCATATGCAATGTGTGCATCAACATATCTCAGGTCGTTATAAGCAACTGCGAAAGAATCGCTGTTTATGAGATATGTAAGTGTTTCTCGAGTGTCATCTGCTACTACTTCGGCAGAAATGCTCGGAATCAAAGACACCGTCATGCAGATTGCGAGTAAAAGTGATAATATACGCTTTTTCATAAGCTTCCTCCTTTGGGACTTTCAGGGCGAAATTTCTCTCGCCCTGTTGTTTTTTACTTGCTGTAGATTACTTTTCCGTTCGCGAGGATTGCATATCCGATGCCATCGCCCGTTACATCGTCGATGACTGTGAAAGCATCGCCGTTCTCTGACATCGCAACCTTATGAGTTGCATTGTCAAGATCGGTTCCGAAAAGAATTCCCTTTTCAACAGCGTTATCAACGCCGATAAACTCTGCAACAATCGCAGTGTCTGTTCCAACCGTTCTCGTTCCGAGAATGATCTTGCGTACAGCCTCTGCCGCAGGCACATAGTCTTTATAGACCGCCGTTACCTCCGTATCCTTCCATACCTTGAAGCTGTAGGAAAGATCAAAGCTTACGATCTCTCCGTCACGCATCCAATAGTTGAAGAGCTTTGCGCCGTTTTGGTTCTCACGAATCGTTGTGCTTACCGTCACGGTCTCGCCATAGGTTGCGCTTTCCTTATCCGCCGTTCCGCCGACTACCGTGATATCATAGGTTTCCGTCGGAGTCTCGGGATATGCCGCAACAAAGCGCATAAGCTTGCCGGATGCTGCAACCTCATCGCTCGAGACATAAGTCTTGCCGTCTGTATCAAGAGTCCAGCCGCTTGCACTCTCAAAGCCTGCCATACTCGGAAGGTCTCTGAGCACAATCGCATCGCCTTCATTATATTGGCTGCGCGAAAGCTCATCACCGTTTGCGTTGTAGAAAACAACATCGGTCTTTGACGCAGAGTCATCAGCATATACCGCTGTAAGCCACATTGCGCCTTTCTCAGCCTTTACATCAAGCTCCTTTGTATAGGAAACGATCTTTTTATACTCACCGATGCCCTGAGCCCAATAAAGGAACGTGTAGCCGCTCTTTTCAGGAGCTGTGCAGGTAATTTTTGAGCCTGTATTAACTTCTTTTGCATCAATCGTGCTGTCGTCTGCTTCACAGAGAAGTTTTACGTTTGAAATTGTGCTTCCGACACTTTCTTCTGTTGCATTTCCGGGGTTTACGTTTACGATTGCATCGTAGGCGTCATTAACAGAATCATAGTCTGTTTCATCAATCGGTGTAAGCTGAATTCCCGAAATGACAAAATACTGAGAGAACCATTTAACGCTTCCCGATGTTCTTGTCCAATATGACTTCTGCTCATTATAGCTATTCTTATCGAGGTCAAAGAGGACATAGTATTCGCCTGCCGCAAGATCAAGTGTCTTGTCAAACTTTGTTACTGCAGGAGTGTTATTGTCTGCTGCAAGGACACCTGATTTATATATGCCGAGGCGGTTAGCATCGGTAAGGCGCGAATCAAACTGCGCCGCACTTTCTCTGTTACCGTTATAATACCATGTATTTGAGAATTTAATTGCACCTGCTTCAGTTGCGTTTATAACATATACTGTCGTCGCCGCGCCACACGGCATATAGTTCAGATTTCCGACGCGATAATCGGAGTTGCTTCCGTCCTCCTGATAATCGAAGCTCTTCTGAGTATATCTGTTCAAAAGAGCAAGATTGTATTTTCCGCCGACGGGAACATTGAGTTTTATCATATAATGCATTCTGTCTGCAATGCTTTCGGAATTATATGAATATACGGGATTTTCTTTCTCCGCATCCCAGACAAGCTTAAATTCGTTATATACACCCGCATCGTGCAATGAAAGGCTTGTGTTGAATGTTGTCTGTCTCGGATAGAGTCTGTAGCCATCGGTTTTTGTAAGGTCAAGAGCGACGTGCTTAGACGGGTCGAGGAGCTCCCAGCTTATGTAAATAAGCTCTCCATTATCTATCGCACCATTTTTCGTGTGGTTGTTTCCATATTCGGAGATTGCAGTTGATGCCAATGCATCCGAGGAGATGTTGTAGTTATAGCGTACTGCATCCGAAAGCGCGCGATTCTTCATCTTGAAGGAGACAAGGTCTATCATCTGATATTTCTTTCCCCAGCTCTCGTGTGCACCGTTTGCTATACCGACAAGATAATAGCGACCGGGCTTGACCGTTATTTCAGGGAAGATATCTGTCTCAACCTTTGCCGATGCGGAATAAGCATCAATAACGCCGAGACGGTATTTTGTGTCAATCGTTTTTGTCAATGCACCGATATTGCCGAGGTTTCCGTAATCTCTTCCCGAAACCGCAGTGTTGCAATGCCACGCCTCGGAATTTGCGGGCTTCTCGATGAGATAGATTTCCCATTTTGCACCGTCAGAATTTTTAGAAACCGTTATGGACGGAGAAACTGTTCCGTTAAGATCCGTTTCAAGCTCGAAGACAAACGAGCGCGGATTTGAGAAATTGGGAACATCAGAGCTTGTTCCATAGAAATGGAAGTAGCCCGACATGATATTGTATCCCGAACCACCGACCTGATTTACAAACTCCCACTTGTCGGAAACGGAAGTTACCGTCTCGTCCATAGGGAAAGCCGTAACCTTATTTGTGAGGTCATAGGCCAAAGTATCCGCTGCCTTTCCGTGGGATGCTCTCGTGAACACCCATTCGTTTTCGCCTCTTACAGCATCTTGTGCAAATGTCATCGGCATAAGACCTACGAGCATCGCGCAGACAAGGATGAATGATAATACTTTTCTCATTTTGTTTCCTCCTTATTTAATATACCTGTTTTATCTATATCAACGCTCTTTGTGAGCTTTTGATACCGCAGTTTATTCCTCACACATTGCCATCGCCCTTATGGGAGAGCCGTCTGCATTCTCGATGTTCAGCGGAAAGGCGCACAGCGTAAAGCTTTTCCCGATGAGCTTTTCAAGATTTGTGAGATTTTCTATTATAACGGTTCTGTTCTCACCGAGTATGCGCTTGTGCAGTGTGAGATTCGCATCCGATATCGGGTCAAGCCCGATTGTGTCAAAGCCTATTCCCTTTTTGCCCGTTTTTATTATGTAGTCCGCAACCTCGGCATCTATAACGGGATATTCTCCGAAATATTCGGGTGAGCACCAATATCTGCTCCAGCCCGTGCAGAACAGAATGAAATCAGCCTCGTCACACGCGGCTCTTTCGCGGTTTATATGCTCCATTGTGATTATTCCGCCACGCCCCAACTCCCGGCAATCGATAACCGCACCGCGTCCGACAAAGTGTTCTGCGTCAAACGAATCAAGTGTTTTAAGCTCCGGGAAAAGATGTGCCGGCGGATCCATATGCGTTCCCGTGTGGGTGGTCATCGAAAGGAGCGTTTCGCGGAATCCGTCTTTTTCATATGTATTTGCAGGCAAAAGCTTTGCCTCTTCCGTTCCCGGATATACGGGCATCCCCTCAGAAATTCTTTGTGTTAAATCAAAAACCTTCATATCTACCTCATTTTTGCTTTTCCGCGTTTCTTATGCGCTTTAAATACGTCCCCGGAGTCATTCCCACACGCTTTGAGAAGGTTTTGGAAAAGTGGCTCTCGGATTCAAACGAAAGATATTCCGCAATCTGCGTGAAGTTCAGCGATGTTTCCTCTATAAGCTGTTTTGAACGCTCAATCTTCATATCGAGAAGATAGTCGATTATCGTCGCTTCATATTCCTTGCGAAATTCGCGGCATATATACGGAACACTGAGCGACATTGAATCGGAAATCTGAGAAAGCGTTACCCTGTCGGTTATGTGAGCTTTGAGATATTCAAGCACCGCTTCTGCAACAGAAAACCTTTTCGGGATAAAGTCCTCATCGGGGAGAGTTTCAAGCTGCGACTCGATAAGCTTTATGAAGAATATCTCAACCCTGTTCTTGATTGCCTGAATCTTTCCGCGCGATACCCCTGAGCTGAATCTGCTTCCGCGGTCGGGAATCTCAAGTGACAGCTGTGTGAAATACTGAACGCCGTCTTCAAACAGCGTTTCAAAGCTTTTTCTGTCATCCTCCGAAAGCTCAATAGGCTTTGAGCTCAATGCCCGAAGCTCATTTGATCGAAAAACCGTAAACCCGACAAGGAAACAGCTTGCATCCTCCGAACATTCCGTCAGCATATGCGGAACGTTTGGCGGAACAATCATAAGCTGCCCTTTACTTATCGTCTGCGCTTTTCCATTGATAACACTTACACGGCTTCCCTTGCGCATATATTGCAGCTCAAAAAAATCATGTCTCTCCATAGGATAAGGAAGCGTGAAATCAAAGTTGTTTTCATTGAAAAAAGCAAATTTCTCTATTGTGAAAAAATTTATTACGTCGTTTCTTTTATAAATTGTTCTATCCATAAATTTCACCACAATTTGTAACAGAAATTTAAAATATTTTTACAGTTACATTTTAGCACACGACTATTATATTTGTCTCCGTAAAATCTTATACAAAAATTGTAAAATATTATACAGATAAATCTCCGTGAGCAGAGCAGAATTCTGCCCACGGAAACCATTCAATTATAAGGCAACTGCAGCTATTCCACCACAACAAGTGCATAGCCCGAAAAAACATCTGCAGGCACCGTGATCTCTGCCTTGCCGCCGTTTGCGCAAATATCAAGGGAAAGCTCCTCATTCCGCTCGGGTGTGCGAAGGAAAGCACGTGATGTGGAAAGGGCTTTGGGAATACTTACCGAAAGCTTTATCTCCGGAACCTTCACGCCGTTTTCCGTGAAGTTTGTGATTATATCGTCGTGAGATACGGGTGTGGGCTCATCAATAATTGTATCGGCAAGATTCATAAGGTGGATTGCAAGTGCACCTTCGACCTCAAATGCGGTTACGATAACATCATTATTTTCGCAGGTAATTTTTACCTTCGGATCTTTTACTGCATCGCAGAGCACCTTGCCCGTTCCTGCGCGTTGAAGCGCTCGCTTTGACGGAATCATTTCGACATCCTCCTCGCAAGCACTGTGACGCCTCTCCCAGATTGTGGGCTGATATTCATCCTCAACGCTTACAAAGCCCGAGCGGAATATCTCGCCTGCCCCGAGCTTTACCGCCTTGTCTGTTTCAAGAGCTGCTCCGAGAAGCTTTTCAACGTCCTTTATATCGCGCTTCGAGCGCTTTTCGTCAAACTCAGCAAAGTCGCCGAGGATAACAAGCTTTCCGCCGAGCTTTACATATTCCGAAAGACGCGAAAGCTCCTCGTCACTTATCATAACGACATGGGATGCGACGATCACTCCGCGCTTTGAAAGCTCATCGAGCGTATCCTCCTCAAACACCATATCAACTCCGAGATTAGACATATATGCAGACTGTATTCCTGCCATCATCTTGCTCATGTAGCGCGGGAAAGCGTCAGCCGAAACAAAGTCACGTGTTTTGAGCGAGAGATAGAAGCTTACATCCGAAAGCTTCTTCGGAGCTGTGTAGAAGCGGATATTTTCGCTTTCAAAATCGCGGTATGGCTTTTCAAAGTGAGTTATATCAAAGCCCTCGAACGTTCCTGTATAGAGCTGCCCCCATGAACGTGCAAGCGCCCAACCGAAATATGCATTATCCGCACGGTTGGGATAGAACATCGACATTGACGGCGCACCCGTTCTCTGACCTGCGGCATAGCGATGGACTGCCTCTGTCTGAAAATCGAGATATGACTGCTTGATAACTGCAGAGAAGCAGTTTTCCTGGAAGATATAGTCCCACATATCGCAGCAACGGTCAAATGAATAACAGGTCGGATTGTGCTTTAAGATATCCGAGCAGTAGTTCGGGCGGAGAAGCTTTGCTCCGAGAGATTCATAGTGCTTTGTAAGGTCACGGTAGAATCTGTTTGTGCTTCTGAATTTAAATTTTTTCCACTCAACATACGCAGGATTATCATAGTTGTCAAAAAAGCCGTCCCATTCATCGGGTCCAGGAATCTCATAGCCCGTCTCCTCGCGGAAGAGCTTTCTGCAATGCTCACAGGTGCAGGAATTGCGGTCTCCGAACCACTGAACATCGTCGTTCATAATTCCGTCGATACCGGTTGCGACAACATCCTTCATATAGTTGAAGTATATCTCGCGGTAGTCGGGGTTATTGAAGCACATCGAATATGCACCATAGACATTTTCTGCCGGTTTTCCTGTTCTTCCGTCTATCTGAACGAGGCTTTCGAGATTCTTCCCCTCGATTGTGAGGTCTGCGGTGAGAAACTCAAACATTTTCACCCAGTTGTTTATATCAACATCACCGTGGCCAAAGGAGGCAAAGTCCTCAAGCAAGCGTGTCCAGCCAAGCTTCGTGCGCAGATAATGCGTGAGGTGTGCGCTGGAATGCTCAACAACGCGGATTCCGTATTTATGGCAGGACTTGACGATTTTTGCGATGCACGCGTTTATTTCCTTCCAATAGGGATAGAAGCCGAGCCGGAAGTGTGTCAGACTGAAAGTCAGCACCATCGTTACGCCACGTTCGGCAAGCTCCTTCGCCTTGCGATCAAAGTCCTCATCTGTATATTCAAAAATCTCGGCATCGTTATACCAATACCAGGTTATACCTTCTGCCCAGGTATTATTGTTCATTTCTCTTATAATTTCATTCATAGCAATACCTCTCTTTTTGCTTTATTTCAGCTACATTTTAACACAACGCCCGGATTTTGTCTCCATAAAATCTTATACAAAAACCGCATTATTTTATATATATTGCAATTTTCATATTCGACTATATATAATATTACAAAAAGAACGCAAAAAACGCAAGAGGATTTTGTAACTTCCGCCATTTGACATTTACATCATTTGTGCTAAAATATTTTTTAAACCGAAGCACATAAATTAATATGACTGGAGCTGATTTCTTTGAATAAGTTCAAAGCATTCCTGCAACGCAAAGACATCGAATTCTCACTCAAACGCTATTTCATCGATGCCCTCGGAGCAATGGCCCAAGGTCTCTTCGCCTCGCTTCTCATCGGCACAATTATCTCTACCATCGGTCAACAGCTCGGAATTGAGATTCTCAACACCATCGGTACATATGCAAAAGGCGCACAGGGCGCCGCTATGGCAGTTGCCATCGGATATGCGCTCAAATGCCCTCCGCTCGTCCTCTTCTCGCTGACGTCTGTCGGCATCGCAGCAAATGAACTCGGCGGCGCAGGCGGTGCGTTTGCAGTCCTCATAATCACAATCATCGCGTCCGAGCTCGGCAAGGCTGTCAGCAAGGAAACGAAGCTCGATATCCTCGTCACCCCCATCGTGACAATATGCTCCGGCATAGGCGCTGCGCTCGTCATCGCTGAGCCGATAGGCATCGCCGCGAAATATGTCGGTGAGCTCATAATGCTCGCAACGACGCTTCAGCCGTTTTGGATGGGCATCCTCGTCTCAGTCATCGTCGGCATCGCACTCACACTTCCGATTTCAAGCGCAGCTATCTGCGCCGGCCTC
Source organism: Oscillospiraceae bacterium (assembly GCA_017439555.1). GTDB lineage: Bacteria > Bacillota > Clostridia > Oscillospirales > JAAYXM01 > SIG480. The sequence continues at coordinate 19,716 of JAFSIZ010000050.1, read as the reverse complement.
TCTCTCACAGGACTTGCAGGCGGCGCAGCTCTCGCAGGCTGTTGCGCACAGATGGTCGGCTTTGCGGTTATGAGCTTCCGCGAAAACAAATGGGGCGGCCTTCTCGCACAAGGTCTCGGCACGAGTATGCTCCAGATGGGAAACATCGTCAAAAACCCGAAAATCTGGGCGGCGCCGATTCTCACCTCCGCCATCGTCGGCCCGATATCGACCTGCATATTCAAGCTTGAAATGAATGGCGCACCTGTCTCCTCGGGTATGGGCACCTGCGGTCTCGTCGGCCAGATCGGCACATATACAGGTTGGGTGGCAGACGGCATCTCAATCGGTGCATATCAGTGGCTCGGTATGCTTCTTGTCCATTTTGTTCTGCCTGCCATCATCTGCTGGCTTCTCGGCCTCTTCTTCAGAAAGATCGGCTGGATAAAAGAAGGCGACCTCAAGCTCGACCTTTAATATAAGTTCAATTTAATATGAAAAACGGTCTGTAACATCAGTTTACAGACCGTTTTATTTGAATTCGCGGAAGCTGTCGCGGTATTCGCTCGGCGAAATCCCCATCTGACTTCGGAAATAGCGATGGAAATTTGCGAGATATACGAACCCCGATTCATCGGCAATATCCCTCACCGTCCTGTCGGTATCGCGCAGAAGCTCTTTTGAATACTCAAGCCGCAGAGCCTGAATATAGCGATGCAGAGTTGTGTTCATGCTCTCTTCAAACAGACGATAAAGCGAGCGTTCCGAAATCATTGCTTCTTTCGCAATCTCTTCAGCGCTTATTTCGTTGCGGAAGTTTTTATGTATATATTTGAAGACCTCGTGCATCGGCTCACAGTTTGTAGCCGTTCTCGCTTTGCCCATACCTCCCTCACGCGCTGAATATTCCGTTGCAATGAGCGTCATAAGCTCTATGGTTTTTCCATATATAGCAGGAAGCTTTTCGCTTTCACGCGCCGAGCTGAGTGTCTTTATCTCGCTATATAGCCCAAACACCTCATCAGCCACATTTTTGCGTGGGCGGAACACGTGACCGCGCTCGGACACGGCATCGCAGAGCGGCATTATGCACGAATCAAAGAAATTCCACGGACGGAACTGCCTCGACAGCTTGAAAAAGCTGCAATCGGCGTCCATTCCGAACATTTCATATTCAGCCTCGCGCCCATCTATTCTATGAGCATTATATGGCGGCGCAATGGATATCTCACCCGGTGTCATTTTCCCTGCGTTACCGAAGATATCATGAATACACACGCCTTCTTTCACGCAGAACAGCTGAAGCACATTGTGCATATGCAGCCTGTCCACGCTTCTTGCACGGCTTGTGTGCACCTTTATCGGATAGTCGTTTTCATAAAACAACACTCTGCCCACTGCGTCACCTCCCCTGAATCTGATTTATTTATATTATAGCGTATCCCCGGGCATTTGTCCAATAAAAACTGCAACTATTGAAATTTGGCAGAATTTGCACTATACTAAACGAAATATTTGTTATATAATTTAAATGTAACCACGAAAGGAGTTTTCATATGAGCACATACAACAAGCTCACCTTCGGCGCGGCAAAGGATATTATCACTCCATGCATCCCGGCGACGATGATAGGCTTTGCCTCAATGTTCGGTGTTCCGTTCACAGACATCCACGATGACCTTTATGTCAGAACACTTGCGCTACGCGATGCTGACGGTGAAACAGTCATCCTTATGGGCTTTGATCTTTTATTCCACGATGACAGCCTGCCGAACGCGCTTCGGAAATATATAAACGAAAAATACGGCATTTCCGAAAGCAATCTCCATGTCAGCTATACACACACACATTTCGGGCCTGCTGTCAAGGGCTATGATTTCACCTGGTATACTGATGAATATGAGGAATTCCTCATTGATCGCGCAAAAGCGTCCATCGATCGCGCTCTTGTCAGCATGAGGAGCGGCACGCTCAAATATGCGAGCATCAAGGGTGAGTGGAATATCAGCCGCAGGCTTCCGCTCAACGGCATTATCGATTTCAAGCCGAGCCCTGACGGCGAATGCGACAAGAATCTCTATCTCTTAAAGCTTGAGGATGAACAGGGCAAAATGCGCGCACTCGCAATGAACTTTGCCTGCCATCCTTCAAACCTCGGTGCCTATAGTGTTCTCTCCTCGGAATATCCGGGCAGGCTCTGCCAGCGCGTCGAGAGCGAATTCTATGGCACAACGGCGCTCTTCTTCCAGGGCTTTGGCTCTGATGCAAAGCTCAGAATAGGCGCAACAGCTGCGCTGCGCTTCTCCGGCATCAGCTATGATGACTGTGATGAGGTCGCGCTCTCTATGGTCCAGCGCATCAAAAACCACCTTATCTCCGGCGATTGGCAGACACTTCCCGTAAAGCTCGGCTCAGAGGTATTCAAAATCGAGCTTCCGCTCGAGCCGAATCCCCCTCAGTATTATCTCGACGCAAAGCTCAACTATGCAGAATCTGCCGATGCTCATTTTGCGGCGATCCCGGGCGATCTCAACAATACCGGTAAAAACATCAGACAGTTCCATTGGGCGCGCGCAGATTATGTGCTTGATAATTATGATGCGCTTCCCGATGCACTGCCGCTCAACTGCGGAGTTGTTCGCATCAACCCCGATTTCTACATATTCTCAATGGGCGGTGAGCCCGGAATCAACATCGCCTCCGTTCTCCGCGAGGCCTTCCCCGAAAAACAGCTTCTCTGCTTTGGCTATAACGATGCAATCGCATATGTTCCGAGCGACAAGATGATAAGCGAGGGCGGATATGAGGCAGGCGGACGCTCTATCGATGAATACCGCCTCAAGGGCGAATATAAGCCCGGAGTCGACGAGCTTTATAAAAAAGGCTATTACGATGCGATAACGCGCATCGAAAATAGATAAAGGAAAACAGAGAAAGGAAGATTACAATGAAAAAGAAACTCACCGCACTTCTTCTTGCAGCAGTTATGATTTTCGCGCTCGCAGCCTGCACAGCCCCCACCACAGGCAACGAACCCGAAGACGACACTGTCGCAGGCGACGGCAAGCTCTTCCCTGCAGGCACAGAGCTGAGACTTGTTGTTGACTCACACGCAAGCTGGCCGTATGACGAAAACTTGCCGATGTGGAAGCTCTTCTCAGAAGCAACAGGCGCAACCTTCGATGTTCTTGCTGTTCCTTCGACAGATATGGCAACAAAGCTTCCGCTTATGATGACATCCCCGGACGATCTCCCGGATATGATGTTCCTCATCTCGGCAAAGGACGCAGGCAGCACCTATGGCCCTGACGGCGCACTCGTTTCCATCTCGGAAAACATCGACAAGATGCCGAACTATAAGGCATTCTGGGAAGGCCTCCCTGCAGGCGAGCGCGCTGACAATATGATTCTCCGCATAAGCGGCGACGGCAACATCTATGCTCCGCCGAACTATGGTATCCAGACTGTCGGTAACACAAGAACCTGGATGTACCGCAAGGACATATTCGAAAAACACGGTCTCAAGACTCCCGAAACAACAGACGAGCTCTATGAGGTCGCAAAGAAGCTCAAGGAGCTCTATCCCGATTCCTATCCGCTCTGCATGCGCTCAGGCTTCTCAAATATGAACCTTATGGGCCCGATGTGGAAGGAGCACTTCGCACTCAACCCGTATTATGACTATAACGACAACACATGGCACTACGGTATCGTTGAGCCGGAAGCAAAGGAAATGGTCGAATTCTTCCGCAAGATGGTTGCGGAACAGCTCGTTCCCCCGAACTTCCTCACAATCCCCGCACTCAGCTGGGAAGAGCTCGTAAATACCGACCGCGGCTTTATGATGCTTGAATACCTCCTCCGCATCGACCACTTCAACGTTCCTGCACGCAAGAACAACCCCGATTATACATGGGCATCCATGATGCCGCCGAAGGCAACAAATGGCAAGGGGCTCAACCAGATTGGCAACCAGTCCTATGAGCTTGCAGGTTATATGGTCTGCAACACGGGCGACGAAGTCGGCATAAACAACTCGCTCAAGCTTCTCGACTGGATGTATTCACCCGAAGGCATCGAGTTCCAGAGCTGGGGCAAGGAAGGCGTTACCTATGAAGTCGTTGACGGCGAAAAGAAATGGCTTGTTGACGAATTCGGAAGCCCCTATGGCGACCTCGGTATGGGTACACCCGGTCTCTATCAGGTTGTTGAAACAGAAGCAAACGAGGCTCTCTATTCAGAAGAGCAGGGCATCAACGGCGAGTTCTGCCGTCCGTTCCAGTCTGAGCGTATAAATCCGTTCAACGTTCTCGACTTCCCCGAGGATGTTGCAACAGAGCGCGGCGACCTCTATTCTGCAATCAACCGTTATGCTGAAGAAATGATGAGCAAGTTCATCCTCGGTCAGGAGCCGATGGAAAACTGGGATTCATTTGTTGAAACAGTCAAGGATATGGGCGTTGACCGTCTCCTCGAAATCTACACAGAGCGTTATGATTCTCTTATGAAGAGCGACGTTATTTGGTAAAATTCTGAAATAGCAATACCCACGGCACTGCCGTGGGTATTTTGACAACAGAATAAAAAGGACAGTATATATGAAAACGAAGCGAAGGGAAATTTCCCTTCGCTTTCAGACTGTCGAAGAACCCGATGTTTGCTTAACGCATACTCAGGTTCTTCGACACGCTGAGACGGGAGCAAAGCCCCCGTCTCCGGTTATCTCTTCCGCGGAATGAGCACCATTCTTCCGCAGGAGAGTGTTATGTCCTCTGTTATATCATTTGCAAGCTTTATCTCCTCAACAGTTGTCGCATACTCCTTTGCAAGACTCCATATATCGCAATCGGAATCAAGCCGCTTGACGATCACGCTCGGCGTGTCGCGGTCACGGCGTTCGCGCTCGGGATCTGCTTCTATCGACAAAATGGCCGGCACTGCGATTTCTTCGGTTTCGGTGATGTCAAAATCCGTGAAGAAGCGTACATTTATTTCGTTGCCTGCGCCGACGGAAAAGCTCTTGCCGCGCACCTCACTTCTGACGTCATAGCAAAGGTTTGAATTCAACGGAAGCGGACATATTGCCGCAGTGCGGCGCGTTGCGCTGTATACACCATCGTCCTCACCTATATACGTTACAGAAATTGCGGCATCGCATCCGAGCACCTCGCCACCTTCTTCGCGGCGGCGCGTGCACGGCATCAGATTTACGGACGCATCAAGCACCTGTTTGATTCCCATTCCCGTCTCAACTGTTTCATTTACCGCGACGCGCTTTTCCTTTCTGTCGCAAAGCCTCTTGCAGCTTACATCGCGGCTGGCGACGGAAAGCTCATATTTTGTGCTGTAGACATCGTTGACAGATTCGATATCCGTCAGCTCAAACACCTCGGCGACAGCTGTCGCAGCTATGCTCGCCGTCATATAGCGTGCCTTGCCAGAAGCATCGTATTGCGGATCAAGCTCTATTCCCGTTACATTGAGCGCGATGCGCAGGTCGTTTGATTCGTCCATTCCGTCAATATCAATTATCTGTGAAAACGGAAGCTCATATTCTCCGCACGCGATCTCACCGTCCTCAAGCGCGTATATGTAGGTAATCCCGGCATTGCCCTTGACTATCGCTTTATTGCCGATTATCTTCGTATCACCGGGCACAAGAGCCGCATCACACACAAGAATCTGCGCCATATCACATTCCTTCGACGAAAGCTCTATATCATCACTGACGATGAAGCTCTTTTCCCTGAGATTTATCGGGCTATATGTCGAAACAACAGTCTTTCTCACGCACACACCGTATTTATCCGCATCGTTCACATCCGCGCACAGCTCAAGCTCCACCTCGCCATATGCGCGCACTGCTACGTCGATGCCTGCTCTTACGGATATCTTGCGCGGATTTATTTCGCGCACGTCAATCGAGCGCAGCTTCGCGACAACCACGAGCTTTGAATCAGGCGTGACGCCCGGGGTGTCAAGCACATATGCAAACGGCATTGATATATCGAGCTTGCGCAATCCACGCTCCCCTTCCGCGACATAGAGCACCGCGCCTTTCACCATACCGCTTATGTCCGTTTTGCCATCGCGGGAGCTCTTGTCCTTTAAAAACACATTTGCGCATCCTTTGATTATTCTCAGGACATCGGGGCTATTATCCGGCACTATCATCTCTGTATTTTCTTCATAAACCGCGCCGCCCGAAAACTGCTCTGTATATCTCCCGGTTCTCCGCTTTTCAAGTCCCAGCTCCATTCCATCTCTCTCCTTTTCGTTTTTCGAATTTCAATAAAGTATATTGCCCGACCTTTGAAAATATTCAAAATTCCTCTTGCATTTTCACAAAAACGGTATTATAATATCCTCGACAATTAAATACAGGGGAGCTTGTTTTCAGGCTGAGAGGAAGTAATTGAGCTTCGACCCTTAAACCTGATTTGGATAATGCCAACGTAGGAAGTCATATTGAGCTCAGTTTATAACGGATAGTCCTTATCGGGACTGTCCGTTTTTTATTTCACACGAAAGGAGGCGTATTTACCGGGCGGCAAGGGAGCGCTTGACGTCCGTATACTGTTGCGAGGGAACCCGTGTTTCGGGGTGAGAGGGAGCTTTTGAGTTCCGACCGAGCGAAGCCGTTTCATTGACTTCGTATTTAAATTATGAAACGAGGAAAAACAAATGAACAACTCAAGGAAATTTTTGAAGATGATTGTGCTTTCGGTGCTTGTGGCGCTCGGCGTTGTCATATCGCCGATATTGCGTGTTGAGGGAATGTGCCCGATGGCCCACCTCATAAACATCGTGTGTGCCGTACTTCTCGGGCCGTGGTATTCGCTTCTGTGCGCACTTCTTATAGGCATAATAAGAATGGTGCTGATGGGCATTCCGCCAATCGCGCTGACAGGTGCCATATTCGGAGCCTTTCTCTCCGGTGTGCTATACAGACTCTCTCGCGGCAAGCTCATTTTCGCTGTTATTGGCGAGATTATCGGCACAGGAATCATCGGCGCAATCCTCTCATATCCCGTTATGACATATTTCTGGGGCAAGGAGGGGCTCACCTGGCTGTTTTATGTCCCGTCCTTCATTGGCGGCACGCTCATCGGAGGAAGCATCGCTTACCTTCTGCTCAAAGCCCTCACACGAAACGGAAAACTTTCAGAATTTCAGGAAAAGTTAGGAACAAAAAGCTATGATTCATGAAATTATCAGACAAAGAAAACCTCTTATCCATTGCATAACAAACCCGATATCGATAAACCAGTGTGCAAATCTTATTCTTGCAATCGGATGCCGCCCTATAATGGCGGAGCATCCGGCGGAGGTGCGTGAAATAACGCGCACCTCTGCCTCCCTTCTCCTCAACCTCGGCAATATCACAGATGCGAGAATGGAGTCCATTCCGCTTGCAGCGGATGAGGCCGCGCACAGCAGCATTCCCATTGTCCTCGATGCAGTCGGAGTTGCCTGCTCCTCCCTTCGCCGAGGCTTTGTATATGATTTTTTAAAAACACACACGCCGACAGTCCTGAAGGGCAATTATTCCGAAATAAAAGCGCTGTATGATGCTGAATATCTCGGGGTCGGCGTGGATGCAGACTCTTCTCTCACCGTCCCGGAAATAAGCACCTGTGCAATAAAGCTTAGCCGCAAACACAACTGCATCATCCTCGCAAGCGGAAAAACCGATATCGTAACCGACGGAAAGAGAATGATACATATCAGCAACGGCTGTATGCAGCTCGGTAAAATCACAGGCTCGGGGTGTATGCTCGGCGCGGCTGTCGCGTGTTTTCTCACAGAATCGCAAAGCATCACCGCCGCGGCTCACGCCTGCGCTTTTCTCGGAATTTGCGGAGAGCTTTCCGAATCGGAGCTTGGCTGCGGTACGTTTTCCGCAAAGCTTATGGACAAGCTCTCAACGCTTACGCCTGCCGAGCTTGAAAAATATATGAAAATGGAGGAGATTGATGTTGAAAACCTTTGATACAAGCCTATATTTTATAACAGACAGCACAGGATTTTCAGAAGAAGAATTTTTAAGAAGAGTTGAGGCCGCGCTCATCGGCGGCGTGACGCTTCTTCAGCTCCGCGAAAAGGACAAGAGCACGAGAGAATATCTCGCGCTTGCAGAAAAAGTCCACACGCTGACAAGGAAATATAACGTTCCGCTCATCATTGATGACAGAATCGATGTCGCGCTGGCTGCAGGAGCAGAAGGCGTGCATCTCGGTCAGAGCGATATGCCCATAGACCTTGCCCGAAGAATTCTTGGCGACGATATTATAATCGGAGCAACGGCAAAGACAGTGCCGCAAGCACTTGAGGCATATCAGCAAGGTGCGGATTATCTCGGTGTCGGCGCAATTTACCCGACGACAACAAAAGTCAGAACCGTTCTCACCTCCACAGATACACTGGATGCAATCTGCCGCGCTGTGCCGATTCCCGTCAATGCAATCGGCGGACTCAACAAGGATAACATCAATATTTTACGCGGCATCGGAATATCGGGCATCTGCGCCGTATCTGCGATAATGAAAGCAGACGATCCCGCTCTTGCCGCACAGGAGCTCAAGGCAACAGCAGAGAAACTGTAATCGCAAAATGCGTTTACACATAAAAGCGACAGACCGGGGGCACCACTCTCTGCCGCTATACAAAATTAGTGCTGAAAACGAAAGGAGAAAAAATTATGAAAACAGCATTAACAATTGCAGGAAGTGATTCCTGCGGAGGCGCCGGCATTCAAGCGGACATCAAGACGATGACGATGAACGGTGTTTATGCTATGAGCGCAATATGCGCACTCACAGCACAGAACACAACCGGCGTTACGGAAATCTGCGAGGTTACTCCCGATTTCCTTGAAAAACAGCTCGACGCAGTCTTCGGGGATATATTCCCCGATGCCGTCAAAATCGGTATGGTATCCTCCACAGAGCTTATCGGGGTTATCGCCGGGTGTCTGCACCGCTACAATGCCAAAAACATTGTTCTTGACCCGGTTATGGTATCGACAAGCGGCTCAAGGCTGCTGCAGGAAAACTCAACAGCCGCGCTCACGCAAAAGCTCCTGCCCCTCGCAACGCTTATCACTCCAAACATTCCCGAAGCCGAAATACTTTCCGATATGAGCATCAGAAACGAAAGTGATATGCTCGTTGCGGCAAAAAAAATAAACGCCTTATGCGGAGCTGCCATCCTATTAAAAGGAGGCCACAGCATAAACGACGCAAACGATCTTTTATTTTCAGGCGGCTCTGCACTCTGGTTCAGGTCCCAACGCATAGACAATCCTAACACCCACGGCACAGGCTGCACGCTCTCCTCAGCAATAGCTGCAAACCTCGCAAAGGGATTTGACATTCCTTCATCCATACAACGCGCAAAGGATTACATATCCGGCTGTCTTTCCGCCATGCTTGATCTCGGGCACGGCCCAGGGCCCTTAAATCACGCTTTTTCTCTTCAGGGCGAATATGCAAAGGAGGCGGAATAAATGACTGAAAAAGGCACTTCCGTTTTTGAAAACGGGCTTATCTGGTTTGGTGCGGCGGTCTCAATCGCCGAGATTCTCACCGGTACATATTTCGCCCCACTCGGCTTTACAAAAGGGCTTTTTGCGATTATAATAGGACATATAATCGGTGTGGCGCTTCTTTTTGCCGCAGGTCTTATAGGCGGCAGAACGCGCAAAAGCTCTATGGAAACCGTGAAGCTGAGCTTCGGCACACAAGGCGGTTTTCTGTTCTCAATTCTGAACATTCTTCAGCTCGTCGGCTGGACGTCCATTATGATATATGACGGAGCAGTTGCGGCAAACTCAGTTCTCAATATCGGCAACCGGCTTTGGTGCATAATTATCGGTGCGCTTATTATCCTCTGGATTCTGGTCGGTATAAAAAATCTCAGAGGACTTAACACACTTTCCATGTCAGCGCTTTTTGTCCTCACATTGGTCTTAAGCTTTGTTATCTTCACAAGCAACAGTGCAGGCAATCTCACAGGAGAAGCAATCAGCTTTGATGCCGCTGTTGAGCTCTCGGTTGCAATGCCGCTCTCCTGGCTTCCTCTCATTTCCGACTACACAAGAGATGCACAGTCCCCTGTCCGTGCAACGGCCGCAAGCGCAATTACCTACGGAGCTGTAAGCTGCTGGATGTATATCATCGGAATGAGCGCGGCAATATTCACAGGTGAGAGCGACATCGCCGCCATTATGCTCAAGGCAGGCCTCGGAACGGCAGGGCTTCTCATTATTGTATTTTCCACAGTCACAACCACTTTTCTTGACGCATATTCTGCCGGTGTATCGAGCGAATCACTGTTTTCGAAAATCAGCGGCAAATGGTTCGCTGTCGGAACAACAGCAATCGGTATATGCGCCGCAATCTTTCTTCCTCTCTATGATATAACCGGCTTTCTCTATTTTATCGGCTCAGTATTCGCGCCGATGATCGCTGTTCAGATTGCAGACTTCTTTATTCTGAAAAAGAATGGCGAAAGCGGAAAATTCAATATTTCAAACCTCGTTATATGGCTTATCGGCTTTATCATATACCGCGCACTTATGCATATTGACATCGTAATCGGCAGCACCTTGCCCGATATGATTATAACCGTTGCGATGTGTGTCGCGGTAAATAAAATCAAAGGAAGTTTCAAAAAATGAGCAGATGTGTGATTATCGGCGGTGCCGTGATCGAAAATTATGATGCAATCCGCAAATATCTCAAAGAAAATGATTTCAACATTTTCTGCGATTGCGGTCTCCGTCATCAGGCGGCTTTGAATATCCCTGCAAATCTTATCGTCGGGGATTTTGATTCTCATCCTGCCCCCGATACCGACACCGAGACGATCACACTCCCCCGCGAAAAAGACGATACGGACACGGTCTTTGCTGTCAAGGAGGCAATCAGGCGCGGCTTTTCCGATTTTCTCCTCATCGGCGTATGCGGAGGAAGACTCGACCACACACTTGGCAATGTTTCTATTCTTCTTATGCTTCATTCAAAAGGGCTTCGCGGAAAAATCATTGACGATTATTCGGAAATGGAAATCCTCGATTCGGAAACAAAATATATCGACGATTCTTACCCATACTTTTCTCTTCTGAACATAGACGGCACCTGTCGCGGTGTGTATGAAAAAAACGCCAAATTCCCGCTTGAGAACGCGGAAATCAGCGTCGAATACCAATATGGAATAAGCAATGAACCGCTCCCCGGAAAGCTTTCCGAGGTATCTGTCAAAGAAGGAAGAGCACTGCTGATAAAAATACGGAAATAGAAAAGAGCTATGGCAAGATGCCATAGCTCTTTTACTGTTTCTCGGATTAGTCCTCTAAGTTTCCACCGCCGCCAACATTACCTGTGGCATCGCCGCCTGTGGTTCCGCTTCCGCTTGTCTTAATGACATCGGTTGCAGAAATCTCAATCACCTGCATTTTGGGTGTTTCATACTTCATTTTCCGTCTCTCCTTTCTTTATTTTTCAGTTATTTGCAAAATAATCGTCTCTGTATGCCTTGACGGCTTCATACATCTCGACCATATCAAGATATACTTGCTTTTCCTGTTCTCCGAAATTGCCCGTTGTGTCCTGTGCTCTTACCTTTGCAAGCTCATAGGCATTTCTCACCTTGACATCACCGTAGTGATATCCGTTTTCATCCTTGACATAGAACATTACGTATGCATTGCTGTCAAGCTGATATGTGTATATACCTTTGTTATAAAGAGCAGTGATATAGCTTCCGTCAATCGTCGCATCGCCGTTCTTGCTACTGAACACATAGGCATCGCTCTTTGTTCTGAGCTCTTCCGCAGTCATCGACTCAGCATTTCCTTCAGTGTCGTAATAAACGATTGCGCCATATTCTTCAATGCTTCCGTAGTTTATGTTGGTTGGATTTGCACCATTATATACTCGCGCATTGAATTTAAGTCCCCACGGCTCGACGAGAATTATCTGAACGGAATTTCCAAAGCTATAGCTCTTTGCGGTCTCTTCTTCGAACGCACCATTTTCCGCGACATAATCCGAAAGCCGCGGTGCGCTCATAACGGGCAGCTCGTCTATTTCATCAAACTGCGCTCTGTATACTCCGATATTAAGCTCAAGCTTATCCATCGCGGTATATACATTTCGCTCAAGAACATTTTCGAAATTTTCTGTATCATTCTTTCTTTTCTCCAAAAGCTCTTTCATATTCCGCTCACGGATTGGCGCATAGCTCATTCCGCTTTCATCCTCTATATAGAAGAGAACGAATATTGAATCCGACATTTCATAGGTATAAAGCCCTTTGTCGTAGCTTGCCGTGATGTAGCTTCCGTCAACCGTTGCAGTTCCCGCCGACTTTGAATACTTGACGGTATCAGAGTCGTTGATTATGTCCTCAACGGCGAGAGTATCCTGCGTTGCGTTTTTATCCGAAAGCTCGCTTTTGCGGATAAAGTATGCTCCGTAATCAACAAGTGTTGAATAATCAATATTTATCGGATTTTCAACTGTGTAAACGCGGGCATTTGCCTTTAAAAACCACGGCTCAATAAGACCTATCTGCACAGACTGCCCGAAGGAATAGGTGATAGGCTCCGTTACATTTACAGTACAGCTTGCCGATTTGTTACCAGAATTGCTCATAACAATAATTGTTGTACTACCTTCTCCGATTCCTTTTACAACACCGTTTTCATCAACCGTTGCTATGCTTTCGTCCAAACTCAACCAAGTCACGGTTTTGTCTGTTGTATATTCGGGATTAAAGATTACATTGAGTTTTTCGCTGTTACCGCTCTTGATATCCAAAACGGATTTATCAAGTGTAAGTGTCGCAACCACAATCCGGTCTGTAACTGTCACCACGCAGGTTGCCACCTTGTTTCCATCCTCTGTTCGCGCCGTTATGATTGCAGTTCCCGCCGCATTCGCCGTAAGTGTTCCTTCGCTTACAGTAACCGCAGTCTCATTCGTGCTTGACCAAAAAACATTTATGTTTGTTGCATTGCTCGGTGCTATCATTGCTGTAAGCGTTGCACTCTCGCCCGTATAGAGCGAGAGGGTTTTCTTATCAAGCGACACTCCCGTTACCGGCACCTGAATAAGCTCGAATGCTATATCATTTGTCTTTGCGTAGCTTTGAGCATATGAACCTGCAAAACCATATATAACGAGGTTTGTGCAATTGTAAAACGCATAGTTTCCGATGCTCGTTACGCTGTCCGGGATTGTTACGCTCGTGAGGCTTCTGCAATACCCAAACGCATCGTCTCCGATGCTCGTTACGCTGTCCGGTATCGTTATGCTCGTGAGGCTTCTGCAACCAAAAAACGCACTTTCCGCAATACTTGTTACGCTGTCCGGGATTGTTACGCTTGTGAGACTGCTGCACCACATAAACGTCCCTCCACCGATGCTCGTTACGCCATCTGGGATTGCTATACTTGTTAGGCTTTTACAACCAAAAAACGCCCTGACATCGATGCTCGTTACTTCGTCTGGGATTGTTATGCTCGCAAGGCTTTCGCACCCCTCAAGCGCACCGATTCCAATGCTTGTCACGCTGTCCGGGATTGTTATGCTTGTGAGGCTTGTACATCCGTTAAAAGCCCAGTCACCGATACTTGTTATGCTGTCTGGGATTACATAACTTGTTTTTGCTTTGTTCGCGGGGTATGTAACAAGAGTTGTTTTTGCTTTGTTAAATAATATGCCATCTTCAGTACAATACTCTGCATTATCTTTGTCAACTGTTATGTTTTCAAGAGCAGTGCAACCGCGAAACACAGAGTTTCCGATGCTCGTTACGCTATTAGGGATTTCTATGCTTGGAAGACTTGTACAATCAGAAAATGCACCATATCCAATACTTGTAACACTATTCGGAATTGTTATTCTTTCAAGGCTTTCGCACCCCTCAAATGCACCTTCTCCAATGCTCGTTACGCTATTAGGGATTTCTACGCTTGGAAGACTTTTACAACCAAAAAACGCCCTGACACCGATGCTCGTTACTTCGTCTGGGATTGCTATACTTGTGAGGCTTCTGCAACCAAAAAACGCACTGACACCGATGCTCGCTACTTCGTCTGGGATTGTTATGCTCGCAAGGTTTGTGCAATTGTAAAACGCATAGTTCCCAATGCTTGTTACTCCGTGCTCTATAACAACACTTTTGATGCTACCTTTGTTTGAATGCCACGGTGCAGTAGATGAAGATGAATATGAATAATCCTTCATCGCGCCTGTGCCGGAGATGGTGAGTGTTCCTTCATCATCAAGTTTCCATGTAAGGTTTGTTCCACAAGTGCCACTTGCTACGATTGTAACTTCCGACTCTTCTGCGAATACCGCTGTCGGCAAAAGCAACAACGCCATTATAAAGCAAAGTATCAGCGATAAAATCCTCTTTTTCATTTTACAATTCTCCTCCGCTTAATGTATTTCTATTTAATTCTACCACAATCCCCAAATATACGCAAGCGCGTATACGCATTGCGTAAAACATTTTAAAATATCCTTGAGGTGATGAACTTTATGGATATCAAAGACTTAATTGTTCGCAGATTTGTGGAGCTTTGTAACGAGCGGAATATGAAAATCAACGAGCTTGCAAACGTTTCGGGAGTAACTCCCTCAACTGCGTACAGCATGATGGACAAGAGCCGCCGTGACATTTCCATCCGCACAATCAAAAAATTCTGCGACGGGCTTGAAATCACATTGGGTGAGTTCTTTTCCACTGATGATTTTGACAGTCTTGAGCAGGAGATAATATAATCCCCCACTGCGGTGAAGCTAAATTCAACACAGTGGGGGATTATATATAAAAAGCTCGCAGAGATTTCTCATCTCTGCGAGCTTTTTGGTTTTACCTATTAAAAGAACTTATCATGTACTGCACGCATTGCACGCTCGGAATCTTCCTTCTGGATGAGAACGGAAACCTTGATTTCGCTTGTGGAAATCATATCGATGTTTACGTTTGCTGCTGCGAGTGCTTCAAACATCATTGCAGCAACGCCCGGGTTATTTACCATACCTGCACCGACGATTGAGAGCTTGCAGAGGTCTTCTCTTACTGCGATAGACTCAAAGCCGATGCTTTCCTTATTCTCTTCAAGAACCTTCTTTGCAAGGTCAAGAGCTGAGCTCGGAACTGTGAATGCGATATCCTTGCCGTTGTTTCTGCCTGTTGACTGAAGGATGATATCAACGTTTACACCCTTGTTTGCAAGAGTCGAAAATACCTTATATGCGATGCCCGGAGCATCCTCCATGTTTACAAGAGAAATCTGAGCTACATCCATATCGCGTGCTACGCCGCTAACATTCATTTTTTCCACTTTATGTGCCTCCTTAATTTTTGTGCCCGGATTACGGGTAAAGCTGGAGATAACCTCCATATCAACGTTAAAGCGCTTGCCCATCTCAACAGAGCGGTTGTGAAGAACCTGTGCACCGAGAGATGCAAGCTCAAGCATTTCGTCATAAGTAATTTCATCAAGCTTCTTTGCCGTCGGTATCTTTCTCGGATCCGCTGTATAGACGCCATCAACGTCTGTGTAAATCTGGCAGAGATCCGCGCCGAGAGCCGCGGCAAGAGCAACGGCGGTTGTGTCAGAGCCGCCGCGGCCGAGAGTTGTCACATCGTCAAACTTGTTGATGCCCTGGAAGCCTGCAACGATAACGATTCTGCGCTTTGAAATCTCAAGCTTCAAGCGCTCGGTCTCAATCTTCTTGATACGTGCTGCACCATAATTCATACCTGTATGAATACCTGCCTGCCAGCCTGTGAGAGAAATTACAGGGTAGCCAAGCTTTTCAATCGCCATCGCAAGAAGCGACATTGAAATCTGCTCGCCGTTTGCGAGGAGAACGTCCATCTCGCGCTTGGATGGATTGGGGTTGATGGCCTTAGCCTTTTCGATAAGGTCATCAGTCGTATCGCCCTGAGCTGATACGACAACGACAACATCGTTGCCTGCAGCATATGTGCTTGTTACGATATCCGCAACATTGAACACACGCTCGGTATCTGCAACAGATGAGCCGCCGAATTTCTGTACTATAAGACTCATTTATAATTCTTCCTTTCCGGATTTTTCTACTGTATTATATTATCACAGCACGCGCATGCGTGACAGAACCTCGCTTCTTTCCGAAAGAGCTGCGAGATTTTTTTCAAACTCTGCCTCAGTGAGCTCATCCGTGATGAACGCAACAGCGTCCTTATCATCGATAAATTCAATGTTTTTGAAGCTCTGGGTTGCAGCACTCCTTGCGCTCTCGCCCTCTATGCGGACATAATATTTCGAAACAAATTCCGACATATCAGCAACAGCCTCTGCTCCTGCATCTTCCCAGCCGATATCGCGGCGCTTTTCGGAATGAATTACAGCATCGATAACGTCTGCGGAAACTGCGCTCGCTGTCGGGTATTTTCCTGCACCCGGGCCATAGAACATTGTATCGCCGACCATATTGCCGTGAACCATAATGCCGTTGAAAACATCTTCAACAGAGGCAATCGGAGATGATTTTCTCACAAGGTGCGGACCGACATAAGCATAAACTCTGCCGTCAGACGCAAGCTTTGTTCTTCCGAGAAGGCGGATAACCATATCGGCTTTGCCTGCAAGGCGAACATCATCAAGAGTTACCTTTGTTATGCCCTCTGCCTTGATGTATTCGGGATAGATATGTTTTCCAAATGCAAGAGAGGCAAGAATGCATATCTTGCGGCAAGCATCGTGACCTTCGATATCTGCGCTCGGGTCGCGCTCTGCATAGCCCATTTCCTGAGCTTCGGAAAGCGCCTTTTCAAAGGTAAGTCCTGCTTTTATCATACGGGTGAGGATATAGTTTGTCGTTCCGTTGAGGATGCCATAGATCTCATCGATCTTATTTGCCGCAAGGCACTGAGCTATCGGGCGGAGAACGGGAATACCGCCGCCGACGGATGCCTCGAAGAGATAGTTTACGTTCTTTTCCTTTGCAATTGCAAGGAATTCAGCTCCGTGCTTTGCAACGAGCTCTTTATTTGACGTTACAACGCTCTTACCTGCAAGAAGCGCACGCTTTGTGAAATCATATGCCGGGTTTGTTCCGCCTATTGTTTCAACAACAACGGAAACCTCCGGATCGTTTTCAATGATTGCAAAATCCTTTACAAACTTTGCGGCGTTTTTGTCGTTTGAGAAATCGCGGATATCGACAATATATTTTACCTCGATAGCCTCTCCTGCATTCTTCGCGATGGAATCTGCGTTTATCTCAAAAAGATCAACAACACCTGAGCCGACTGTGCCGTAGCCCAAAACAGCAATCTTTTTCATAATATTTATCTCCTTTCTTATTGACCTGCAAGCGGACCGAACGAAATAACACCTTCAAGCTGCATTGCACGCTCGATGAAGCTGTCCATCTTCGTTGTCATTCCCATGGTTTCTGCCGATATCGTCACCGGCGCCTGACCTCCGCTCGGAATAGTCTGATATATTGTAAGAATATTGGCACCGCTTGCTGCGAAGTGACCGAGAATGCCCGACAGCACACCCGGCTCATCGCGCAGAAGCATACTGAATGTTATAATATGGCCGAGCGACATATCATTAAACGGAGAGATAAGATCTTTATACTTGTAAAAAGCACTTCTGCTTATCCCCGCAAGCGTCGCCGCCTCGTTCACCGTTTTTGCACGCCCCTGAGAAAGCAATTCCTTTGCCTTGACAGTGCGTATAAGCACTTCGGGCAAAGCCGAATCCTCGACAATGTAATACTTGTGATTGTCCTGCAAGGAATATCCCCCTCTCACGGTCATTTGTTTTTGCAGTGCGGATATTATCATACCACACTTCGAATTAAGATTCAAGCGAAATTTCAAAGTTTTAAAGTTTTTTTAAATTTTCATCATTATGCCAAAAAAAGCCTTTTATTTGAGAAAAAAATGATATATAATAATGAAGAATTACTATGATAAGGCAGGTGACAGCTTATGCAATACAGCAAGCACGTCCGTTTTTTTCTCACACTTCTCTATATTGCGCTCGGCGCTCTCGCTGTGTGGCTTGTTTTTAAATATGCTCTGAAGTGGTTCGCCCCGTTTATTATCGCATTTGTCGCTTCAAAGATAATCGAAAAACCGACAGATTTTCTGAAAGAAAAGCTCCGCTTTCCGCGGCCGCTTGCGGCAGGGCTTCTCACAGTTTTGTTCTATGGCATAATCTGCACAGTTTTCTATTTTGTCGCCTCCGCCGTCGTCAACGGGCTGGTTGATATATTCGAGCATCTGCGTGCGCTCAATATAAACGCTGTCGTTGCAAAGCTCAATGACACCTTTGTGAATGTCCTTTCCCGCCTTCCGCTCGAAACACAGGACTTTATCTACAGCAATGTTGAGGCCTGGCTTTCTGATCTCGTATCTGCGCTGCAGAATCTTATCGGGCCGATGATTACCTCTGCGACCAACCTTGCAACTGCACTCCCCTCGATAATCCTTTTTGTCATAGCTGCCATTGTCTCGACATATTTTCTCGCCTGCGATTATAGGCTTCTCCGCAGAAAGCTCGCCGACATAACGCCTATGAAATGGAGGCTCCGCTATCGCCAGACGCGCGAGCAGGTGTCTACCACTCTCGTCAGCTATCTCCGCGCCCTGCTCGTTCTTATAAGCATCACCTTTGTTGAGCTTGCCATCGGGCTTGCAGTGCTCCGTGTGCCGGGCGCAATTCTCCTCGCCGCTGTCATCGCGCTTATCGATGCGATGCCGATTCTCGGCACAGGCTGGGTGCTCGGCCCCTGGGCAATTGTCGCGCTGTGTATGCAGAACTATGTCCTTGCTATAGGTCTTATCGTAATCTATATAGTCGTTCTCATTGTCAGAAATATTTTAGAGCCGAAAATCGTCGGCAAACACATTGGTCTGCATCCACTCGTCACATTGATATCAATGTATGTCGGGCTCAAAATGTTCGGCATCATCGGTATGTTCATGCCGATTCCGATAGCTCTTATAAAGCAATTCTATGAATGGGGCTATTTTGATTTTTTAAAGCGCACACCTAAAACCGAAGAATAATCAAAAGGCTTCTGCGATAAGCAGAAGCCTTTTGGCGGCATTTGCGCGCTGCACTTGAAAAAAAACGCGAAATATGTTATCCTTATAATAACAATAGTTTAAGGGGGCCGCCAAATGCATTTGCAGGAATCCGGCGAAATGTATCTCGAAACAATTCTGGTTCTTTCAAAGAGCGGTAAAAGCATCCGCTCGATAGATATAGTTGAGCATATGGGCTATTCAAAGCCGAGTGTAAGCCGCGCTGTCGGGCTGCTTAAAAACGGAGGTTACATCACAGTTGACAAGGATGGTTTCATAACGCTCACAGAGGTGGGACGCGAGGTTGCGACGAAGATTTACGAACGCCATATGTATATAACTGATTTTCTCGTCAATCTCGGTGTTGATCCAATCGTTGCGGCAGACGATGCCTGTAGGATTGAGCATTGCATAAGCGATGAATCGTTTGAGGCAATAAAGCGCCACTCAGCAAAGAAATAATTTCAAGCTCCGCCACGTCTTTTGAAGTGAACCCCAAAGTTCAGACAAAAATTTAATATTAACTTGCTTGCGAATGAGTTCGGTATTGTACCGGACTCATTTCTTTTAGTTTCATAGAAATTCTTTCGTTGTTGTAGTAATCAATATATTTCTTTAATTCAT
>JAFSIZ010000049.1 GCA_017439555.1 Oscillospiraceae bacterium | reverse complement strand
TAAACACAAAACAAAGTGCAGCAAGAAGCGCCAAAATGTCAAACCACGCGTTTATTCCGCCTATAAGGTTTACACCAACAAACGCAAGCGAATATATAACAAGAAGCCAGGCAGGAATCTTTTTTTCTTTTTTCTTCAAAAGAAAGTTTATTATAAGTTCAACGCAAGCAACTGCACAGATAAGCGCACCTGTCATTGCCTCCGTTCCTGCAAACGCATAGCTTGCAGCTACAAGCAGATTTCCAACCAAGCTAAAGAACAAAATTACACTCATTTTTTTATTAAAAGGCTCAATTAAGCCAAGCACGGTTGCAGCGCCCGACAGCGCATATGAAATGTATTCCGCCATTAAATTTCATCCTCGCTTTTGAACAATCTATAGTATGTTACCACACGAGGAAGAAAAAATCAACTGTATTATATACTCATTTGAACAAGAAGAACTGCAGTTTACTCACTGCAGTTCTGATTTTCTACTTTGCTATATCTTCTGCGGCTTTGGCGAATTTTTCTGCTGTTTCTTCTGCCTTTTCCATAGTGTCTCCCTTTGCAAGCACATAGACCTTTATTTTCGGCTCTGTACCGGACGGACGGATTATGAAGCTCGTTCCGTCCTCCATTTCAAAATAGAGGACATTGCTTCCGGAGAGCTCAAGCTCTTTTCCATCGTTTGTTTTTCCTGTGAGATAATCGCGTACGCGCACAACGCGGCCTCCGGCAAGCTCAGCCGGGGGATTGCTGCGAAGCCCCTCCATAATCGAGCGCATTTTCGAAAGCCCGGAGACACCGGGCAGCACGACATTTACAGTACGCTCTGCATATGCGCCGTATTTTTCATAGAGCTTCTGCATCGCCTCATAGAGGTTGAGCCCCTGTGTTCTGTAATATGATGCCATCTCGGCAATCATCATAGATGCCGTAACGGCATCCTTGTCACGGCAGAAATCGCCCATAAGATAGCCATATGACTCTTCATAACCAAGAAGGAACCCGTCGCTTCCGACTTTTTCAATCTGCTCTGCGATGAATTTGAAGCCTGTGAAGGTTTCATACATCCTGACGTTGTTCATCTCACAAACGCGGCGCGCCATCTCTGTCGTGACAATCGTCTTGACTGCATAAGCATTTTCCCCGAGCCTGCCCTCACGGCGGAGCGCACCGATGATATAATCGAGAAGGAGCACGCCCATCTGGTTTCCTGTTATCGTTACATACTCGCCCGAATCATCGCGCACAACGACGCCGACGCGGTCAGCGTCCGGGTCGGTTCCGATTATGAGATCGACATCCTCGCGCTTTGCAAGCTCAATGGCAAGAGCGAAGCCCTCGCGGTTTTCCGGATTCGGGCTCTTGACCGTCGGGAAGTTGCCGTCCGGTGTGCTCTGCTCCGGCACGCTTATGACGTTTGTAAGCCCGATTCTTGAGAGTATTTCCGGCACAAGCTTATATCCTGTGCCGTGGAACGGCGTGTAGACAATTTTGAAGCTGTCACCCACCTCGCGCGGAGCATCGCGGTTTATCGCACAGCCGATGACGTGGACAAGAAATGCCTCATCGACCTCTTCGCCCATAAGGATTATGAGCTCACGCCCGACAGCCTCGTCGAAGTCCATCGTTCTGACACCTGTGAATATGTCTGTCTTTTCGATTTCCGCAAGCACCACATCAGCCTCCTTCGGCGGAAGCTGTGCGCCGTCCTCCCAATATGCCTTATAGCCGTTATATTCCTTCGGATTGTGGCTTGCGGTTATGTTTATGCCTGCGATACATTCAAGCGCGCGCACCGCAAACGAAAGCTCCGGAGTCGGCCTGAGCTCTTCAAACAGATAAACGCGGATTCCGTTTGCCGCAAGCACACACGCCGCTTCACGCGCGAAAACATCACTGCCGTTGCGGCAATCCATACACACTGCAACGCCGCGCTCCATAACCTTTTTGCCCATTCCGCAAATAAGCGCGGCAAGCCCCTGTGTTGCCTGGCGCACTGTGTAGACGTTCATACGGTTGATGCCCATACCGAGCACACCGCGAAGACCTGCTGTGCCGAATTTGAGCGGCGAGAAAAAGCGGTCTTCAATCTCCGCCTCATTGTTTCTTATTGCTTCGAGTTCTGCCCGTTCTTCGGCTGTGAGGCATTCTGCCGCAAGCCATCTTTCATATTCTGCTCTGTAATCCATAAAAAGTCCTCCCTATTTATGATATCCCGAACCCTCTTCAATCTTGAATGCGCGGTATATCTGTTCAAGCACCATAACGCGCGCAAGATGATGAGGGAAAGTCATCCTTGACATCGAAAGCTTCAGATCGGCGCGGCTCTTTACCGTTTCGTCAATTCCGTTTGAGCCGCCGATAACAAAGCACAGCCTGCTTCTGCCCGAGCATTTGAGCCCCTCGAGTTTTTTTGAAAGCTCCTCGCTCGAAAGCTCTGAGCCCTCGATACACATACATATGAGATATGCATCCTTCGGAATCTTCGCCGATATGCGCGCACCCTCTTCCGCGAGAGCCCTCGCAACTTCGCCCGCTCCTGAGGCAGGAGTTTCGGCAAGCTCACATATATTGAGCCTGCAATATGCACCAAGCCTCTTTTTATATTCATCACACGCCGCGGCAAAGAATTTTTCCTTCAGCTTTCCGACACAGATAATATCGATATTAAGCACGATAAGCTCACTCCCCGACAGTTATCACCTGACCGCGCTCACCGCGCGGCGCAACATAGAGCATCATATCAACGCCCGGAATTATTCCGTTCTGTGTGAGCGCTGCGTGCACCGCCGTATACGCCTCCTTGGGCGTGTTGCTCTCTGCGCTGAGATGCCCGAGAATAACATTCTTCGTA
This sequence comes from Oscillospiraceae bacterium, assembly GCA_017439555.1. Classification (GTDB taxonomy): domain Bacteria; phylum Bacillota; class Clostridia; order Oscillospirales; family JAAYXM01; genus SIG480. The sequence goes on along the minus strand of JAFSIZ010000049.1, from coordinate 34,581 downwards.
CCCTCTCTGACCGCCCTCACGACAAGCTGTGCACAATCCTTGTTTGACAGATGCCCCACATCGCTCACGATTCTTCTCTTTAGGAACACAGGATATCTGCAGCATCGAAGCCTCTGCTCATCATAATTACACTCCACAAGAAGAACATCTCCTCCGAGAAGCTTCGGGAGAATTTCATCGTCAATATGACCGATATCCGTCGCGACGATGGCACATTCATCCGCTGAGCAGACGCGATAGCCTGTGCTCTCATAGGTATCGTGTGGCGTGTGGAACGCCTCGACAGAAAGACCGCCGACGGTTATCGCCGCTCCCGGCGATATGCAGGAAACCTTCCCATAGAGGTTCTCTATCCTCTCGCCGATTCCTCTCGCCGTTCCGCACGAGGCAAACACGGGAACCTCAGCGCGAAGGAGCAGCTTTTCAAGGCCGCATATATGATCTGTGTGCTCGTGGGTTATAAAAACGGCATCGAGCGCCGAAACGCCGATTTTAAGCATCGAAAGCTCACGTATGATGCGGGTTGCCGATATACCTGCATCTATAAGTATATTCGTGTTCCCGTCTGATATGTAAATGCAATTTCCGTTCGAGCCGCTTGCAAGCGGACATATTTTCAGCATATTCGTCTTCCTTAAACAAAAATCTTATATATCAAAATGCTATATATCAAAATACTATAAAGGAACGGATTGCAATTCCGTTCCTTTGATAATACATTTATTGTGCTTTCTGAATAACGTTGTCTTCCTCTTCAACGCGGCGGATACGTGCTCCGACTGCAGTCAGCTTTTCGACTATGAGCTCATAGCCGCGCTCTATATGGATGACGTCCTCAACCTCTGTCGTCCCCTTTGCGGCAAGGCCTGCGATTACCATAGCTGCGCCTGCACGCAGATCACACGCGCGCACCGGTGCACCCATAAGGCTTTCAACACCCTCGACGACAGCCGTCTTTCCATCGACCTGAATCTTCGCACCCATACGTCGAAGCTCTTCAACATATTGATATCTGCTGTCCCAAACACCCTCTGTAACTATGCTCATACCGCTCGCAACGGAGAGCACAACAGTCGCCTGCGGCTGCATATCCGTCGGGAAGCCGGGATAAGGCATCGTCTTTATATTTGTATTCTTCAGCGGAGCGGAGCGCTTTATGAGAAGCGCATCGTCGTGCTCTGTCACCTCGAGGCCCATTTCCACGAGCTTTGATGTGATGCAGTCAAGATGTTTGGGGATAATGTTTTTGATGAGCACTTCGCCGCCTGTCGCGGCAACGGCAGCCATATATGTCCCGGCTTCTATCTGATCCGGGATGATCGTATACATACCTCCCTCGAGCTTCTTGACACCGCGCACCTTGATGACGTCTGTGCCTGCGCCGCTCACGTTTGCACCCATTGAGTTCAGGAAGTTTGCAAGGTCAACGATGTGCGGCTCCTTCGCGGCATTTTCAATAACCGTTGTTCCATCGGCAAGAACGGCTGCGAGCATCGCATTCATCGTTGCGCCGACGGAAACCACATCGAAATATATGTTTGCGGCAGTTAGCCTTCCCTCAGACTCCGCCATAACGTATCCGTTCTGCACATCGACATTTGCGCCGAGAATCTTGAACGCCTTTGTATGCTGGTCTATCGGGCGGTCACCGAAATTGCAGCCGCCGGGAAGCGCAACCTGAGCTGAACCAAAGCGCCCCAGCAGAGCGCCGATGAGATAATAGGAGGCGCGGATTTTGCGCGCCATATCATAATCTGCACGCGTTGTGCGGATTTTCGATGCGTTTATCTCAACACAGTTGCGGTTTATAAGACGGACATCCGCGCCGATATCACGAAGAATATTCAGCATAAGCGTTACATCGCGGATTTCCGGGATATTCTCGATTCTGCAGATTCCGTCTACAAGGAGGGCTGCAGGTATTATTGCAACGGCTGCATTTTTTGCGCCGCTGATTGTAATTTCACCGCGAAGCGGAACTCCGCCGTCTATAACAAATTTAGTCAAGGACTTGCACCCTCTTCTCTCTTTTACTCTCTTTTATAATTATAGCTTGAAAGTGCGGTTTTAAACCGCAAAAGCATAAAATAATATGCTCGATATCCACCAAAGTAAATTATAGCAGACTTCTTTGCAAAATGCAAAGATTATTTACGTTTTCTGAAAATTTTTTAAACTTTAAGTAAATTGCCCGTCTGCATATCCACATAGAACACGGCTGCATCGGTCTCAACCATAAGTGCAGGAACGAGCGTAGCATGACCTGACGCAGGGATTTTGGATATATATCCTATTTTCATATCCGACACCCTGAGCTCTGTGTGGCCTATAGCTTTAATCCTGTCAGCAAATTCAAGCATCAGCGCAGAGGTTCTCATAACCTCGCCTGCACTCTCGCGCAGCTTGCCCTTGCCGATAAATTTGCCCGATGCGATAACACTTCCACTCTGCGAAATCTTGACTTCAACGCCGCAATCAAACACAGGAACACCGGAAATAAACCGCGGAACACGCACGATATATCCGCCGTCGGTTCCCTCGCATATAAGCTCGCTCGCAGAGGTCGATACATAAAGCTTTGAGGCTATGCTTCCTGCAAGGCGCAGCGCATCTGCATCGCTCATAATTTCCTTTCCCGATTCATATACAAGCGAAAAGGAATCTCCCGAAAGCATTATGCTTCCGCCCTCTCCGAAATATGCGACATTTCCATCGTTTTCACTTTCTGTCACCGCACCGAAAATGCGCTCGGCAGGCTTTTTCATATCCGCGCTCTCAACAATGACCGCAGGCCTTATCTTCACAGAATCAAGCGGTATTGTCTCCTCATCCACATATATTCCTTGCGCAGACAAAATCCCGCACACATCACCGCGCACCTGCAGCTCATCGCGCCTTACGCTGTTTTCGCGCGTTATATATGTCACAAGCAGAAAAATATCGACGGCAAGAAGCAGAACTATAAGCACCGTTTTAGCTCTCGACCAATTCATCGCCATCCTCCTTGCCATCCGCAGCTTTCTCATTTATAAACCATACAGGAGAGATTGCCTCTGCCCCATCATCGTTGTAACAAAGCCGCATATCACCCGTCTTTTTCGCGCCGTTTACCGCAGCTGCAGCAATACGCACAGAGAGCACATCGGTGTTCTGCGCCGTTACGTCATAGCCGCGGAAATTCACATTTGCCGAACGGATATAGCTGTCCTTGATTTCAACACGCGCAAAGCACACGCTTCCGTTCATATTTACAGGCACACCTCCGACATGACGCCCGAAAAGGATTTCCGTCCTTCCTCCGGTTTCACCGATGCTCATTATATAAATGCCGCCACTTCCCGGGAGGGGCTTTGCAATGCTTTCACAGAGAGAACGGGCACTCTCGACCTTCTCCGCAAGCGTCGGCAGTTCTCCTTGCGAATCAACGGAAAGCCCGAGTGTTTCATCTGCAAAACCGCGCGGATCACTATATGTGGCGATTCCCGACGGAGATATCTTGAGCGTTACCATATCAGCGATATAGACAGCCGTTCCGTCAGCCTCGGAATAGGTGCTCGGTGAAACATCATAGAGGCCGAAAGCCTCAAGACAAACCTTTTCAATGCTTGTCCTGAAATTTTCATAAAGGTTATGAGCCGCAATCGCCGGAAGTCTTATTGCTCCATCCACAACAATAGTTTCCTTCAAAAGCGCGCGAAAATCCTCTTCTTCGCGCTCGACAGCAAGAGAAGCCGGATCGGCCGAAATTTCGGAAAGGAGCTTTGCAAACTCCTCCGAATTTGAGGATGTACTTATTCTGTAGACAGCATCCGTCAGGCTGTTTTTTACATATACCGTAACGTTTTTCTCTGCTGTCGAAAACATATAATACCGCCCACAGGCGCTTCCCGATGCCGCAGTGCCGCCCAACCACAGCTTCATCGCCTCAACGGGGATATTTCCATAGTAATCCAGAAACACTCCGTCTTCCGAAAGTGCGCGCTCCCATTCGGCCTCATCGACAGTTTCGGTCGCCTTCGCACCTTCCATAACACCGGCTATATCTTTGCGTAGTTGTTTATATATCTCATCACACTTTGCGCTGTTATAGATTGCACCGCGCAAGATTTCTCCGTTTCGCACAAGCACTCCGAGCGGACGGATACCAAATGCATCGAGGTCTTTTCCCTCTGCCGCGTCCGAAACCGGGTTGTTCTGCGATATCCCGAAAAGCCCGTCTGTGTCCGCAGTTTCAAAAGGGCTGTCGAAAAACCACACGGAATATGTGAGATAGAGCATCCCGGCAAGCAATACACAAATGAAAACGTTTTTTATTTTTTCGTTTGTCGGGTTCATACGGCTTCACCCTCCGGATTCTTCGGCAGAATCACCCATATTGTTGTTCCGCTGCCATATACGCTTTCGAGCTTTATCTCGCCGCCATAGTGCTCGACAATCTCCTTTGCAATCGCAAGCCCGAGGCCTGTTCCTCCCATCTCACGGCTGCGTGCCTTGTCTACGCGATAGAATCTCTCAAACAGTCTCGACTGATCCTTTTCGGGAATGCCGATGCCGTTGTCCTTTACCGTAATCTTTATATATTCGTCATAATCCTCTGCCGAGAAATCGATTTTTCCGTCCTTCGTTGTATATTTGACGGCATTCGAAAGCAGGTTTATAAACACCTGCTCTATTCTCTCGCGGTCTCCATAGAAGCTCGGCAGCGATTCGTCCACAGACAGCGTAAGCTTGTGCCCGTGTCGGCGCGCCTCCATCTCCATCGCGCGATAAGCGTTTTCGACACTCTTTTTGAGTGAGAACATCTCGTTTTTCCAGTCCATCTTTGCAGAATCAAGCCTTGAGAGCGTAAGCAGATCCTTGACGATGCGTGTCATACGGTCTGTTTCATTGAGTATGACGCTGTAGAACCTCTCCTTCATCTCATCCGGCGCGTCCGGGGATTCCGCAAGTGTTTCCGTGTAGCTCTTGACATTCGTGAGAGGTGTGCGCAGCTCGTGCGATACATTTGCAACAAACTCGCGGCGCGAATTCTCAAGCTTCTGCTGCGCCGTGAAGTCATGGATGATTGCGATGATTCCGCGCTCTTCCTCTGCCTTTCCGAACAGCGCAAAGCTTATCTTCAGCGTTTTTTCGCCCGTCTCGATGTTGTATTCCTCAAAGCTTCCTTCCATATTGAGCACGTCATCAAGCTCTATTCCACAATCTTTGAATACCTCCGCAAACGAGGTTGCGGCATTTGCGTCAAAGCTCAGCATCTCAACCGCCGCAGGGTTGAAATGTATCAGCTCTCCGTTTCTGGAAAATGCGGTTACTCCGTCTGTCATATAGAGGAACATTGTATCAAGCTTATTGCGCTCGCCTTCGACCTTTGCAAGCGTCGCATTCAATGCCGCCGCCATATCGTTGAACGTCTCTGTGAGCGTTCCTATTTCGTCGTTCGTCTGCACAACAAGCTTCGTGTCAAGCTCTCCCATAGAAAGCTTTTTTGCACCCTTTGTGATATTTTCAATCGGTGTTGTTATGGTTTTTGCAAAGACAAAGCTCAGGAGTACCGCAAAGAGAAGTGCAAACATCATCGTGCGGAGAATTATCGTAAACATCGAGGATGTAAGCCGCTGCTGATCCTGCTTTGTATCCTTGATATAGACGATATATCTGACCTCATCGTCGACAATTATCGGGTTTGCGCGGTCTATATATCTGCTTGACACACGCTTTTCCTGACCTATCTTTCCGCTGAGTGCAGATATTATCGCAGGCGTCCTCACGACCTTTTCATCATTCGATCCGAACAGCGTGCTGCCTGTTTTTCCGTCGAGTATGTAATAGTTGCGATAGCTGCTTATCCTCATTGAAGACGAATATGCCTCGAGCGCGGCATCAAGCCGCTCTGCGCCGTTTTCTGCCTGAGCCTCATTTTTGAGCATGGCAAAAAGCTCGGCATTGAAAACCGAGTTCATCTGCTCTGTAAAATCATTGAAATAGTAAACAGAAACCTGATTGAGCATAAATGTGCCGACTATGACCATAACGGAAACTATAAGCAGCACAAGCACAAACACCAGGCGCATCTGAAGCGAACGCAAGCCAATCAACCCCTCAAAAAGTTATAGAATCAATCTGCAAACATATATCCTGCGCCGCGGCGCGTAACTATTCTGACCGGATTTGCCGGATCGTCCTCAAGCTTTTCGCGGAGACGGCGAACCGTTACGTCAACAGTGCGGAGATCGCCGTAGTAGTCATACTTCCAGACATTTTCCATAAGCACCTCACGCGAGAACACCTGATTCGGCTGTGTTGCCAGAAATTTTATGAGATCAAACTCGCGCGGAGTAAGCTCGAGCTTTGTTCCGTTCTTGCTGACATCCAGGCTCCTGAGATTTATGACAATGTTGCCGAAAACAAGCCTGTTCTCATCAGACTGCTCCTGTACCTCAGCAACCGGAGCAGCACCGCGGCGCACATTCGCCTTTATTCTCGCCATAAGCTCGCGCATTGAGAACGGCTTTGTGATATAATCGTCAGCACCGAGCTCGAGGCCGAGAATCTTGTCAACCTCTTCCTCACGCGCCGTGAGCATTATTATCGGCACATTCGAGGTCTTTCTGACCGACTTGCAAACCTCAAAGCCATCGAGCTTCGGAAGCATAACGTCGAGCAGAATGAGATCGGGCTTATCCTCAAGAGCAGCGCGCAGGCCCTCCTCACCGTCATAGGCACACACAACCGTGTAGCCTTCCTTCTTCAAATTGAAATCGAGAATGTCGGCAATCGCCTTTTCATCCTCAACAACGAGTATTTTCTTGTCCATCTGATTTTCCTCCCGAAAATTCAGGTATATATTTTTTATATGCCCAGAATCCTTGCCGCGCGCAGAAGCAACACAGCAGTCTTTGCATCGTCTATTTTTCCCTCATCACACATTTTCAACGCATCTGAAAGCTTATATTTTCTGACCTGAACGACCTCTCCCTCATCAGGATGCGACTCTCCCTCGTGGAGCGAGCGCGCAAGATAGAGGTGAATTCTCTCTGTCATACAACCGGGCGACGGATATACAAAGCCGAGATATTGCATATCATCGGCGCTATAGCCCGTCTCCTCCGAAAGCTCGCGAACTCCGCAATCGAAATGCGGCTCGCCCGGCTCTACCTTACCTGCAGGAGCCTCGAGAATCTCAAGCCCGAACGGATATCTGTATTGAGATACAAGGATAACCTCTCCGTCATCCGTTATCGGGAGCACAGCAACGCCGTCGCAATGCTCACACACCTCGCGTGTTGTCTTTCTGCCGAGCACCTCGACCTGATCCTCACGCAGATTCATTATCTTTCCCTTGAAATGATATTTGCTGCTTAATGTCTTTTCAATTCCGTCCATTTGTCATTCTCCCCCAATTCTCAAAGCTTTCGCGCCTCACGGCGGAGCAGATTGAACGCCTCCTGCGCCGCGCGGCTCTTTGCAAGCTCGCGGCCTCTTGGCTGGTATATTTTCGAGCTTACCGTTTTTCCGCAAAGCGTCACTGCAACATATACGGTTCCGCCCGGATTTTTCTCATCACCGCTCGATGGGTCGGCATAGCCTGTTACTCCGATGCCTGCATCCGTGCCGAATTTTTCGCAGGCAGCGCGAGCAAGCGCCTCTGCCACCTCACGGCTCACCACTCCGTGTTCTTCAATAAGCGACGGAGCAATTCCGAGAAGCCTTGTCTTTATTTCGTTCTGATATGCGCAAATACCGCCGAAAAACACCTCTGATGAGCCCGGAATATCGGTTATCAGCTTTGCGCAGAGCCCACCTGTGCACGACTCGGCAGTCGATAGCGTGAGCTTCTTTTCGCGAAGCACCTCAAACGCCGCGGCATGAAGCGACGGCACATCAACTCCATAGACCACATCACCGAGAATTTCCTCTACCTTTGCAATAACGGGGCGTGTTATCGCATCTGCCTCCTTCTCAGTCTGCGCCTTTCCCGTGACGCGCAAAAGCACCTCGCCGTCCTTTGCATATGGCGCAAGCGTCGGGTTTTCCATCGTCTCCGCAAACGAGCTTATTTTGCTCTCGACCTCGCTTTCACCCATTCCGTAGATATGGATGCCATGAGACACGAGCTGTGAATCGGAAAGCTTCTGAAGATATGGCATCATCCGATATTTGACCATCGGTATACACTCACGCGGAGGGCCGGGCAGCATTATGAGAATCTTTCCGCCGTCCTCTATTGCGCAGCCGGGCGCCGTTCCCCAATCGTTTTCAAGCAGTGTGCAGCCCTCGGGCAGATATGCCTGACGGGCATTGTTGTCTGTCATTTTTCTGCCGAGCTGCTCGAAATAGCCCTCAATCTTTTTGAGCGCCTCTTCGCTCAGCACGAGCTTTTTCCCGAACGCCTCCGCCGCGACCTGCTTTGTGAGGTCATCAAACGTCGGCCCGAGTCCTCCTGTTGTTATGATGATATCCGCGCGCTTCTTCGCCGCGAGTATACATTCGCGAAGCCTTTCGGGATTGTCGCCGACAACAGTCTGATAATAGGCGTTGATTCCAAGCTCCGAAAGCGCCTGTGCGACGGTTACGGCATCTGTATTTGTTATCTCGCCGAGCAGGATTTCCGTTCCGACGGCGATAATTTCAGCTGACAAGCTCAAGGAGATATCCTTCTTTCTATATTATTTCAATGTTTTCAATAGCTTCGTCGCAAAGCGAGTCAAACGCAAGCTTCTTTTCTTCCTCGATGATATATTCAAGCTTCGGCTTCGTGCGCGGATGCTTTGGCGTGAAGACCGTGCAACAGTCCTCATACGGAAGTATTGACGTTTCAAACGTATTTATACGGCGGGCAATCGTCACGATTTCCTCTTTGTCCATTCCGATAACAGGGCGCAGCACAGGAAGATCGATTCCGTTTTCCGTAACGCCGAGCGCCTCCATCGTCTGGCTCGCGACCTGGCCGAGACTCTCTCCCGTTATGAGTGCGCCGCAGCCTTTTTCCAGCGCAACACGCTCTGCAATGCGCATCATAAAGCGGCGCATGATTATCGTGAAATATTCTTCCTTGCAATGTGCGCGGATTTCCTCCTGAATTTTCGTAAACGGCACCATTGCAATCTTTATGTTACCGGCATACACGCCGACGAGACGCGCAAGCTCTATAACCTTTTCCTTTGCGCGCTCCGATGTATATGGGTATGAGAAGAAATGGATTCCGAAAAGCTCAACGCCGCGCTTTGCCATCATATATGCCGCAACAGGGCTGTCGATACCGCCGGAGAGAAGTATTCCTGCCTTTCCGTTTATGCCGACAGGAAGCCCACCTGCGCCCGGGATCGGGTTGGCGTGGACATATGCCGCGCGGTCACGCACCTCAACGCGCACGCACACCTCAGGATTTTTAACATCGACCTCAAGGTTTTCAAACGCATCGTGGAGCGCGCCGCCGACCTCAAAGCATATTTCGGGGGATTTATACGGAAACGACTTATCAGAGCGCTTCGCCTCAACCTTGAAGGTTTTTGCAGAGCTGAGCGAAGACGCAAGATATTCCTTTGCAACTGAAATAATCGTCGCAATGTCCTTCTCACATTCTGCCGCACGCGAAATGTTGACGACGCCGAAAACCTTCGTCGCCGCATCACACGCCGCATCTATGTCGCAATCGTCAGACTGCGGCTCAACATAGATGGTGGACTGCATACAGTATATTTTGAATTCTCCAAAATGCCTTATCCTCCAAGCGAGGTTTTTCATAAGCCTTTTTTCAAAATGACTGCGGTTCAATCCTTTAAGTACAAGCTCACCGAGCTTCAACAACAATATCTCTTTCAACTTAACGCTCACCTTTCGATAATTATACATATTAATTATACAACATTCCCCCGAAATAAACAATAGCAACACTGTTTATAAATATAATTTTTATTTGACTTTTCACACATCGGTTGTTATAATTGTGCGGTAAACCGAGGGGGATTCCCCCACAAACCAAAATATGAAATGTAGGGATCTGCTTTATTATGCACGAAACGTTATATATCATCTTTCTCGTCGTCCTGTCCACCTGCTCGGGTCAGGCGCTGAATCTTTCATATAAGCTCGGCTCGAAAAGGACTGTGGATGCAATTTCTTCTCCGCCTCTTATGTCCTCATTTGCGGCGCTTTTCATTGCGCTCGTCTATGCGGTTATGGCATTCTGCTTTGATGGCGGAATCGCTTTCCCGAACAGGCTCAGCATCATATTTTCACTTGCGCTCGGCACCTGCTATGCCGTCGCGGCCTACTTCTATCTCGTTGCGCTCGCCTGCGGCCCGTATACAATAACGGCAATTCTTCTGAACCTGAGCTCCTTTATGCCGATTTTATACAGCCGCATATTCCTCGGCGAGACAATCTCGCTCTGGCAAATTATCGGGCTCGCTGTTATAATATCCTCGTGCATCGTGCTTACAATATCGCGAAGCCGCGGCACTCAGGACAGGCATATGAATGCAAAATGGATGCTGTTTGCGCTGTTTATGTTCATCGCAAACGGGCTTCTGAGCTTCTTCATACGCGCAAACACGCGCCTTGCGCCCGAAACTCCTCGCAACTCATTCTTTGTGCTCGCATATGTTTTCGCCGCCGCCATAGCTTTCATTTTCTTTATATGCTCCGGAGGCGTCAAGAAAAGGATTTCCCCGAAACCGCTCATTCTTCCTGCCGCCTGCGTCGCAGCCTCGCTTGCAACACAGCTCACGCCGACGGCAATACTTCCTAACTATCTCCCGAGCGCGCTTCATTATCCCATAGACAAGGGCTCAGCTATCGTTCTGGGAGTTATCATCGGAATTGTTTTCTTCAAGGAAAAAATCGGCAAGGCCGGCTGGATATGCATCGCCGCAATAATCGGCGCGATGTGCCTGCTCGGAATAGGATGAAAACTGCTTTAACCACAATGGAGGGATGAAAATGGCATGGCAAATTGTAAAGGATTCATTCAGATTACTAAAAATAGATTTAAACCGCTACATTCTTTTTTGTTTCATTGCTTTCTTGATATCTCTTTTGGGAACTTTTGTAAAAAATAACCACTGGGCCTTCATTTTTATCATATTATTTCTCCAACTCCTTTTTGTCGATATCCCTCTTTTTGTTGTATTTTTCCGAATTTTTTCGCCCAAAAGTCCGCAACCCATTATTCCGAGAAGAGCAGCATCGTTTCTGTTCACTGCGCTAATATATGCCGGAGCGTTAACCGCTATCAATCTAACGCCTTTAAATTCCAACTTTAATGATGTTGTTATGCTTCCGATGACACTTTGGCTTCATTTTATATGGATAGAAATGATAAAAAACAATTCAGGCATAAAAGATGCAGTGCGTAATTCTTTTCAAACCTTTCTCGATGCCCCCATCAAAAGCATTTGGTTACTGGTTAAGATTTACATAATAGAAGAAATAATTTTTGGGGGCATCGGCGTAATTCTTGGATTAATCCTTTCCCTATTGCTGCTTCTTTTCTCACGATTCTCTGGAATTTCAGGAGAATTATTCCTTATGATATTCGGATTTATTCAGACGCTTCTTTCTCCGTATTTTGTTATAAGAACTTGTTGCTATTATATATCCGTTTCATCGAAAAACACCTGCAAGTAATAAAACTCGCAGGTGCTTTTTTGTTGTAAACCCTTAATAATTCTTCATTGCTTCACGAATTCCGGCATCCCTCTTTTTGCTATAAAACACAGCCCTCCAGGTGGTTTTAGCTTATAACCTATTGCCGGTCTCCGGGATTTACAGGTTATCCTTCAAACCCATATTCCTTTGCCATTTCCGCAACTGTCTCCGCCCATTCGGGAGCGGAGCTTTCCTTCAGGTAATCAATGGCACATTCTCCATTCTCATCCTTTGCATACGGGTCTGCTCCATTTTGCAGCATAAGCTCAAATGTCTCATATGAGTATTTGTCAAAATCGCGGCAACACAGATATACAAATAACCGCTGACTTTTTCATCACACACGATTGACAATAACTTCGTGAATGATTATAATGAATCCAACAGTCAGGAGGAAAGGACTTATGTTGAGATCTGTTTTTCGAAAAATGATAGATTCCCGTCTTCCGCAAAACGAACCATGGATTTTATATGAAGCAATTAAGCTGTATGGAAAAAACGCAGCAACCGCACTGTTGTTTTCTGTGTTTATGATGTTGTTTCCGTATCTTCACTTTGTGCTGTTGCATAATAATGCTCCATTACACATCTGTGCAGTGCTTATATCTGCCGGAGCATTTATTTCCTCAAACCTTCTGTATGCTCCGTTTATCGCGTCTGTACATCGCAGAAAAACATCCTCGCAAAAAAAACTTGCCTGGAACAGAATTTCGATGAATTCACTTCAATGGGCATTGGTACATGGTGTTCTTTTTTCTGTTTTCGTTTTTCTCCTCCGGAAATATCCGGAACATGCTTCTCTCTTCAAAATCTTTTTTCCCATATTGCTTTTTAGCTTTTTCCAAATTACGTTGTTCAGAACAGCATTTATCATCACTGAATCAACTTTAGAAAAAACCTTGAAAACATCGCTTTTCTTTCTTTTTCTTAGGCAAAAGGCGCTTTTTGTTGAAACATTTTTGCTGAATATAGCTTTGTTTTTTTCCGTGCCTTATTTTACAGAGCAATACTTTCTTTCGGAATTCAGTATATTTTCTGAATGGCCAAGTGAAAAGCAGCTTTCATATGCAAGATATATGCCAATAGTTGCCCTGTTCTTCATCTTTTCATTACCGCTCATTTCGTCATATGTCTGCATTAAGAACGCCACAGAAACTTATATTTAGGGTCTGTTACAATTCGCAAGTACTGTTCCGCATTTGCGCGCTCAATGCAGCATTAAAGCGATTATACCACAGATTTATTTTTTGGCACGCCAACTTTTTGCCATCTTTTGAAAGCGCGCTTTTATATGTGTTTTTTTGATTCTCTCTTGCTTTTTTAGACAATAAGTGATATGCTGAAAAGGACAATGGGAGGTGGGGTATATGTCCGCTCCGAAGGAAAGAAAGTCGCTTGCTTTCCGCGAAAATGATTATAAGTTCCTTAAAATCTGCAGCATCGGTTATAATAACCACACAAACAACACAACAAGTGATTTTTTCTGCGTCAATCAATGGAACGCACTCTATTTCATCCGCAACGGCAACGGCAGCGTTTTAATACGCGGAAAAAGCCACGCGGTCAAACACGGTGATATGTTCTTCATCACGCCGAATGAGCCCTGGAATATCCATTTTGACGAAAACGATGCCTGGGAATATTATTGGATTGCCTTCAATGCTGACTATGCAAACGAAATAAGAGAAATCCTCGGCTTCGGTGACGGCGAATACGCCCGTGCCGCAAAGTTTCCGCAGCGTGTGGAATGGATATTCGATTCTCTTCTCGAGGCAAAATCCGCAACTGCAGAGGTCTATTTCAACGCGCTTTCCGCGCTTATGCAGATTCTCGCAGCCGAGTTCTCAAAGAGCGGAACCGATGTCTCGACAGTGCGCCACAAGGAGCTTGCGGAAAACGCAAAGCAGATTATTGACATCAATTTCAAAAACCCCGATTTCTCCGTTGCCCACGCGGCCGAGATGCTCTATCTCAGCCACGGCCAGATGTCGAGGGTGTTCAAGGAGGTCATCGGCATAAGCCCGGTTACCTATCTCATCGACATACGCTTGAATTATGCGGCTGAAATTCTCAGGGAAGGGAATATGTCCGTCAAAGAGCTCTGCGCCTGCGCAGGCTTTTCAGACACCTCACATTTCATGAAGCGCTTTAAAAAGAAATTCGGCACGACGGTTATGCAATACCGCAAGCTGCACACACATCAATAAAAATGAGCTGTAAAACCGGAGTTTTACAGCTCATTTATTTATCCCTCTTTGCGTTCGAGAGTCTCTATGCGTTTTCTGATACATTCAAGAAATGTCTTTTCATCGTTGCTGAAAATATGGCCGCGCCTGTAGATGAGTATGTCACGGTTTATGACCTTTCGCGACGGGCAGCTTCTCATCATAAGGTTTCCTGCGCGGAGAACGGTTTCAGGCATATTGGACACCCACATATATGTTCCCTTGACATTTGCAAGAATATCGCCCTGACTACCGCGCTCATAGAGATATATGCGCTTGTTCGGCGTCTGCGCAAGCAAACCGCGCTCTATATGGCGGTGTGCCGAATATTCGTCGTCCGTGTCGCCGTGAATCAGCTCTATATAGTCCGAGAGGTCCTCTGCCGTTATCTCTTCCTTCTGCGCAAGAGGATGGTTTCTCGACATAACAAGTAACGGCTCAAACTCCAGAAGTCTCAGCATCTCGAGCCCTCTTTCCTTGAGAGATGAGAGGATATAGTCCTCGTGCACATCCTGATATCTGATTATTCCGAGGTTTGCCTCGCCTGACGCGACATAATCTATCGAATCGCGTGCGCTTCGCTCTCTGATGCTTATATTTATTCTGCGGCGGTCTGTTATCGTGTTCAAAAAGTCTGTAAACGCCATGCTTATATATCGCACGCGGTATACACAGCGTCAGGTTGACGTCGTCGCCGCGCTTTGCAGTATACATAGCATCAAAGTTCATCATCTGCTCATATATAACAGCTGCGTTTTCAAGAAAAGTTTTTCCCTCACGCGTCGGAACAACGCCCTTTGAGCTTCTCTGAAAGATTTTCATATTTATCTCAGCCTCAAGCTCCTTTATCGCCTTGCTAAGATTCGGCTGGCTGAGATACAGGTTCTGAGCCGCAGCCGTTATAGACCCTGTTTTCTGTATTTCAAGTGCATATTTCAATTGAGTTGTGTTCATATCCGCTGAAACCTCCTGCGAAAAACGTCATAACTAAAAGTTATGGCTAATATAATAATTATATATTATACAAAACAGAAAATCAATGGTAAAATTATAACATAAATCAGGAAATCGATGTTGTAAAACAATAAATCAGTCACCTTCTAATCCCCCTATATATACAAAGCACAAGCGGATCGGTCAAAAGCCGGTCCGTTTGTGCTTTTCGTTCTGCATAAAACGAGCTGTAAAAACTCAAGTTTTTACAGCCCGTTTTGTTGATTATTTTACAAGCTCGTCAATGAAGAAGTTTTCATATCCGTTCTCGTGGACTATTTCTGCCATTTTGTAGATCTTCTCGGCATAGTCCGGCTGATATGCAAGATAGTCCGGATAGAAATATTGCTCGTGATTTCCGATGCAGAGGTATTCATCCTCAAGACACGGAGCAAGCTCGTCGGCGATTTCATCATATGGGATAAGATTGAGCGCGCTTATTGAACCGAATTGTTTGAAGCCCATACCTGTCTTTTCATCAACAACATATCTGAAGCTTCCGCGCATCCATTCTGTCTGCTCAGTCGTGAGGTGGTTGTAGCAAGCGATGGAGTTGTTTATTGCAACATCACGGCTTCCGCGCGAATATACGCCTGCATCAGGCTGGCGGTTGTTGAGAAGGCGCATCGCGTGGCCATAGGGAAGTGAGTTCGGGTCGCCGTTGTATTCATATTTGTCTCCGCAGGTGCACCACAGAATGCGGACTCCGCAATCATAAAGAGCACGGACGCCATCATAGCTGACAGGACCCCAGTGAGGTGTTACGCCATATGTAAAGCTCTTCTCTCCGGCGAAGCGGATAACCTCTTTTTTGATGTTCTCAAAAATCGCCTTCATATCCTCATATTTTACATTTACATGGGGATAATCGGGAAATTCCTGTTTTGCGTGGAATGCAAGCTTGAGCCAATCAGACGCTTCTTCCCATTCCGCCTTGTATGCGTCTGTAACATCAGCGAGAGTGAACTCATCGTTGCCATAGAAATAGTCTGTTCTCCAGAAGAGGTTGAGCTGAGTCTTGAGGCCATAGCGGTCGTGCGCCGTCTTGAGCATACCGAGGAACGGGTTGTCAAAAAGAGACTTCGGCTTTTCTCTTGTGAGGTCGCGCAAGGTCCAGATTACATCGTCAATAAAAAAATACACTTTCTTTGCCATTTCAAAACGCTCCTTTACTTTACAATTTCTTCAAGATAGAAAAATTCATATCCGTTTTCCTTGAATATCTCGCTCATTCTGAATATCTTATCGGAATATTCCGGCTGATATGCAAGATAGTCCGGATAGAAATACTGCTCGTGTGTTGCTATACAGAAGTATTCATTATCAAGATGAGGCCGCATATCGTTTTCAATTTCTTCATAGGGAATTGTATCGAGAGGGCTGATTGTGCAGACTTCTTTGAAGCCCATACCTGTCTTTTCATCGATAACGTATCTGAATGTCCCCTTCATCCATTCCCTCTGCTCTGTAGTAACGTGGTTGTGACCTGCAAGAGAGTTGTTTATTGCAACATTACGGCTTCCGCGTGAGTAGAGCCCCGTCTCAGGCTGACGGTTGTTGAGAAGGCGCATCGCGTGACCGTAAGGAAGTGAGTTCGGATCGCCGTTATACTCATACTTCTCACCGTCGGAGCACCAGATAATCCTTACACCGCAGTCATAAAGCGCCTGCACACCTGCAAGGCTCATAGGCCCCCAGTGGGGAGTTACACCATAGGTGAAGCTCTTTTCTCCTGCAAAACGTATAACCTCACGGCGGATGTTTTCAAAAATAGTCTTTACATCTTCATATGTAGCATTGATGTGGGGATAATCGGGAAACTCCTGCTTTGCGTGGAAAGAAAGCTTCAGCCAATCCGACGCCGCTTCCCACTCTGCCTTATATGCATCGGTAACCTCTGCAAGAGTGAACTCATCGTTTCCGTAATAATAGTCTGTTCTCCAGAAAAGATTGAGCTGCACCTTCAGTCCGTATCTCTCATGTGCGGTTTTTAAAAGCTTCAGAAACGGATTGTCAAAAAGAGACTTCGGGCGCTGCCTCGTGATATCGCGCAAGGTCCAGATAACATCATCAATAAAGAAATATGCTTTTTTAGCCATAAATCCAACTCCTTTTCAATTTATTTTATATTACCACGCCCGAACGCAAAGGTCAATTCATAATATATATTTTTATGGACAAAACAGCTTTTTTCGCGCAGACATAAAACTCTCCTGCCCCGGAACACAGAGCAGGAGAGTTGTTTTTTATTTTGCCTCGCGGATGATTCCCATCGGTGTCTGCTGTGCGCTCTGACCGAGAGGATTATCGCGGAGGATTCTCGGAAGAAGCTCACGGTCGAGCGTTTCATCCGATGCGCCGAGAATCTTTCCCGTGAGATCGTTTACATCGACAATCGCAACGCGGAAACCGATTTTTGCAGCAATCTCAGCCGCAACCTTATCGGGGTTTTCAGGCCCGAGAACAACACACTTGTTATACGGTGGAAGCGTATACGGCGTGGGCCCGTCGATGGATTCTGCACGGTAGCCGGCTACCTTATAGAACCAGCCACGCTTTCCAAGAAGCTTGCCTATTGCGGAAATAAATGCCGCAAAGAGAAGTCTCGGTGTGCCGCATTCGCGGAGCGCCATCTCCATCGTTTCGGGGATGCCGAGCCCGATTCCATAGGGGGATTTATAGACAAACTTGCAAAGGAACTTTGCAAGCGGACGCGGATGAATTTCCGTGAGCGGAACCGCGCGCTTCTGCGAGCAGGCAACACACTTTTCTGAAATGAAAAGAATGTCTCCCTCCTGCATATGCTCTTTCGCATATTTTTCTGCAACATCTGCAATTTTATCGTTCTCTGTAACTACATGAGTTTTTATCGGAAGGCGCATATAATCCTTGCCGTCTACGGTTATAACTGTGCTTTTGCCTTCATTTGCGCAAAGCTCTGACATATTCAGGACTCCTTTATATTTTATCATTTTATTATTATAGCACAAACAAACACTGCTTACAAGTATAAATTATTCGTATATACATCATATAATTGAGATTTGTTCTTGATTTTTTTGCCTTTTTGTTTTAAGCTATATAATAGAAAAAAGGAGGTTGTGTCTTTTTATGAAGCTTTTACAGCTGCAATATTTCTGCACAGCGTGCAAATACAACAACATAACACGTGCATCGGAGGAGCTGCATATATCCCAGCCCTCGATATCCAATGCCATAAAAGAGCTCGAGGCCGAATTCGGTGTCATCCTCTTCAAGCGCCTCAAAAAGGGCTTTACCCTCACACGCGAGGGTGAGACGCTTCTGCGCCACGCTCAGGAGCTTCTTCAACACGCCGAGCGCATCACGAAAATCATGACTGACAGAGGCCCTGAAAACAACTCCATACGCATAGGTATCCCCCCGATGACGGGTATATCACAGCTGCCGAAGCTCTATCGCGGTTTTCTCGCCCTTCACCCCGACATCAAGATTTCAACCCATGAGTTTGGCGGAAACAGCCTTCTTGCATCGCTCAAGGATGATTCTATAGATCTCGCAATAATCCCGACAAACGTAGTTGACCACGCGCGCTTTTCATCGCTCGACCTCGGTGAGGTTGAAACGGTTTTCTGCGTGCCCGAGGGTCACAGGCTTGCAACCGAAAAGACAATAGACATACGCTCGCTCCGCGGCGAGCCTCTTATCCTATTCGACAAGGGCTTTATCCAATATGATGTCATAACCTCTGCATTCGCGGCGGCAGGCATCGAGCCGAATATCGTCCACCTTTCATCACAGCTCTATATGATAAAGGAATTCATTTCATCAGGCTTTGCCTGCGGCTTTATGTTCCGCGACATTGCCGAAAACATCCCCAACATAGTCAGCATTCCTTTAAGCGAGCCCATAACCTCAAAGGTTATTCTTATATGGAGCAAGGAAAGGCATATGTCAAGCGATGTTATGAAATTCATAGATTACGCAAAGCATTCCCATCTTTAATTTTGACAAAAGCATTCCGCAACAGGCGGAATGCTTTTTTTAATTATCCTTTTTCCAAAACAGCTCACTTATCCCGACAGCGAGCAAAAAACCTCCGAACAGGCGGCGCAAAAGCTCTGTATTCAGCCCTGCGGCAAAAAAGGCGGCTATTGCCGTTGTCGCAGAGCCTGCACACGCCGCAAAGATGACGGCGCGCCACACAACACGCCTGTTTTTTATATGAGATACAAGCGCGGAAGCAGCCGTCGGCATAAAATAGAGAAGATTTATCCCTTGTGCCTCAAGCTGTGACACGCCGCGGAACGATGTCAGATATAATATGAGAAGAGTTCCTCCGCCTATCCCGAAGCCCGTTATTATCCCCGTCACAGCACCTGCAAGGACATCAAGAAAAAATTGCATACTCCTTCACCTCATATTGCAAAAAGCGCACGTATTCCGCCATATATTATAAAGAGAGCCAGCGCTCGCCGCAAAAGCTTTGCCGACATCCTTTTAAACACGGTGCCGCCGATGATTCCGCCAAGAAGCCCTCCTGCAAGAAACGGAAACGTTGCTTTCAAATCTATTCCGTCCTTTAGAAAATATACTATCGCGGATATGACAGAAAGCGGCATAACCACAGCGAGCGAGGTTGCAAAAGCCTTTTTTTCTTCCATCTTCACCCATCGGCAGAAGAGCGGAACGAGAAACATCCCTCCGCCAGCTCCGAAAAGCCCGTTTGCAACACCTGCCAGAGCTCCGCTCACGGCATATTTCATTTCATCCTTCAATTTCTTTTCTCCTTTTCAAAGCCGCAGCCGTCGAAAGCACCGTCATCAGCGCTCCGCACACCGCAAGGACGCGCACAATCGCCGTCATCGCTGTTGAAGCAAATCCCGTAGCGGAGGGGATGCTTCCCTCATAGTCAAATGTCCTCACGCTTATCTCAGGCGTTTTTTCTATACTTATGCCAACGATTCTTTCAGCGCCGCCCGGCGCGGATATCCTGACGCTCCCCTCACCTTCGGAAACTGCGATAACCATGCATCTGTCACCTTTCGGGTATATATCGGCTATTGCGCGGCAGCCTTCGCCGTTCCAGATAAGCTCTGAGACCGCTGCACCCTCTGGAAGCACCTCTGCAAAGAGCTCTGTCTGCTCTCCGGGAGACAGCTTAAGCCGCAACGTGTTCGGCAGAATATTCGCAACCACTGTTTCGTTTTCGTCGATGATGCGGCCGTCGTTCAGATAGAAATCCACAGGAATGACAGGGCGCGCAAGCACCATACACCTCACTGCCAGCACACACAAAAAAATCAAAGCAAGACGCCTCATAACAAACCACCTGTTTTAATTCTTCCGCATATTGCTGTGTTTTAAACATATATTTGCTTTTCTTCCACAAAACAACAGCCCTGACCAAAATCAGGGCTGTTTCTCTCTTACTTTCTTATTCCCTCAACGATGTGTGCCGGAATTTCAAATTCGGGATTTCCCGCCGCACCGGGAGCAACCTCATATTTTTCAAAGCCTATAACGATATTGCCATCGCTGTTTATATAGAACTTCTGATTTGCATCAATTTCCGTAAAGTAATCCACGCCGTCTCCTTCGCTCCAGTACATTCTATCGCCTGTTTCATTCTGTCTTGCCATCTCGGCAGATATATACTCACTTATCGGTGTTATATAATCCGCGCCGTCACGGAAGAGAGACGGAAGAGTTATCAGTTCGCCGTTTTTCTTGTCGATATTATAGAACTTATGCACCGTGGTCGATGTCGCCGCCGTTGTCGTGAAGCGGACATCAAGAACTATTATGCTTTCGTTATCCGTTCTTATCTCATAATCAGAATCGACTCCCCAGTGAATCTCAGCATCGCCGTTCTCTCGCCTGAACTCCGCAATATCGGTCTCAAAGCGCTCGATAATCTTCTCCGCATCCGCCTTCAGCATCGCGTTTATGCTGTCCTCAAGCTCGCGGTTTCCGAGCCCCTCAACCTTCGGCGTTATAATATTCGCCTCATAATAGCCTTCGCTGTATTCATATCTTCCAAAGGTTATCACGCGAACGATATCCCCGATAACCGGGATATCACTTGCCGCCGCGGCAAGCCCCGGTGAGAGGTTGAACACCGCAACGGTTGCAACCGCAAAGCACGCCGCAGCACCAAGCACCGCTTTTATCGGCGATATCCTTCTCTTTCTTTTTTCTGCCATAATTTTACCTACCCTTTCCCGAAGCTCATCGCTCGCCTGCATTTCGTTATACTCATTTTTCAGATTACTCATACCAGTTCCTCCTTTTTCTTGCGAAGAATGCCAAAAGCCGTATATAGCCGTGTTTTCGCTGTGTTCTCGTTTATTCCGAGCACCTTTGCAATCTCAGCGAGAGTCATCCCCTCACAGATCTTCATGATGACGGGTGCACGGTATTTTTCCGGCAGCTCTTGCAGTATGTCGTTTAAATATAAGTCGGAATAGTCATCCTGTCCCGGCTCCGCTTCAACTGCGTTTTCCGTAAAGTCAACGCTTACATATCTGCTTTGCTTCTTCAGCGCAGTGAGAGCAGTGTTTGCTATGATGCGGTAAAACCATACCTTTATGTATTGCGGATTCCGAAGCGTTGATATTGCGTCGAGCGCACGCACGACACTCTCGCTGACAACATCCTCGGCATCGTGACGGTTTTTCATATACGTATATGCAAACCTGTATGCAGAGTCAAGGTTTTCCGTTATATAGATTTCAAAAAGCTTTTCTTTTGCTGCAGCATTCATTTCTCTCACTCCTTCGTATGCATAGACAACTGTGACAGACAAATAGTTTTGTTAAAATAAAATTTTCCCAAAAATTCTTTCAAATAATATGCACCACAAAAGCTATAGGCTTCTTGAGGTGCATATTGCGATTACGAACGGTATTTTTTCCTTATTTTATAACAAACTGTTCATCTACTGCGGCTTTCCCGACAGGAATAATGCTCACATTCATATCACCAAACAAAGCTTTGCCTTCCTCGAAGGAGCGCAGAGCCTGAGAATCTTTGGCGTATATATATATCCTTGCAAAATCCTGAAACAGTTCAGGCTTCTGACCGCCCAAAGGACTGTAAGCTTCATTGTAATTCTCATATACCGCTGAGACAGCAACGTTTCCTGCCGCGCTCTGCGCTTCGCTTATAAAGACTGAAAGCGCCTCTGGTTTTGAGCTGACTCCTTCGCCGTAATCAATCATATCCGTTCTTCCTGCAACAGGGAACGAGATATTTGACAGGATTATTTCGTTTGGTCCAAGCGCTGCAAGCTTCTTTATTATATCTGTGAGGTACAGCCTTGCCTCTTCTGAATACGGTGAAAGCCAGCGCGTTTCAAATTCATCACGCCAGACACCTCCGCCCTTGGCCAACACGGAATGCTTGAAGTTGTTCCTCGCCGCGCCGTTGTCTTTGAAGCACGACATAAAGAGCGATACTCTGTAGCCTGCACTCTTCGCCTTTTCTATCACCTGCGAGAGCACACTGTCATCTCCGACGATCTGCTTATCAGCCACAAACTCGTGTTCACTTCCGAAAGCAAGCGTGCCGTCCTCAGCCTTGACCTCAAGCACAAGCGTGTTTATCTTCTCATCCGCAGGTATTTCCGCGATAGCGGCATTAAACAGCTCTGTGCTCTTGACTGTGCCTATCGGCAAAAATCGCGCTCTGACCGCATCGGCAGGCGGCGCAACGGGCGCCTCCGTTTCCTCGGAAGCCTCCGTCTCAATTCCCTCGGCCCCGTCTTCCGCGGTCTTGTCTTCTTCGCCTGCATCCTCCTCTATTACGAGGTTTGCATCCACAATCTCAGGTTCTTTTTTTGCACCCCAGGCTTCAAACAACGTTCCGTCCTTTGTGAAAGCCATATTTTCATTCACAAAATACAAAACACCTGCGGCAATGATACACAACACAATGAGCAACGGAATCACTATACCTATTCCGCCGCGCGAGCCTCTGTATCTTCTTGATGCTCTGCGTGTTCTTCTCACCTGTTCACTCTCCTATTCCTCAGAAGCTATTTCTTCCTTTTCCTCGCCCTCTGCACCGTCTACCTGCAGAGAAAAATATTCAGATTCGTCAAACTCCTCTTCAACCTCAGGCACAGGCGGAGCAGTTATTATGCCGCGAGGACAAGCCTCCGCACATTCTCCGCAGCCCACACACTTTGAATAATCGATAGTTGCAAGGTTGTCGGCTATTATGACGGCATCATATTTACAATTCTTTGCGCAGGCGAGGCATCCTATGCATCCGACCTCGCAATTTTTGCGCGTTTTTGAGCCAAGCTCGCAATTTGAGCAGGCAACCTTATATGCAGAATTCTGCGGAACAAGCGCAATGACGCCGCGAGGACAGGCGGCAGCACATCTGCCGCAGCCGTCGCATTTTTCTTCATTGACAAACGCAACTCCGTTTTCTACAGATATCGCACCGTTCGGGCAAACCGCCGCACACGAGCCGAGCCCGAGGCAGGAATATCCGCAGGCCTTTGCACCTCCGGCAAGAAGGTTTGCAGAAAAGCAATCGCGCTCACCTGCATAGGTATACTTAAACTCAGCTTCATTGCCGCGGCATTTCACAAACGCCACGGTACGCGCGTTTTCTTTATCCTCAGCACACACAGCTTCTTCCGTTTCCGCCTTTACCTTATCGGCATCTTCCTTTCCTGCCCCGAGCTTTATTGCGGCAAGGGCGCATACTGCGCCTGCAATAACGCCGAGCGCCGAAAGTATGCCGAGCGCAAGGAGAATATTCAAAACAATATCCATAGCTATGCTCTCCTATATAAACTTTATACCGGCAAAACCGGAAAACGCAAGCGCTACAAGCGCCGCCGTGATAAGCGCAATCGGCAACCCCTCAAGAAACCCGGGAGTGTCCGAATATTCAAGCTTCTCCCTCACTGACGCGAACAAAACGCAGACAGCGAGATATCCAAGCCCTGCGAACACACCGAAAAACAGCGACTCAAAAAAGGTGTAGCTGCGCTCTGATGCAAGAAGCATAACGCCCAGAAGTGCCGTGTTTGCCGCGACGAGAGAAAATGAAATGTCGAGCTTTTCGGAAAGCTTCGGGAATCTTTTTGAAATCATAACCTCCGCGAGCTTAACACCGCTGACCGCGACAAGCACAAACACAACGCTTCTCAGATATTCAATCCCTGCAGGGCGAATGATAAGCGTGTCTAAAAGCCACGAAAGAAGTGATGCAAAAACAGAAGCAAACGCAGTTGTCACACCTTGTCTCAAAGCCGGGCGAATGCCGCGGCTCTCCTTGAGGAACGGAGTTATTCCGAGAAGGTTTGAAAAGATTATATTTTCGGCAAGAACAGCCCCTGCCGCAATCGAAAGCAGACTTAAAAGCCTCATTTTTCAACCTCCCCTTTCTCCGCACGCAAAGCGACAGCACGGAACACTGCCACGAAAATACCGAACAAAAACAGTGCTCCGAACGGCGTTGTTATGAGCCTTATCGCATATTCCTCAGGGATTATGCGGAATCCGAAAAGCGTTCCGTTTCCAAACAGCTCACGGATAAATGACATTATGAATATCACCGCAAAATATCCGAGCCCGAGCGATAAGCCGCCAAGCGCCGCCGCACCTACCGTGGCGTTGTCTGCGCGCTCTGCCGCGGCAAACGCAAGCCCACTGACCGTTATAAGCGGCAGGTATATGCCAAGGGCTGTGCGCAATGATGGCAGAAACGCAAAGAGCAAAAGCTCGCATATTGCAACGAAAAATGCAGTTATGACCATATATGAAACATCTTTGATTCCATTAGGAATAACGCGCCCGAGCAGCGAAATCACCACACCCGAAAGCACGAGCACAATCATCGCAGCCGCGCCCGAGACAAGCCCCGTCAGTAGCGAGGAGGACATCATCAGAAGCGGACACAGCCCGAGCAGAAGCACGAGTGCCGAGTTTTTGTCAACAACACTTTGTTTGATATATCCAAGAAGCTTTTTCATCCGACAGCCGCCTCCTTTGCCTTTTCTGCATAGATCTGGGAAACCGCGGCCAAAGCGCCGTTCACACATTCTGTAACGGCATCGGATGAAGCAGTTGCACCCGAAACGGCGACAACCTGCCCCTCATCGGTGATTTCACCGACACACTCAACCTTGCCCGTCTTCGAAACAAACTGGGAAAGGAACGAAGTATCACGGACCTTCGTGCCGACACCCTCAGGCATCGAAACGACCTCCACAGCGACAACCGCGCCCTCTTTATCCACAGCCACAACGACTGTCATCTCGCCGTCATAGTCCTCTGCAGTTGCGTGGACACAATGACCTATGAGCTCGTCACCCGTCCTTGCCTCATAGACAGCGGAAACGTTATTCACCTCATCCGTGTCAAAATCGGCGCGGATATGGCTGTCAGCAGGGAGCGTGCGCGCAGCCGCCGCAAGAATCGGTGCTTCGCGGTTGTCTTCAATAAAGCCCTCGACAAGCGAATAGACGCCCGAGAGAAGCAGTGCGCACGAAGCGCATATCGCGAGCAGGATAAGAGACGAGCGCAAAAGCTCTTTCTTCTGTTCCGCCGAAAGAGACGGAAGTGTGAAAGCTGCCTTAAGCTTCTCCTGAATCTTTGCTTTCATCCACACTCACCGCCTTTCCCTTTTTCTTCATAACTCCGAAACGGCGCGGACGTACCACGCGATCCATAAAGCACGCGCAACAGTTCATAATGAGGATCGCATAGGTAACGCCCTCATTATACGTGCCGAAATATCTTATAAGCACAGTCAGCACGCCACAGCCGATTCCATATATCACTCTGCCGCGCGCTGTTACGGGGCTCGTTGCATAATCCGTCGCCATAAATACTGCAGCAAACAGAAGCCCGCCCGAGCAAACGCTGTATATCATCCACTGCCACGACGCATTTCCGCCGCGAGGGAACAGGAACGTCAGAACAGCGACCGTTCCGACATATGCAAGCGGAATATGAATCGTTATGACGCGGCGTATGATGAGATATATTGCCGCGGCGATGATTACCACCGCGGACACCTCGCCTATGCAGCCTGCAACATTTCCGACAACAACATCGCGAAGGCCCGATATCACATCAATCTTACCCATCGCAACGCCCGGAAGATAGCCGAGCTTCATCTTTGCAAGCGGCGTCACCGATGCGATAACATCGGGCGAAAGGGATGAGCGGCTCACGCTGCTGAATATGCCGAGTGCATTTTCTCCGAGGTTCGGCTTTATCCACACTGAGATAAGCGACGGCCAGCAATAGAGAAACGCACGCGCCGTGAGCGCAGGGTTCAGGAAATTCTTTCCAAGGCCGCCATAGAGCTGTTTTACAACAACGATGGCAAAAAACGAACCGACAACGGGAATCCACATCGGCACAGATACAGGAAGGCACATCGCGATAAGCATGCCTGTTACCGCAGCCGAAAAATCCCCGATCGTATGCGGCTTTTTCGCAATGCGGCAATAAAGCCATTCAGCGAAAACACTTGACGCAACGGAAACAACCGTGAGCGCTGCCGCGCGCCAACCGAAAAAGTATACTGCCATAATCAGCGGAAACAGTAGCGCAATTATAACATCCATCATAATCGAGCGCGTGTTTTCCTCTGTCTGCACGTGTGGAGAGGAGGACATAAGCAGACGTTTCTTATCAAGCTTCATCGACCTTTTCCTCCTTCTTTACGTCTTCAATCTTTTTCTTGACGGCGCGGAACGCAGAAACAAGCGAAATCCTCGCCGGGCATATATATGCACAGCAGCCACACTCCGTGCAATCGCTCACATTGAGCTTTACACATTCAGAAAGCTTATCAGCCTTATAAGCGCGGTAGATATAGACCGGCATAAGCTGCATCGGGCAGACGCCGACGCATTTTCCGCAATGTATACACACGCCCTCAGGCTCTGTCTTGTCCTCGCCGCGACAAAATGCCAGAACGGCATTTGTACCCTTCACAACGGGAGCATCAAGCGAATATTGCGTTTTACCCATCATCGGGCCGCCTGCAATTACGCGCTCGGGATGCTCGAGAAAACCTCCGCACGCCTCAATGAGATCCCCGATCGGCGTGCCGAGCTTGACTATAAGGTTTTTGGGATTGGCAACAGCAGAGCCGGAAACCGTTATAATGCGTGTCGTAAGCGGCTTTCCCTCGCGCACTGCGCGCGAAACGGCAACGGCTGTCGAAACATTGACGGTTATAACTCCGATGTCATAAGGCGTACCGTCCGGCGGTACCTCGCGCCGCGTGACGGATTTTATCACCTGGCGCTCTGCCCCCTGGGGATATTTCGTGTGGACAACGCAAAGCTTTATGCCCGTCTTCTTTGCAAAGACGCGGTGCATCTCCGCTATCGCGTGAGACTTGTCCGATTCGATGGCAAGCGTTATATCCCGGATTTCAAGAGCCTTTGCTATCAGCATCGCACCGTCATAAAGCTCTTCACTGTATTCGACCATCATTCTGTTGTCTGCAGTTACATATGGCTCACACTCGGCGCCGTTGATAATAAGCGTGTCAACTCTGCCTTCAGCGGCAAGAATCTTCTGAGAAAGAGGACGCGCCGAGCCGCCGAGCCCGACGATGCCTGCCTCACGCACAAGGCTTGCAAGCTCTTTTGCCGAAAGCGTGCGAAATCTGTCATAGTCGGCCGCAGGCTCTGTCTCCTCATCTGCAAAATCGTTTTCAATCACAACCGAGAGAATTTTCTCTCCGTCTATATTAATGCGCGGCTCTATCGCCTTTACCGTTCCCGAAACCGAGGAATGTATCGGCGCGGAATCCTCCGCTGTCGATTCCGCAATCTTCTGCCCGACAAGCACACGCTGCCCGACCTCAACTATCGGCCCGCAAGGTGAGCCCTTGTGCATAAGCATCGGAAATACAAGCTCTGCCGCAGACTTCATTTCATCTATAGGTTTTTTATAGGTTGCATTCTTTTTAGCGTCCGGATGGCATCCGCCTTTAAAATTCACCGCCATTCACTTCACCTCTCATAACATATTTTTATTTCACCTTTTTGTGTTTTGATATATTTATACATATATTATTTTACAACAAATGCCCTCAACTTGCAAGCTTTCTTGTGAATATAGACGAAAGTTATGAGAAAATTTACAATCTGCTTTTTTGATTTTTATGTTGTCATCCGGCAAATTGCGTAGTATAATAAAGAAAACAGCAGAAAAAGGGACGTGATAAATATGGGAAAACTTAACATTATCGATCATCCTCTCATTCAGCACAAGCTCACAATTATGCGTAACAAGGAGACAGGCTCAAAGGACTTCCGCGAGCTTCTCAATGAGATTGCGCTTCTTATGGGCTATGAAATCACGAGAGATATTCCTCTCCGCGATGTTGAAATCGAAACTCCTATGGGTAAGATGACAGCCAAGGAGGTTGCAGGTAAAAAGCTCGCAATCGTTCCGATCCTCCGCGCAGGCATCGGTATGGTAGACGGCCTGCTCACACTTCTCCCCGTTGCAAAGGTCGGTCATATCGGTCTCTATCGCAACGAAGAGACTCACAAGCCTGTATTCTATTATTGCAAGCTTCCGAGCGACATTGAAAACCGAATGGTTATCGTCACCGATCCGATGCTCGCAACAGGAGGCAGTGCAACGGATGCAATCTCGATGCTCAAGGACAAGGGCTGCACTCAGATAAAGCTCATGTGCCTTGTTGCCGCACCCGAGGGCGTCAAAGCTGTTCAGGAGGCACACCCGGATGTCGATATCTATGTTGCCGCGCTTGATGAAAAGCTCAACGAAAACGCATATATCGTTCCCGGTCTCGGCGATGCCGGAGACAGAATATTCGGCACGAAATAATACAAAACGCAAAATACCGTCTGTTTTCAACAGACGGTATTTTTATTATTAATCATTTTATCATTATCCGAGCAAAACATCGGTTATCAGCATAACGCAGAAACCGACGAGCAGTGCATATGTAGCTCCGCGCTGGCTTCCGTGGGCATGGGTTTCCGGTATCATTTCGTCGCTTATGACATAGAGCATCGTGCCGCCTGCAAAGGCAAGCGCAAAAGGAAGCACCGCCTCAGAAACGCTGACTGCAAAATATCCTATAAGCGTGCCGACAACCTCGACAAGCCCTGTCATCATCGCGCATACAAACGTGCGCTTCGGGCTGACACCTGCCGCAAGCATCGGACCTATGATGACCATACCCTCAGGCATGTTCTGAAGCGCGATGCCGCCTGCTATCACAAGGGCCTGCGCCGTGTTACCCGAGCCGAAGCCGACACCTGCCGCAATTCCCTCCGGCAGATTGTGTATTGCAATCGCCATAACGAACAGGAGCACGCGGCTGAGGCTTGAGTTTTTGTGCTCTTCATCCTCAACTCCGACAAGCTTGTGGAGATGAGGCACAAGCTTGTCAATGAAATTGAGACACAGTGCGCCTGCGAATATGCCTGCAACCGTGATTATTATCCCGAACCTTCCGCCATATTCAAGAGACGGCAATATCAGCCCGAGCACCGCGGCGGCAAGCATAACCCCTGCCGCAAACGAGAGAACAATATCGGAAAATCTATGTGATATTTTCTTGAATGCAAAGCCTATGAGTGAGCCGAAAACCGTCGCCCCTCCGACACCGATTGCCGTCAGCAATACCATATTCATAAAAACACATCCTTTTGCAAAAAGCGGCTACAGTATGCAGCCGCTTTTATGTTTACATTATTCTTCGCTGAAGCTGTCTTTGCCGACGCCGCAGAGAGGACATTCAAAATCATCGGGAAGATCGGCAAACTTTGTTCCCGGCTCTATTCCCATATCAGGTGCGCCCTCGGCCTCGTCATAGACCCATCCGCATACATCGCATACATATTTCATAACATACTTTCTCCTTTTTTCTTTTTATATTTATTTGCAAAGCTCTGCTGCAAGAGCATCGAGCCCGGCTTCGCTTTCTTCATTGAGCGCAGACACAATCTTCACAGAATTTTCCGCAAAGGTTATATTCTTGCTCTTCTCAAACATATCGCGCATCTTCTTTGCTGCGACAGGTGCCCAGCTTCCGTTTTCGATAAACGCAACTGTTCTGTTCTGGAAATTGCGCTCGATGAGCGCATCGATAAACGTCTTCATAAACGGGAACATATCGCCGTTATATGTTGTCGTTGCGAGAACAAGCTTGCTGTAGCGGAACGCATCCTCAACAGCCTCTGCCATATCACAGCGCGCAAGATCGCTCACGGCAACCTTGGGGCATCCGTTTGCGCGGAGCTTTTCGGCAAGCGCAAGCGCCGCTTTTTTCGTGTTGCCATAGACCGAGGTATATGCGATTGTGACGCCCTCTTCCTCAGGTCTGTAGGCTGACCAGGTATCATAGAGATTGATATAATATCCGAGGTTTTCCGACAGCACCGGTCCATGAAGCGGACAGATCATTTCGATATCGAGCGCTGCGGCCTTTTTGAGAAGTGCCTGCACCTGCACACCGTATTTCCCGACGATGCCGATATAATATCTTCTTGCCTCACAAGCCCAGTCCTCTTCGACATCGAGCGCCCCGAACTTTCCGAAACCGTCTGCCGAGAAAAGAACCTTATCCGCATTGTCATAGGTCACGATAACCTCAGGCCAGTGAACCATCGGCGCGGTTACGAATGTGAGTATGTGTGAGCCGAGCTCCAGAGTATCCCCCTCACCAACAACGATTTTGTTATCGCCCGGCTCTATGCAGAAAAAGTTCTTCATCATACCGAAGGCGCGCTCAGATGCAACAAGCTTTGCCTTCGGATATTTCTCAACGAAGCTCGCTATGTTTGAAGAGTGGTCGGGCTCCATATGCTGAACTATGAGATAATCGGGATTTCGCCCCGAAAGCTCTTTTTCAATGTTTGCAAGCCATTCGTCTCCAAAGCGTGCATCGACAGAATCCATAATTGCAATCTTTTCATCAATTATTGCATATGAATTATATGATATTCCGTTCGGCACAACATATTGCCCCTCAAACAGGTCAATGTCGTGATCGTTTACTCCTATATATCTGATGTCTTTTGTGATTTGCATTTTAAAGTCTTCCTTTCTTTCTGTATCTATTATTGCATAGTTATGCCGCGAAAAACAGTGACATTTGCAACAGTTTTATGGAAAATCACAAAAAACCGGCTCACATAAAGTGTTGCCGATTTTTGTGCTCTGTATTCAGAACTATTTTCTTTTATAGGTTACAAATTTAAAGCACACACCGTCTCTTGCATACATCGGAGATTGGCGGACAATTTCCCATTCATCATCCTCATCGAGGTTTACAAGAAACCTGTCTGCATCGCGCTTTGTCTCAATGCGTGTGATATACGCTGTGTCGCAGAGCGGCAGAAGCTCGCGGTATATGCTCTCACCGCCGATGACAAAAACATCCTCGCTGTTTTCGTTTTCAACAAGTGCAAGAAGCTCTTCCTGTGTCTTGCAGACCTCCGCACCTTCAACAGCCTCAAGTGTGCGCGACATGATGATATTTCTGCGTTTCGGAAGCGGCTTTCCGCCCGGCAGTGATTCGAGCGTCGTCCTTCCCATTATAACGGTTTTGCCTGTTGTGGTCTCTCTGAAAAATCTCATATCCTCGGGAATGCTATAGAGCAGAGCGCCTTCTTTTCCTATTCCCCATCCGAGATCTGCCGCAGCTATGATATTCACAACGATTCCTCCCTGTTATCTTTTATTATGCTTTTTATATCGCAACGGGAATTTTTCCGGCAAATTCGCTATATTGATAACCCTCGAGCCTGAAATCATCCACAGTGAATTCATAGAAATCCTTCTTTTCTGTGTTCATAACGAACTTCGGCGCGTCATAGGTTTCATTCTTCAGAAGCTCTTCCACAAGCGGAATATGCCTGTCATAAATATGGGCATCCGCGATAACGTGGACAAGCTCGCCCGGCTCAAGGCCGCTGACGTGTGCCATCATATGAACGAGAACAGCATACTGGCAGGTGTTCCAGCCGTTTGCCGTCAGCATATCCTGTGAGCGCTGATTGAGTATTGCATTGAGCTTCTTTCCGCTCACATTGAAGGTCATGCTATAAGCACACGGATAGAGCATCATCTCGGAAAGCTCATCGTGGTTGTATATATTTGTCATAATTCTGCGGCTTGTCGGGTTGTTTTTGAGGTCATATATCACGCGGTCAACCTGATCGAACATCCCCTCGCGATATTTATGCTTCTTGCCGAGCTGATATCCATATGCCTTGCCGATTGTTCCCTCGCTGTCTGCCCAGGAATCCCAGATATGGCTCTTCAGATCAGAAATGCGGTTTGATTTTTTCTGCCATATCCACAAAAGCTCGTCAACTGCGGATTTGAGCGCAGTGCGGCGTATTGTCAATATGGGAAACTCTTTTGATAAGTCATAACGGTTGACAACACCGAATTTCTTTATGGTATATGCCGGAGTGCCGTCCTCCCAACGCGGTCGCACGTCATAGTCCTTATCCCAGACTCCGTTTTCAAGAATGTCTCTGCAATTTTCAATAAACAATTTATCCGCAAGACTCACAAGTAACCACCTCTTATTTTTTCTATGAATATATTATAACACATCCGTCGTAGCATCGCAATGTCATATTTTTTGCAGTTCAGCACCTGTTTTATCGCTTTCCAATTCACTTGACAAATATAATGCGCAATTCTATAATTAGAGTGTAATTTATACAGGAGGATTTTTTTAATGCAGGAACTTCTCAGAAAGCTCTATGACGGCGCGGATATTGATTTTCTTATGAAAGAAACCGCAACGCTCACAGACATTGAATTCAAACAGACCTTCCGCGAATATAAAAGAGCCGCGGAATATACATATGGCCTTCTTAAAAGAGAAGGAATAGACGCTGAGCTTCTCACCTTCCCGGCAGACGGCAAAACGACATATCAGGACTTGCGTACGCCACTCGCCTGGGAGGCAACTATGGGCAGGCTCACTGTTGTAAAATCGGAAATTCCGTTTGATGACCCTGTTGTCGCGGATTATGAACGCCACCCTTTCCACCTTATCAAGGGCTCGACAGCAGCGCCCGAAGGCGGAATAAAGGCGCGTCTCCTGACTGAGGAGCAGGTGCTCGGCGGCGCAGACGCAAACGGCGCAATCATCCTTTTCCCCTCTGATGATGTCTGCCGCTCACCAAAAATCTCCCCGATGCTCGATCGCGGCGCAATAGGCTTTATCAGCTCGTGCGTCGGGCGCGGTATGGAAAAGGAAACGCCTGATTGCATCACGTGGTGCAACGCCGCGACGGATGACCACGCGCATTGGCACGTCCAGAGCGAGGACAGGCCGTTTCTCGGCTTTTCCATCTCTCCGCGCACTGCAGACAAGCTTCGCGAGGCACTCGCAAAGGGCGAGGTCGAGCTTCTTGCCGAGAGCGACGGCCGCCGCTATGAGGGCGAAATCAATGCCGTATGCGGCTATGTGAAGGGCAAAAGCGAAAAGGAAATATGGCTCGTTGCCCATCTTTTTGAGCCGTTTTTTACAGACAACTCTTTAAGCGTTATAGTATCAATCGAAATCGCAAAGGCTATCAAAAAGCTCGGGCAGCCGAACTTCTCACTGCGCCTTGTGTTTTCCGCAGAGACCTATGGGCTCGCCGCCGTTTGGGATCACTATAAGGATACGATTCGCGGCAAGGTGCTCGGTGCGCTCGATATTGATGGCATACCTGCATATACCTTCGACAAGAATTTCTCAACGCGCTTCAATCCATATTGTTCACCGTTTTTCGGGAACTACCTCTTCCTTCTCTGTGCAGAAGCTTTTGAGAAAGTGTTCCCGGGAAAAGAGCGCTGTTTGTTTGCGCGGACAGAGTTTGGGGATGATCTGATTCTCGGCGACCCGACCATCGGAATCCCGACGATTTACTATGAAGAAGCAGAATGCAAGCATTGGCACAGCTCATATTGGATACCCGAGCGCATCGATCCCGACAAGGTGCGCCGCTCATATTCCTTTGCCGCGCTCTGGACAGCGACCGTTGCATTTCTCGATGAAGAAAACGTCCGCAAATATTTGCCCGGATGCGTCGAGATTGCAAAGAATAAGCTTCTCGCGTTTGCAAAAGAAGATAATTCTCGGCCGCGTATGGAATATTTCCTCGAGGGCGAAAAATCGCTTATCCTCGATTTTCTCCGCGCAGTTGACTGCCCGGAAATCGCGAAGGCAGCAGATGAGCTTTCTGTCACGCCGACGGCGGAAGGGGCATTTTCCTCACCTGCTCTTGACAGCGCCGCAAATATTATTCCGCAGAGAGCAACCGAGGGCTTCCCGTTTGACCTTGTAAGGCTTCCTTATGAGGAGAGGCGCCCGCTCCCCAACGCTATGATTTACGGCGCGTTTGCGACTATCGTAGCCAAGATGGATGGCAGAAAAAACCTCCGCGACATAATCCTTGAAGCCGTTTGGGAAAACAAGCTCGCACTCGGAACGGACGAGAACGTTGAATCCTCGCGCCACTTCCGGCCGCTGAGCGACGAGCTTATAAACGATTATATCGATGCAATCTATTATCTCGCAGACGCAGGATATCTTAGTATAAAAGAGATATAAAAATACACGGTGGATTCATTGATGAATCCACCGTGTTGCTCCATTTTCAGATCATTCCTCATCCGGAATAAATTCCGCAATATCTTCCAACCTGCATTCCAATACCGTGCAAAGCCTTGAAAGCGTTTTTGTCTCT
>JAFSIZ010000048.1 GCA_017439555.1 Oscillospiraceae bacterium | reverse complement strand
TGAAGAGCTCAAGTGCCATTTCCTTCGGAAGACCGCACTGGTAAATCTTAAGCTCAGGACCGACAACGATAACAGAACGTCCGGAATAGTCAACACGCTTACCGAGAAGGTTCTGACGGAAGCGTCCCTGCTTACCCTTGAGCAAATCGGAAAGCGACTTGAGAGCACGGTTGTTCGGGCCTGTTACCGGACGGCCGCGGCGGCCGTTGTCGATGAGAGCGTCAACAGCTTCCTGAAGCATACGCTTCTCGTTGCGGACGATGATGTCCGGAGCGTTAAGCGCAAGGAGGCGGTTGAGGCGGTTATTTCTGTTGATAACGCGACGATAGAGATCGTTGAGGTCACTCGTTGCAAAGCGACCGCCATCGAGCTGAACCATCGGGCGGAGCTCCGGCGGAAGAACCGGAAGAGCTGTGAGCACCATCCACTCGGGACGGTTGCCGGATATACGGAATGCTTCAACAACCTCAAGACGCTTGATTATGCGAAGCTTCTTCTGTCCTGTTGCTTCAGCAAGCTCCTTATGGAGTTCTTCGCTGAGAGCCTCAAGGTCAAGCTCTGCAAGCAGCTCGCGGATAACCTCCGCACCCATACCTGCCTTGAAATCATCCTCATATTTGAGGCGATAATCGCGATACTCCTTTTCGCTGAGAACCTGTTTTTTCTCGAGCGGCGTGTCACCCGGATCGGTAACTATATATGAAGCAAAGTATAAAACCTTTTCAAGAATACGCGGAGAAATATCGAGGATAAGACCCATACGCGACGGGATACCCTTGAAATACCAGATGTGGGAAACCGGTGTTGCAAGCTCGATATGTCCCATACGCTCACGGCGGACCTTTGCCTTTGTGACCTCGACGCCGCAGCGGTCGCATATCTTGCCCTTATATCTGATCTTCTTATATTTGCCGCAATGACATTCCCAGTCTTTCATCGGGCCAAAGATTTTCTCGCAGAACAAACCGTCTCTTTCCGGCTTTAAGGTTCTGTAGTTTATGGTTTCGGGCTTTGTTACCTCGCCATATGACCAATCGTGAATCATTTCAGGCGACGCGAGACCGATTTTGATTGCTTCAAAAGTCGTATAACTCATAACCTTATTACCTCCTTAAAATTCATCTGAATCTGCGAAAAGATCCGAACTGTCATCAGCAAATTCGTCCTCGACACCGAAGAGACCGTCTGTATCCAGGCCGAAATCATCCTCGGCATCTTCAACTGTATATCCAGCTTCTTCAATGTCGCCGTCCATTACGTAATCCTCGTCCTCACGGGCGAACTTTACGAAATTATCATCATCGTCATCTTCCTCAAGCTCGATCTCTTCCATATTCTTATCAAGAACACGGACATCGAGGCAGAGAGACTGAAGCTCCTTGACGAGAACCTTGAAGGATTCCGGAATTCCCGGATGCGGAACATTCTTACCCTTAACGATTGCCTCATAGGTCTTGACACGTCCGACGATATCGTCCGACTTGACTGTGAGGATTTCCTGAAGCGTGTAGGCTGCACCATATGCTTCGAGAGCCCAGACTTCCATTTCACCGAAACGCTGTCCGCCGAACTGAGCCTTACCGCCGAGCGGCTGCTGAGTAACGAGTGAATAGGGGCCGGTTGAACGTGCGTGAATCTTATCGTCAACAAGGTGATGGAGCTTCAGGAAGTAGACGTAACCTACGGTTACAGGGTTATCGAACGGCTCACCTGTACGTCCGTCGTAAAGGATACTCTTGCCATCAGGTGAGAGACCTGCAAGCTTGAGAGTATCTTCGATATCCTGCTCGTTTGCACCGTCAAATACAGGAGTTGCAACCTTCCAGCCGAGCTTCTTTGCAGCATAGCCCAAGTGAACCTCAAGAACCTGACCGATGTTCATTCGTGACGGAACACCGAGCGGATTAAGAACGATATCAAGCGGAGTACCGTCCGGAAGGAACGGCATATCCTCCTGCGGAAGTATGCGCGAAACAACACCCTTATTACCGTGGCGACCGGCCATCTTGTCACCGACAGAAATCTTTCTCTTACGCGCAATATAGCAACGTACAACCATATTTACGCCGGGGTTCATTTCATCGCCGTTTGCACGTGTGAATACCTTGACGTCAACAATTATGCCGCTCTCGCCGTGCGGAACACGAAGAGATGTGTCACGAACCTCACGTGCCTTCTCACCGAAGATTGCGCGAAGAAGTCTTTCTTCTGCGGTAAGCTCCGTTTCACCCTTCGGTGTAACCTTACCGACAAGGATATCTCCTGCACGGACCTCAGCACCGATGCGGATGATACCGCGCTCGTCAAGATCGCGGAGTGCATCGTCGCCGACATTCGGGATGTCACGTGTGATTTCTTCGCAGCCAAGCTTTGTATCACGTGCTTCTGTTTCGTATTCTTCAATATGAATGGAAGAATAAACATCTTCCTTGACAAGACGCTCATTGAGGAGAACAGCGTCTTCGTAGTTGTAGCCTTCCCATGTCATAAAGCCGATGAGAACGTTTCTGCCGAGAGCGATTTCACCCTCAGATGTTGAAGGACCGTCTGCAATTACATCGCCCTTCTTGACCTTGTCGCCTGCAAAAACTATCGGGCGCTGGTTTACGCAGGTGCCCTGGTTGGAGCGCATAAACTTTGTGAGACGGTGAGTCTTGATGTCGCCGCTGTCATATTTGACAGTGATACTGTCAGCCTCAACCTGTGTGACGATACCATCGTCCTCTGCAACCTCACATACGCCTGAGTCAACCGCAACCTTATGCTCGATACCTGTCGCAACGATAGGTGCTTCTGTTACGAGAAGCGGAACAGCCTGCTTCTGCATGTTCGAGCCCATAAGTGCACGGTTTGCGTCGTCGTTTTCACGGAACGGGATCATGGGTGTTGCATCGGAAACCATCATCTTCGGCGAAACGTCGATATAATCGACTCTTTCACGCGGAACCTCGACGATTTCATCGCGTACACGGCAGGTAACACGTGCTGCTGCAATTCTTCCCTCTTCATCAAGCGGCTCATTTGCCTGAGCAATGATGCACTCATCCTCGGCATCAGCCATCATATATGCAACTTCATCGGTTACCTTACCGGTTTCCTTGTCGATTCTGCGATAAGGTGCTTCGATAAAGCCGAAATCATTGATTCTTGCAAAGCTTGCGAGATAGGAGATAAGTCCGATGTTCGGACCTTCAGGAGTTTCAATCGGGCACATACGACCATAGTGGCTGTAGTGAACGTCTCGGACTTCGAAGCTTGCGCGGTCACGTGAGAGACCGCCCGGGCCGAGAGCCGACATACGGCGCTTGTGTGTAAGCTCAGCAAGCGGGTTGTTCTGATCCATAAACTGAGAGAGCGGAGAAGAACCGAAGAATTCTTTTATTGCCGCCGTTACCGGGCGGATATTTATGAGGGACTGAGGTGTGACGATATCGAGATCCTGAATCGTCATACGCTCGCGGATGCCTCTCTCCATACGGGAGAAGCCGATTCTGAACTGATTCTGCAAAAGCTCACCGACGCTGCGGAGACGACGATTTCCGAGATGGTCGATATCATCGGTTGTGCCTATGCCATAAGCAAGACCGTTGAGGTAGTTGATCGAAGCAAAGATATCATCGATGATGATGTGCTTCGGGATAAGATCACCAATCCTCTCGACGATCTGTGCGCGGAGCTCATCACCCTCATAGTTGTCGATAAGCTCACAGAGAACCGTGAAGCGTACCTTTTCGGTGATGCCGAGCTCTTTTGCATCGAAATCGACAAAGTCATTAATGTCAACCATGCCGTTGCCGAAAACCTTTACTGCACGGTCGTTGACATCGAGAACAACCGTGTTAACACCGCGGCGTGCGATTTCCTCTGCCTTTTCGCGGGAAAGGATTTCACCTGCTTCAGCAAGGATTTCACCTGTGCGCGGATCTACCGCCGGTTCGCGAAGCGTCTTGTTCGCGATACGGCGCGCTATATTCATTTTCTTATTATATTTATATCTGCCGACCATAGAGAGGTCATAACGTCTCTCATCGAAGAAGAGATTGTTGATAAGGGTTCTCGCACCGTCGATTGTCGGCGGCTCACCCGGGCGGAGACGCTTATAGATTTCGATAAGCGCCTCCTCCTCAGTCTTGCAGGTATCCTTATCAAGCGTTGTGACGATTCTGTCGTCCTCGCCGAACACCTCTTTTATCTGCGTGTCGGTCGCAAGGCCGAGCGCACGGATAAACGATGTTACCGGAAGCTTTCTGTTTTTATCTATTCTGATGCTGAAAATATCGTTAAGGTCTGTTTCATATTCGAGCCATGCGCCACGATACGGGATAACGGTTGCGCTGTATATTGCGCTGTCCGCCTTGTCCATCTTCGCATCAAAATACATACCCGGAGAACGGACAATCTGAGAGACAATAACACGCTCTGCACCGTTGATGACAAACGTGCCCGTCTTTGTCATGACCGGGAAATCTCCCATAAAGATTTCCTGCTCCTTGATCTCCTCTGTTTCCTTGTTGCGAAGTCTCACCTTAACGCGAAGGGGAGCAGCATATGTTGTGTCGCGCTCCTTACACTCCTCCACGCTGTATTTGCACTTCTCATCGAGCGTATAGTCGATAAACGACAGCTCGAGATTTCCCGAATAGTCCTCAATAGTGCCTGCATCCTGCAGCACCTCGCGAAGTCCCGATGCGAGGAACCATTCGTAAGACTTTTTCTGAACCTCAAGAAGATTGGGCATATCGAGGATCTCATCAATATGCGCAAAGCTTTTTCTTGCGGTTCTGCCGTACATAACGTCCTTCATTCAGCTTTCACTCTCCTGTTGAACTCGGAAAAAGCACATCGCCTTTTCCTGTATTTTTTGCCGCACCGCGGCGAATCCCGGCCGTTTGCCTCTTGACAGGCTGCCGCCCGGCAGCTTATGAAACGCACGGCGCTGTTGTTGAAAATTTGCGATAAACTGTTGTATTTTTCAATTTCACGCGGTAAAATATACTCACAATAAGGCACATTACCGCATTATAATTGAGAATATCATTTTAACACTAAATGTGCAACATTGTCAACTTTACATTAAAAAATCAGCGAAATGCATAGCATCTCGCTGATTTTTCTTTTTGTTTTTATACACTTTTTACAAATCAATTTGTTGACATATGCTCTAATACATCAAAATTCCGCCTGAATGCATTTACATATGCGTCATTCACGTCTTCCCCATCCACCGGGACGGTAAGCGTGTCTATAACATATGTCACGCAGCCGTTTTTCTTTGCAAATGCCTGATATTCCTTGCTGTCAGCAATGCTCTTCTGCGCAAACATACAGCCAATATCTGATATTTCGTTTTCATATTTTGCCGCTTCCTCGGCATCGTTTATCGTTATGATTTCAAGCCCGAACTGCTTTGCGAAATAATCAAAGGAATCGTGATAGACAACAATAACTTTATCTTTGAGTTTTTCGGCTCTTTGCTGCAGCTCTGCATCAAGCGCCCTCAGCTTTTCTGTGTAGCTTGCAGTGTTCGCCTCATATATCGCAGCATTTTTCGGATCGAGACGGCAAAGCGTGCGCTTGATTTTCTCGCACTGCTCAACAACGTTTTCCGTATTCATCCAATAATGCGGATTTGCGTTTCCAAGCTCGTCCTCAATTACGTTCTTTATATCCTCTCCGCAATCGAGAAGCTCAAGCCCGGGAACACCGAGCGAAGACATACCGACAAAGTTTTCCATTCCCATACCGCTTGCCACGAACAAATCCGCGCCGGTCATCTTCTTCAGATCCTTCTTTTCGAGCATATAGCTGTGGAGACATCCGATTTCGGGATCTGTGAGATTTTCGACAGACACGCCCTCTGCACCGTCAACCAGATTCGCGACGGTTACATATACAGGATAGAAGGACGTTATAATTCTGAAATCCGCTTCATTTTCAACAGTCTTCTCTTTCTCGCGGCTGCAGGCAGAAAGCCCGAAAAGCATCGTTAATGCAAGCAAAAGACAAAAGGTTCTTTTC
Organism: Oscillospiraceae bacterium; assembly: GCA_017439555.1. GTDB lineage: Bacteria > Bacillota > Clostridia > Oscillospirales > JAAYXM01 > SIG480. Next base: position 18,718 of record JAFSIZ010000048.1, on the reverse strand, counting down.
ATCAAAGAGCCAATCCCTTCATATAAGATTTAAGCCAATCGGAAATTTCGGGATTTGCAAGCGCAAGCTGAATTGACGCCTCCATATATCCGCATATATTTCCCGAATCAAACCGCTCTCCTTCAAAATCAAGAGCGAGCATTCTCTCTTTCCTGCAGAGCTGATTCAGCGCGTCTGTCAGCTGAATTTCCCCACCAAAGCCGGGCTCCGCTTTTTCGAGCAGATCGTATATACCGCTCGTTAGCACATATCGGCCGAGAATCGCATAATTCGAAAGCACCTTGTCCGGCGTCGGCTTTTCTATAAGCTCGCTGACATCAAACAAACGCTCTCCGATGCTTTCAACACCGAGCGTGCAATACTTTGAAATTTCAGAGGTCTCGACACTCTTTACTCCGACACAGCTGCAACCGTATTTTTCAGCATTGTCAATAAGCTGTTTGGTTACAGGAACATCGCTCCTCATAATATCGTCGCCGAGAAGCACAGCAAAGGGCTCATCTCCTGTAAAACGCTTTGCGTGAAGCACGGCATGCCCCAGCCCCTTGAGCTCTTTCTGGCGGATAAATGTCACATTTGCCATATCTGCTATCTCACGGAGCTCGCGCACAAGCTGCGTCTTACCGGATTTTTCAAGGCGGCTCTCAAGCTCAGGAGAATAATCGAAATAATCTTCAATGGCGCTTTTGCCACGGCTTGTAATAATCAGTATTTCTTCTATTCCGGCATCCACAGCCTCTTTTACAATATAATGGATGGCAGGCTTGCCTGCAATACATATCATTTCCTTGGGAACGGATTTTGCCGCAGGTAACATTCTTGTGCCGAAACCGGCTGCCGGAATAACTGCTTTTCTAACTTTCATTGTTTTCCCTCCCGAATACACGTTCAAAAACCGCAAAAAGCGGCATACCGAGCGCATAACAAGCTATCAGCTCGCCGAGCCCCACCGTGAGCATATTATACCAGAGCGGCACAGCCTCAGACTCAGGCAATATAATATAGGTAAGCATCATACCTATGAGCACCGCATTTGAAACTATCGTCGGAATCGGTAGCAACCACTTGATGCGTATTTTACGGGTTATATACGCAGCAACAAACGTTGCAAATGTGCCAATCAACACATCCCACGGTAGCGTGACCCCGAACGAAACCCCTATAAGGTTTGCAATAAAGCAACCGACAGTCAGCCCCCACACGGCTTCGCCCATAAAAAACGGCAGAATACAAAGTGCTTCGCTTATTCTAACCTGAATCGGGCCATAGGAAAATGCGGGAAATGCAAGAGTGAGCACTGCATAGGCAGCGGCAATCAGCGCGCAGCGCGCGAGATAAGAGGTTTTTTTCATGGTTATCCTCCAAACATTATATAAAATTTCAAATGTATTATAACAAAATAAACTCTCCTTTTCAAGTTAAAAGGAGAATTCGTTTTCAGAAAGCTTTTTTATCATCTGTCTCCGCGCTCGGCTTTTATTCTCAAATTAGTGTCACACATGCACTTTCACATTAGTCTTGTATTTCTCCAATCTTCATTGGGCTCAACTCTACAAGTTTATATGTTAAATTTTGCACCGCGGTATCACCATCCACTTTATCCTCGTAATATGACGAAACATACCTGACTTCATTGATAATGGCGTGAATTTCCACAATATCACTCCATTCTATTGTGGTGTTTTTATCACCGTTTTCTTTAACATCAGTTATCAAGTCATCAACAGCTAACATCTCTTTATTCAATTCTTGTCAAGGATGCGCCACAGAACCAAGTGTACAAATTATAATTTCAATCTCATAATAATTTTTTGTTGACATTTCCGGAAAAATGTGTATAATATTATTTTGCGAAGTTTTGCACGCAATTGTGCATTTCTTCAATCCTTGCTCCCATCGGGGGCCATATGTCCAGAAGGAGGTGTAAAAACAATGGCAAAGGTATCAGCAAAGTACGAAACGATTTTCATCATCAATTCCGAGCTTGGCGAAGAGGCTATCGCAGAACTTGTTGCAAAGTTCAAGACTCTCGTTGAGAAGAACGGCACTCTTGTCAATGTTGATGAGTGGGGTAAGCGCAGATTCGCATATCCGATCAACGACATGAACGAGGGCTACTACGTACTCTTTGATTTCGAGTGCGTTCCGTCTTTCCCGGCAGAGCTCGACCGTGTCTTCAAGATCACTGAAGGCATCATGCGTTCCCTCATCATCTGCAAAGATGACATTGCTTAAGGAGGTAAGTCCCGATGCTTAACAAAGTTATTCTTATGGGTAGACTTACCCGCGACCCTGAGCTTCGCCACACACAGTCGGATATCCCTGTTGCGTCTTTCACGCTCGCTGTTGACCGCGGCTATTCACGTCGCGATGACAGCCAGCAGCAGACAGCTGATTTCATCAACATCGTCGCATGGAGAGGCACAGCGGAATTTGTTTCAAAGTGGTTTTCTAAGGGTCAGCTTGTCGCAGTAAGCGGCAGACTTCAGGTTCGCAGCTATAAAGACCGCGACGGCAACAACCGCACGGCAACAGAGGTTGTGGCTGATGAATGCTTTTTCGCAGAATCCAGACGCTCCGGCGATTCCGGTGCTGCAGCATTCTCACCGTTCGGTGATATTCCGCCCGCTCCCTCTGCAAACAGCGGCCTGAGCTCCGTATCATCCGGCTCTGATTTTGAAGAGCTTGTAGGAGACGACGGAGAGCTTCCATTCTAATTTTTGAATAAAGGAGGACCCTATCAATGGATAGAAACCTTAAGAACCGCAAGCGCAAGAAGGTTTGCCCGTTCTGCGCTGACAAGGTCGGTTATATCGATTATAAGGATGCAGCACGTCTTCGCAGATTTACATCCGAGCGCGGCAAGATTCTTCCGCGTCGTATGACAGGCGTTTGCGCTGCTCATCAGCGTCAGGTTACAGAGGCTATCAAGCGTGCACGTCACATTGCGCTTCTCCCCTATGTAAACGACTAATATGTATTCAAAAATGCTCTCACAATCGTGAGAGCATTTTTTATTGCTCCGCGCCCTGTTATATGCTATAATAAGAAAAAGCGCAAAGGAGTTTTTTCTATGATGCAATTTTTCACCGAGCACAAAAGAAAGCTGACTGTCGCAGCTGTCGCCGTTATAGTCATACTTTTCTTTATTTATCTTTATACCTTTTCACGCCCGGGCGTGTGGCATGGGGATACTTTTCTCTACCGTCAAAAAGACGGCTCCTTCTGCGGAAGCGATGTCTTTGCCGAATATGAAATGCATATAATGCAGGAAGAGAACTTCAACACGAAAATCGACTTCAGAGTAAACGATACGCTCAAGTCCTATAAGCTTTCATACAGCCCGATTGCAAACAGCCCGTATTGGAACCTCGAAATTTTTGAAAACGGCACTTCGGTTTTCAAAGGAAAAACAATTTCCAATGATCCTGTTATGCTTATGGATGAAAACGAAAAGCTCGATATCCATTTTTCCGTAAGTACAACATCAGATTTTTTTGAAACGCCCACCACGGAAGAGCTTTTCCCGACAAACGCAAAGCTTGCAAACTGGACATTTGGCGGAATACACGAAGTTCGCGGAAACCTCGTAATGCTTATTATGATATTTGTTTTTGCGCTGTTTCTCACGCTTGACCTTGCGTTTCCGCGCCTGTTCTTCCTGCTTGAACACGGGCTTGATGTCACAGGAGGCGAGCCGAGCGATTACTTCCTTTTCGGCCAGAAGATAGGGCGCATTTTGCTCGCAATCGGCATTCTTGTGTGTATCGTCCTGAGTTTCACAACACATTGACAGACAAAAGTCCGCATCGAAAATCCGATGCGGACTTTGTTTTATTATTTACTCATTTCAAGCATCTTTTCAACCATAATATAGCCTGCATCGGAATGAAGCCTGTTACTTCCTGCTCTTGACGAATAAATGCTCTCATACAGAAGGTCCTTTGTCGGAACATATCCGTATGCACCGTTGCAGCAGGTTGCAACAATACACCTTGAAGCAGCTGCACGGTTCTTTATATCTAGCCCGAAATGGCAATATATTTCACTTGGGAATCCGAAGAAGCTCACATCACCTATCTGCATATACTGAAGCGGTATATCATAAATCTCAGGAGAATTTTCAATAAATGTGATAAGCTTTCTGGACATCATAAGCTCATATAATTCTTTGTTTGTTCCGTCTGCCGCTATCTTTTCGCCGGGCTTTTCCTTGACGGTTTCGACTATATGTCTTGCATAATCAAGCGCTTCTTTGCTGATCTGACGTCTCGGAATCTGTATTACTTCATAATTGCTCTTTATGGTGTTGCCCTCAACAGGCTTTGCAAACGCAAGTGTCTTCACAACCTCGCCTGCAAGCTTTCTTCCCATCATTCTGTAATGATCGGGAGCATCCTCTGCTACATTTACATTGAAGTGGTTGATATCCCCGGATGTTCCCATAAAGAACACCGTTACAAAATCCTCGCCATATACGGTCTTGAGCTGTTTTGAAAGCTCTGATGCATAATCGCCGCTGAACTCCAGGCCTCCCACACAATCAAGATGACAAGCAAAGCATACTATAGCCCCGAGCGGCGTGCCATCCTTTGCACGGGCAAAAAGGACGGGGACCTCATTGTCTGTCGGTGATGCCGGCTCTATGATATCGGGGCTGAGGCGCGGAGGATTCGTTCTCGGATCCTGATCCTTCATAATATAATTTCTGCAGAAGGATATCCCCTCAACCTCTCCCACGCCAAACACCATATCCGTGTCCTCAAGGCGCTGATATGCAAGAATCGCGCAGTCTGCGATAAGCTTTGCAAATACATCGAAATAATGCTCCTGGCTATGATTCACTTCCTCATCATCACAAATGTGCTTCCAGCTTGGAATACCGGTGTGTGAATGTATCGCCGCCACAAGAACATTCTTTTCCGGAATGCCTGTATACCTGCTCACGCGCTTTGCAATTTCATTGCGAAGCTCATTTTCCATATGAAGTGCGTCAACCGCAATCAATGCAATAGTCTCATCTCCGTTTGCGAAAACACACGCCTTCGCCATAAGTCTGTCCTTAAGCCCAGTCGACTTTCGGATATTGGCATAGCCCGAAAGATGGCTTCCGAGCGGAGGCGTTATTTCCCTTTCATAAAAACCGCATTTAAACATAATATCACCTCATCGAAGTTTCTTTTTTAGCATCTCTTTTCAAAGAAATTATTGAGAGATTCAAAGCAAATATTATAACAACCGATGCCACTGTTGATACAACAAACGAAATCGTGTAATTGCCCATAAAGTCATATGGCAGATTGAGAAGCGGAGCATTGAGCGCATGGCCGATTGTAAAGAGCGATGTAGTTATCGCGAGAGCCTGATTGAAACTTTTCTTGCCGAACAGATCGAGAACGATTATGGATATCATAACGGTCTCGAGTGGTGTTGCAATCGAAATGAGCACTGTGTAGCAAATTGCAAGTGCCTTCAGCTCGGGCGTTATCAGGAAAAGAATCAGCTTTGCCGCAAGCGCCGTGAAAAGGCAGAGATTTACCGCAGGCTTGATTCCGAAGCGGTCATAGATTATTCCGACGACGATTTTTGAAACCGCAAGCCCGATCGAGCCGATGCTCAGGCTCAAAGCTATAAATTCACCCGTAAAACCTATATCCTTATAATGAGGAGTTGATATGGGGCTGACGGACATAAGCGCATAGAGCGCAAGACTTATTATAACTATGTAATAGGCAGGTTTGCGGCTTAAGACTTCATATTCAAAGCCTTCCCATTCAGCGTCTTTTTGCTTTTCTTCCTGCTTCGGGCTACCTGAAACAACATCCCCCTCTTTATCCTTATAAAATATAAGCATTATCGCAAGAACAATAACAACTGCCACAGCAGTTATGAAATATGCATTTTTGTATCCGAGGCCGTCTGAATATATCAAAGGCTCCAGCATAAGGATTGCGACCGCAGAGCCCGCTGCATTTGCAGCGAGAATTATGCCGAGAACAGTTCCTTTATTCTTGTCAAACCATTTATTTATGATAACACTCGCCATCGTAGATGCAGCAAATGCGACGCCGAGTCCGAGAAATATCCCTCCGATATAGAATCCGACAAGCGTGTTTGAAACGGAGTTTATAAGCATTGACATTGCATAGAAAACGAGACCTGCACACATAAGCTTTTTCGTTCCAAAGCGATTTACCAGCCTGTGAAAAAACATCGTTGTTATCGCCGTTGTCGCATATCTGAATGTATCACTCAGCCCGAATGCGCCGCGTGAAAAGCCGAGTGCTTCCGCAACAGGCTGAAAATATGCATTCTTTGCCGAGGAGCAAAAGCCAAGCCCGACAAACATAACGAGAAAGCACAGCACCGCTACAATCCATTTGTAATCAAGCTTATTTCTCTGAGAAACTTTCATTTGCAAACACTTCCATCTCAAATTCAATCGAAACGATTATAGCATTGCCGCAAAGCACTGTCCATTGACAAATAATAACAACGCATGTTAAAATCATAACCTGAGGTGAGAAATATGCGATATAAGGTCTATTCCATCGGTGAACTTCCGATTTTGAAAATCTACAGTATCGGCTATTCTTCCGATGTAAAGGAAACAACCTTCGGTCCTTTGAAGCGAAACATCTATCTCATCGGTTATGTTTTATCGGGCAAAGGTATCTACAACAGCTGTGAACTTCATGCAGGTCAGGGTTTTCTCGTTACACCTGATGTTGTGGAGTATATTTATCCCGATGAATCAGACCCTTGGGAGCTTCTGTGGTTCAGCAGCATAGACCCACGTTTTGGTGAGCTTTTCGGCACCTTCGATGCCGGAACGAATATCTTTGAGCACGATACGCCTTTCGAACTGGACGAAATCAAAAAATTTGTAATAGCGAATAACAGAAAAACAATAAGCGATGCAAAAATGCTCGAAATGTTCTTTTCTGTTTTCAAGCATCATTTCAGCGAGCCTGAGGCTTATGCCGAAAAAAACACAGCTGCTCAAAGGTATATAAATTTCTCGGTACATTATATAAAAACGCACTACAGCAGCGATGTGTCAATTTCAAAACTCACCGAGCTTCTCGGCGTAAGCCAGCCTTATCTATATAAAATATATAAAGAAGCCTTCGGAAAATCCCCAAAGGCATTCATCACTGAATATCGCATAAATCAGGCAAAAAAACTCCTGACCGAAACGGCTATGTCTTTAACCGAAATCGCCTCTTCTGTCGGCTATTCGGACAGTTTCGCGTTCTCAAAAGCCTTTTCCGCATCTTGCGGCATATCGCCGAGCGAATACCGGCTCATTCATAAAACAACGGCAAGCGCACAAAAATAAAGCGCTTGCCGTTTTTCTATCCTCTTGTCTGGCCGTTGCCACGGATAACATATTTTGTTGATGTCAGCGCGCACAGTCCCATCGGGCCTCTTGCATGGAGCTTTTGCGTGCTTATTCCGATTTCTGCGCCGAATCCGAATTCAAATCCATCTGTAAAGCGCGTGGAGGCATTGACATATACCGCCGCGGCGTCAATCTCAGCCAGGAATTTTTCGGCGTTCTCTTCATTCTCCGTGATGATTGCCTCTGAATGCTTTGTATTGTATTTGTTGATATGCGCAATAGCCTCGTCTGTTCCGTCGACAATTTTCAGCGAAATTATAGCATCGAGGTATTCTCTTCCCCAGTCAATTTCAAGGGCAGGCTTTATGTCCGGAACAATAGCACGTGCGCGCTCGTCTCCGCGGATTTCAACACCCTTCTCGCGGAGCGCCTCCACGATGATCGGAACGGCTCTTTCGGCAACCGAGGCATGGACAACGAGCGATTCACACGCATTACATACGCCAAGACGCTGCGTCTTTGCATTTACTATTATATCGCGCGCCATATCGAGATTTGCCGACTCGTCAACATATATGTGGCAGTTACCTGTGCCGGTCTCAATAACAGGGAGCGTGCTTGTCTCAACGACGGTTTTAATGAGCCCTGCGCCTCCGCGCGGAATGAGCACATCAATATATCCGTTGAGGCGCATAAGCTCGCGCACCGTTTCGCGCGATGTATCCGTCACAAGCTGAATAGCATCGCCGCATATGCCGCATTCTGAAATTGCAGCACGCAAGGTATCCGCTATGGTAATGTTTGAATTTATTGCATCACTTCCGCCACGCAGAATGACGGCGTTGCCCGTCTTGAAGCAAAGGCCGAAGGCATCTGCCGTAACGTTCGGGCGCGATTCATATATAATTCCGATGACACCAATCGGAACACGTTTTTCGCATATATTAAGCCCGTTCGGTCTCGTTGTTTCCATTACAATCTCACCGAGCGGAGACGCAAGAGCCGCTATCTGACGCAGACCGTCCGCCATCGATATCACTCTGGCCTCATCAAGTCGCAGCCTGTCTATAAGCGCAGGGCTCATTCCTGCGCGTTCCGCACACTCGACATCCTTTGCGTTTGCAGCAATAATCGCCTCGCTCTTCTCACACAGCTTGTCTGCAGCAACAAGGAGAGCGCGATTTTTCGCCTCTTCGCTTAAAAGATTCAGCTCACGCGCAGCACTGACAGCACGGGAGCCCATATTTTTAAGATAATCCATATCTGAAATCCCTCCTGTTTACAGTATATCAAAAACACGAAAAAAACGCAATTACCGACCGGAAATTTTCCGGTCGGTAATTTCTAGTCAACATATTTTGCAGCGATTTCTGCGGCGAGACGGCAAAGCTCACGGCAGGGGCGCTTTTTCTCCCCGGCATCTCGCTGTGCGGCAAGAAGCTCTGAGCATATGACAGATCCGTTTTCTTCAGCAAACTCATCCATCGCCTTGCGGCACAAAGCATAGTGCGCCTGTTTTTCTTCCTTTGCAGCAGGGTCTGAATATCCCTTTGCAAGCCCAAGCGCGCAAAGCATTCCGCTGACAGCTCCGCACACTCCGCGTGTGCCTGCCATACCTCCTCCAAAGGAAGACGCAAGCTTCACCATCGTTTCAAGAGGAATATCAAACCGCTCTGCAAATGCGCCTGCAACAGACTGCGCACAATTATACCCCATAGAAAACAGTTCTGCCGCTCTCTCGCCATAATTTATCATAAGTAATCTCTCCCAAGCATAATAATGCTTATATTATACACCTGTTTTCCCGAAGTTGAAAGTCCTATTTTTTGCTTTCTTCAAGATATTTTCTCCGCGTTGCCATACCTCCGCGCAGGTGGCGCTCCGCTTTGTTTTCGTCAAGCACGCGCTTCACCTCGAGATACAGATCCTTGTCAAATGCCTGAAGGCGCTCCACAATATCCTTATGCACCGTGGATTTTGATATGTAAAACTTCTTTGCCGCCTCGCGGACGGTGCTTTTATTCTCAATTACAAAGTGTGCGAGCTCTATAGCTCTCTCCTCGATATATGTCTTCGCCAAGACTCACAGGCCTCCCTTCCGTATCATATATATGACACGAAAGGGAGGCTTATGCAGATTTTGGCTTATAAGCGCGGATGAATCGTGGGCCTCCTTCCGCTCAGGCTATTCCTCATACATTTTCGCAATGCTTCCGACAAGCGCGCGCAGCTCATCCACCACATTTTGCGGCGCAAGAATCTTCGCTCGGCTTCCAAAGCTTATTATCCAGGAAAGAAAATGCGGACTGACGGCAACCTTCACGCGGCAGGTAAAATGATTCTCATCCGTTTTGATTATCGGGATATCAACACCGAAGCGGTCATACACAACACCGACCAGTTCATTTGCAAATTTGACCGTCACCTCGGTTTCGCTTCCGTTGAACATATGGAACACGCGCTTTGAATGTGCCGACAAATCAAAATCCTCATCACCGAGACAACGCTCATTTTCCGTCAGCTCTATGGACTCCATACGGTCAACGCGATAGTGCACATACCTTCCGTATTTTTGCTTATAGGTTATCAGATAATAATTCTCATCGTCCCAGGTGAGCGAAACCGGCGATTCCGTATACAGCTCTCCGTTTTTGCGATAGACCTTTTTCTTGTTGACATCAAGATCGAAATATCTGAAGGTTATCATGCGGTTTGCCGCGATTGCATCATGGATTTTATCAACATTATAATATATCTGTTCGTTGAGCGTTTTGACGCGGTTTGTGACAAACACCTGACGGTGGAGCTTTTTTGCATTCTCGCGGCTTGTGAGCTTCTCTATTTTTGATATAAGCTCCATACTCTTTTTATGAGTGATGAACTTCGACGACTGAACGCTGTCCACAAGAAGCTTCAGCTCGGGAAGCTCAAATTCGCGGCTTGCAACGAAATAATCTGTCGTGCGCGACTTTCTCGAGCATATATCAAGCCCGAAAAGCCTGAGATATTCAATGTCGTCATAAACACTTTTCCGCTCTGCCGATATTCCGAGCTTCGAAAGCTCGGCTATCATATCCTGAACTGTGAGCGTATGCTCCTCATCCGTCTGCTCGAGAAGAATCTGCGAAAGATACATAAGCTTGAGTTTCTGATTCGGCTGCTTCATCCTCTTACCCCCATATCCTTATACCATATTGGCGAAGAAGCCTGCGAAATATACTATCGCCGCGACCGCAACGAGCCATAACGTGCTTATCGATTTTATTTTCGGCTCACCTCTGCGCTTTCTCACTGTTATCTCCGTTTTATAAGTTGTCATTTTTTGCACCTCCGAATATTTTGCAGTTTCAATCTGTACTTACATTATATTCCGTGAGGTGTGTCAAAAAACGGACAGTGATTTTATTTTCAATATATCATAAATTTTGACGCTTTTCAACTTTTTCGATAAATAATACATTGACAACCGGATTTATTTTCTTTACAATAAGCTTTGTGTTAACTACAACAAAAAAGGGATGAGCGTTATGCCAATGAAAAAACACCTTAACGATCAGAAAATGAGCCTTTTCCTATTCATCTATATCTGGATTATGTATGCAATAGTCTATTGGACAAAAAACTGTTTCTCCGGCGCAATGGCATCCATCGTCGCCGAGGGAATTATGACAAAATCGCAGACAGGGCTTATTACCGCCGTTTTCTATCTCGTATATGCTCCGCTCCAGGTTGTGGGCGGCAAGCTGGCAGACCGCTGGCGCCCTGACCTTCTCATACTCATCGGGCTCATCGGCTCGGGAATCGCAAACTTTATTATATATCTCAATCAGAATTATTATCTGATGCTCATTGTCTGGACGCTCAATTCCGTCGTTCAATCTGCGCTCTGGCCCTCCATCTTCAAGATTATTTCCTCAGAGCTTGCCCACGAGCACAGAATCCGCGGCGTCTATTATATAACCTTCGCTTCAACCTTCGGTCTGTGCTTTGCATTCATCAGCGCCGCACTTATGAGCAAATGGCAGAATAATTTCCTTCTCTCTTCGATTCTTCTTTTCATTATGGCAATCATTATGGCGATTGTCTATCCCATAGCCGCACGCAGGATGGTACCTGATGAAACAGGGCCTGCAAAGGCTCTCCACGAAGACTTCGAGCACCCTGAAGAGCTCGACACACGAAGCTTTACGATGTTTAAGAAATGCGGTCTTTTCATACTCCTCCCTGTTGTTATCGCGAGAGGACTTCTCGGCCTCGGAATCAAGAATATGGCGCCGACGCTTCTTATGGAATCCTATGCTTCCGTCAGCCCTGTTGTCGGAAACTTCCTCAACATATTCATCATCCTTTCAGGTCTTGTCGGAATGTATTTTGTCAAAAGGCTTTATCCGAGGCGCATCAACGACGAGGTCAAGGGGCTCGGCCTTATATTCACAATCCTCATCCCCGTTGTCGCGCTTACTCTGCTCGTCGGAAAGCTTCCGCTCTCACCTATGGTTATCATCCTCTGCCTGATAATCGCGCTGACGGAAGGCTCAGGCCTCTTCACGCAATACTACACTGTCAAGTTCGCGAAATACGGAAAGAATGGTGAGGTTGCAGGATATATCAATATGGCAGCCGCATTCGGAATCGTCATTCAGAGCTATGGTGTCGCGAAAATCGCGGATATGTGGGGCTGGATTGCAGCACTAGCGGTCCTTCTCGCGCTCGTTATCATCTCCGTTGTGCTCATTATCATCGTCATTCCCAAATGGAAAAAATTCACAAGAGAATATCATATGTAAGAATACAAAAACTCCGCAGCGCAAAACGCAGCGGAGTTTTTATGTCAAAAAGTTATTTTTTTAACCTTTTTCAAGTCTATTGTCCGTTTTATCGGACACTAAAGTTATGTTTCGAATTTGACATTTTACTTATATAGGTCTATAATAAAACAAAAAACCTGCCAACAGCAGGTTTAAGTCTTCACAACAGTGAAAGTCGATAAACGACGGTTTGAAAAAATTTTATTTGAACTCGTAGTGTAATCTCAGATAGCAGTCAGAGATTATCTACAATATACCACATCGAAAAGGAGTTGTCAAGAGTGAAAAAACAGTTTGGTGATTATTATCTGGGGTTGGATATCGGTACTGACTCTGTCGGTTGGGCGGTTACAGATCCCGAATACAACATACTGAAATTCAACGGAAAGGCAATGTGGGGCATTCGCCTCTTTGACAGCGGTTCCCCTGCTGCAGAAAGGCGCGCGTTCAGAACAGCACGCCGCAGAACTGCACGCGTTCATCAGCGTATAATGCTTCTGCAGGAGCTTTTCGCAAAGGCCGTCTGCGAAATTGATCCAGATTTTTTCATTCGCATGGGAGAAAGCAAATTTTTACCTGAGGACAAAATCCAGTATCAGAGGAACACGCTATTCAATGATTCCGGATATACTGATCGCGAATACCACAAACAGTATCCGACGATTTTTCACCTGCGCAAAGCACTTACAGACGGCAAAGACATAACCGATCCGCGGTTATTATATCTTGCTGTATCACACATTGTCAAAAATCGCGGGCATTTTTTGTTTGAAGGAGAAGATTTAAACGCTGTTTCAGACTTTAAGACAGCCTTCGAAACCTTTAACACTGCACTTGAAAGTGAGCTTGAATGGTCTTTTTCAAACGCTGATACCGATGCGGTTGAGAAATGCCTGAAAAAGAAACTCGGCATAACTGCAAAGAAAAAAGAGCTTGTATCAATTCTTGATGTCTCGGCATCAAAGGCAAAATCGGAGCTTGCCAATCTGCTCGCCGGTGGCAAGGCAAAGCTTTCTGTAATTTTTGACGATGAAAAGCTTGATGACGAACTCAAGGCAGCGGAAATCTCTTCATTCTCACTCTCGGGAAGCGGATTCGAGGACAACTACGACAGCTTGTCAAACATTCTTGAAAGCCGTATGTGTGTTATCGATTGCGCAAAGGCGTTGTTCGACTGGTCAATACTTGCTGATATGCTTGATGGCGAAGTATATATATCTGCTGCAAAGGTAAAGCAATTCAACCGACATAAGAGCGAGCTTGCGCTTCTCAAAAGAGTCGTACGCAAATTTATCCCAAACAAATATTTTCTCATTTTCCGTGATTTGAAGAGCCCTACCAACTACGCAGCATATGTCAAGAGCGCAAAATACAACGGCAAGAAGCAGGTTGTTGACAAAACAAGCTGTAACCAGGCTGATTTTTGTGATTTTATCAAAAAACAATTTAAGGGGATTACGGATTCCGACAAGGATCTGGAATATATCCTGACGGCAGCAGAAAACGGAACTCTTCTTCCCAAGCAGCGCACAAACGATAATTCCGTTGTTCCTTATCAGGTTCACCTTGCAGAGCTACGTATGATCCTGAAAAATGCCGAAAACCACTTCCAATTTCTCAGAGAAAAAGACGAAGCAGGCCTTACCGTGAGTGAAAAAATCATAAAGCTTATGACCTTCAGAATCCCCTACTATGTCGGTCCGCTCAATGATGCACACAAGGAAACCGGAAACTGCTGGATTGTAAAACGTTCAAACGAGAAAATCACGCCTTGGAATTTTGATGATGTTGTTGACAGCGAGCAAAGCGCAGAAAACTTCATTCTTCGAATGACCAACAAATGCACCTATCTTGTTGGAGAAGATGTTCTTCCTAAACATTCCATTATCTATAGCAGATATATGGTTCTTAACGATCTCAACAACATAAAGGTCAACGGAGAAAAACTTGACATATCGCTCAAACAGAGAATTTTCAACGAAATATTCCTTATGCAGAAAAAGGTGAGGATGAAAGATCTGCGTGATTTTCTTATCCAAAACGCCGGATTTGATAAAGCAAATGACGAAATAAGTGGCATAGACGGAGATTTCAAATCAAGTATGGCTCCGTATATAGATTTTAAATCTGTTCTCGGAGACAGCTTTAATATCGAACATGCAGAAAGCGCAATAAAAGCAATCGTTCTGTTCCATGACGATAAAAGGCTTTTGAAAAAACGCCTTTCAACAATAGGTGGCGGATGTTTTACAGCAGAGCAGATAATGCGTATTTCGAAAATGAATTTCTCCGGTTGGGGAAGATTTTCACACGCATTTTTAAAGGAAGTTCCTGACGTTAATCCCGCAACCGGCGAATGTGCTCATTTAAGCATTATGGATGCGCTTTGGAATACACAAGAAAATCTTATGCAGCTTCTTTCCGGCGAACACTTTTTCACAAGAGCGTGCAACGAGAAAAACGCGGCGCTCAATGGAATAACGAGCTTTACCTATGATTCGCTCGTCCGGGATCTATATGTTTCTCCGGCAATCAAGCGCGGCATATGGCAAACTCTTTCAATAATCCGCGAGCTTGAGAAAATAACCGGACATCCGGCAACGAAAATATTTATCGAAACAGAACGTGAACACGGCGAAAAAAAGCGTACTGAATCAAGAAAATCACGTTTGCTTGAATTGTATAAAAGCTGTAAAAAAGAAGAGCCCGAGCTTTTTGAAAGGCTTTCAGGCGAAGATGAAGCATCCCTTCGCGGAAAAAAGCTGTATCTGTATTATACACAGCTTGGTCGTTGTATGTACACAGGAAAAGTGATTCAGCTTTCCGACCTCATGAACAATAACGTTTATGACATCGACCATATTTATCCGCGCTCAAAAACGAAGGATGACAGCCTTGACAATCTCGTCCTTGTAAGCCGCACGGATAATATTCAGAAATCTGATTCATATCCACTCAGCGCTGTCACAAGAGAGAAAAACATCTCCTATTGGCGACTTCTCTTGCAAAAAGGACTTATAACAAAGACAAAGTTTGATCGTCTCACGCGCGTCACACCGTTCTCAGAGGAGGAGCTCGCAGGCTTCATCGCACGCCAGCTCGTTGAAACAAGCCAGTCTACAAAAGCAGTCGCAGGGCTTCTTAAGACACTTTATCCCGAAACGGATATTGTCTATGTCAAGGCAGGTGCAGTGTCTGACTTCAAAAAAGACAACGAGCTTCTTAAATGCCGCGAAATAAATGATTTCCACCACGCAAAGGATGCATATATAAACATCGTTGTCGGCAACGTCTATGATATGAAGTTCACTAAATCTCCGCTCAACTTCATAAGAAATAAAAACCGTGAGCCCTATAGTCTTCACAGACTGTTTGAATATGACGTAATACGCGGCGGAATGGCTGCATGGATCGCAGGAGAGAACGGAACAATTGAAAGAGTAAGAGCAACCTATAACAAAAACAACATCTTGTTCACGCGCTATGCTTATGAGGAGACAGGAGGCTTATTTGACATCCAACCGGTAAAAAAGTCAAAGGGACTTATGCCGCTCAAGAGTGATCCGCGCCTGGCAGATACAGAGCGTTATGGCGGATACAACAAGGTATCATCTGCTTATTTCTGTCTCGTCGAGCACACGAAAAAGGGCAAACGTGTGCGCACGATTGAATATGTGCCGATTTATCTCTCGGAAAAGATAAAAGCTGACAAAACCGTGCTTGATTCATTTTTAAAGGAAGTACATAGTTTATCTGAGCATCGTGTGCTTATTCCAAAAATCAAACTGAACACACTTTTCTGCATTGACGGTTTCTATATGCACATTAGTGGAAGGACTAACAATTCTATTGTTTTCAAAAATGCGATGCAACTTATATTGTCGGAGAATGATTATGCATATGCGAAAAAAGTTTTAAAATATGAAGATTATATCGCGAATGCAAAATCAGAAGTTAGACCAGATAAATATGACATTGCAATAAACAAGGCTCAAAACGAGTTGCTATTTGATGTGCTTGTTGAAAAAATGAAAAAAGGATATTCAGCACAATTTGGAGATATGGGTAATAAAATCAGTAAAGAGAAGTTTTCATTTATGTCTATAAAGGAACAGTGTGATGTCTTAAAGCTTATGATTACCACCTTTAGTTGTGACGCTCGTTTTGTAGATTTGAGCTCAATTAACGGGAATAAAACAGCAGGAAGAACTTGGTTAAACAAGGATATAACTTCACTCGAAAACATCTCAATTATCAACCAATCTCCGACCGGTTTGTTCAGACAAATCGTTGACCTTAACGCGCTGTGAGCTGGCGCACGGTTGTGATATCGCGGCGAGCAAAACTCGAGCTTCGGCTCGGGTATCTCGTCGTGCGCGATGAGCTGCAGGTGAACAAGGTGCACTTATCAGAGCTGTCACAACTGATCATTGAAAACACATCGGTTTCCGTTACCGCAGCTCTGCTCGCAGAGCTTGCGGAACGGAAAATCAAGATCATATTCTGCGACGATAAGAGAAATCCAAGCTCAGAGCTCGTGCCGTATTACGGCTCTCACGATACAAGCCTTAAGGTTAAGCAGCAGGTTTTATGGAGCGAAAATATAAAAGCAGCTGTCTGGACGGAAATAGTTTCCGAAAAAATACGCAATCAGGCGCTGCTTCTTCAGAAACTCAGAAAGGATGAAGCACTGCTGCTTCACCAATATATAGAGCAGATTGAGCTGGGTGATGTCACAAATCGCGAAGGACATGCAGCAAAGGTGTATTTCAACGCTCTTTTCGGAAAAGAGTTTTCTCGCACGCGCGATTGCATAATAAATGCTGCTCTCAATTACGGTTACAGTATTCTTCTTTCTGCGTTTAACCGTGAGGTCGTTTCAAACGGCTTCATAACCCAACTCGGATTATTTCACGGCAATCGTTTTAATCAGTTTAATCTTTCCTCAGACCTTATGGAGCCGTTCCGTCCTCTTGTTGATGAAACGGTTATTGATATGGAGCTTGAAGGCGAACTTTCTCACGATGACAAAATGAGCCTTGTCAACATCCTTAACCGTGAGGTCATAATCGACGGACGGGAGCATTATATCAATAATGCAATAAAGATATACTGCAGAAGCGTCTTCGATGCGCTTTGCGAAAACGACATCTCACTTATGAGGTTTTTCGGGGGATGAGCTATAGATTTATGAGAGTTATTGTGTTTTTTGACCTTCCTATGGAAACATCCGGTGAGCGCAGGGCATATACGAAATTCCGCAAGTTTCTCATAAAAAACGGGTTTATTATGATGCAGAATTCTGTATACAGCAAGCTTACGCTGAACATGACAGTTGCCGATTCAGTTATGAAAAAAGTGCGGGAAGAGTCTCCCGATAAGGGGATAATACAGATGCTTGCCGTTACGGAAAAACAGTATTCAAAAATGGAGTATGTTCTCGGCGTGCGTCAAACAGTCGTTGTAGATACAGACGAAAGGCTTGTGATTTTATGACGATATTTCATCCGCTATTTTCAGAAGCGTTTCACTTGCAAGATGAACGCGCAAATGTTATAATAATAGAAAATGGTGCAATATTCTTTTCTCTCATGAACTCTCTTCGCCAACAGGCTGACGGAAAAGAAGGAGCTTTTATCCTCTCGGAAAGAACGAAGGAATTATCCGTTGACAAAACGCTTGATTTTGTCGGAGACGTATTTTCGTTTTCAATAAACGAGAGAAAGCTTATGACAAAGCTCCTCTCCCGTCTTTCCGAAAAGGCTTTGAATGAAGAATCTTTCTTGCGCACCTCAGAGCTTATGGCAGAAATAGAACAATACATAGCTGAGCTGATATCAGATTTTGATGTTCCTATATACCTCGAAAGCCCAATTGATATATCAATGCTTCTCAATGCTATTCCTGTTTCCGTTTCAAACAGTAGCGCAACACTGGTTGAAAAAATCTGTGATTACGCAAAGCTCAGCTTTGAGTTTTTCGGAAAACAAATATTCGCTTTTGTAAATTTAAAACAGTTTTTATCCGATGATGATATCCTGGAGCTGTATAAGTTTTTCAGATATGAAAAGCTGTATCTCCTTCTCTTTGAGGGATATCAGAAAAACACTTTTGATGATGAGCATATTCTTATTATAGATAAGGATATGTGCATTATATAGACACTGCTTGCTATATGAATATACACCCTTGTTGCGTAGGGCAAGGTCTCCCCGTCGCTGTGAATTTTGCGATTTGAGGTTTGAGAGTAGTGTAATTTCATATAGCAGTCAAACCGCCCAAAACAAACCAAGACAAATGCTACCGTTTGAGAGTAGTGTAATTTCATATAGCAGTCAAACAAACTTTCCTCAATAGCCGTTACAATTACATGTTTGAGAGTAGTGTAATTTCATATAGCAGTCAAACTCTCTTTGCTTCTCCGCATTTCGTCAGCAACGTTTGAGAGTAGTGTAATTTCATATAGCAGTCAAACGTAAATCATTGTCGATTATTTCCGTCTTAAGTTTGAGAGTAGTGTAATTTCATATAGCAGTCAAACTAAGTTTATACGAATTGGAGCATA
>JAFSIZ010000047.1 GCA_017439555.1 Oscillospiraceae bacterium | reverse complement strand
TGACCGTCATCCCGCCCGGCAGAGGTGATTCCGATTACCTTTCCCAGCTTACTTATCAGTGCACCGCCGCTTGAACCATTTGAAATAGGTGCGCTTATCTGAATATAAGGTACATTTCCGATCGTTCTGCTGGGGTTAGAAATGAGTCCCTCTGAAATTGTGTTATCAAGTCCTTTGGGGCTTCCTATTGTGAAGATTTCTTCACCGCCGGAAACAGGAGCCTCATCAATTTCAAGATAAGGGAAATCCTTGCCGTCAACCTTGATTACTGCCCAGTCGCGTGTGGCGTTGTAGTCATAAATTCCGAGAACGTTATACGTTTTGTTGTTGTCGGAACGGAGAATTTTTGCGGAATACGCGTCTTCTATAACGTGGTAATTTGTAACTGCAGTGCCGTCAGCGTCGATAAAAAATCCGCTTCCGCTTGCAAACGCCTGTCCTGATTTGTCGTATACCTCTATGTAAAATACAGCCGGAGAGCATTTTTCATAAATTTCTGCAGACGTAAGCTCACGTGCACCGTCCTGACCTGCCGTCGCGCTGTCAAACGCCGCTACATTATAATACTTATCATATGCCGCCGCAGAGAACGCACCCGCAGCTATAAGCTTTTGGGCAAGAGTCTGCTTTGTTCCCTTGACCTCGGCTTCAAGAGCTGCGTAGGAGACGAGAACAACGTCTGCACGCAGGAAATTTATCGTGTCGGGATTGCCGAGCATTATGCCGGTGCTGCGCGCGAGGGTAAAGGGGTTATCCCACGTAAAATCCTGCCCGTTTGCATCGGAATATCCGAGTGCACGGAGAACAAAAGTGAGATACATAGATGAGGACGCAGTTGCATTGCTTCCGAATTTCGTGGCTGACATACCGTTTGTCAGCTTGTTTTCATATGCATAGCCAACATATTTATCTGCCCACGAGGGAACATCCAGAAACGGATGCTTTCCTCCCTTTGCAAGAGCTTCTGCTTCTTTTCCGAGCGTGCGGATAAGCATAACGAGAGCCTCAATTCTCGTCGGCGCGCGGTCGAGAGCAAAGTCTGTATCGGAAACACCTTTGAAAACTCCCAAAGCTTTAAGGTCTGTGGCGAGCTCTTCTTCAAAGCTGAGGCTGCTGCTTGCGGCAAACGCGACCGAAGGGATAAAGCTTGTAAGCATAACGGTACAAAGAACAAGCGATATAAGTTTTTTCATGGTCTAAATCCTCCCTTTTTCGATATCTATATATTACCATATAAAATAAGAAAAAACAATAGGGGCTGTTACAATCCTTTTTTTGTATATTCGAAAAGCTTGTTTATTGAGGATACATTTCTTTTGCAAGAGATATGAAATCCCGCACGCATGGAGAATGCGTTGAGTCCTCCTTGTATACAAGGAATATCTCTCTTAAGTTGCCTGGGAGCTTTACATCAAAATAATAAAGGCTTTCTTCGTTGTTTCCCTTCTCAATGATTGAGTTTTGCGGCATAAGAAGAGCTCCCATACCTTCTTTCATCAGATTGTACTGCATATCCAGCTTGTGATGATGTACTATACGGCAGGGTTCGGATGCGGTTATTTTGTAAAAATGTGAAAATGTTTTCCAGGTTTTAGTGGTTGGAGCCGGTTTGAATAATTTTATGTTTTTGAACAGACTCCAGTCGGTTATTTCTTTTTCGGGAGGATATTCGCCGGTTGAAAGTTCTTTAAATGTAAGAGCGTATTTCTGCAACCCTTCGGCTTCGGGATAGTTTTTTGGCATAACAATCATATATTTTTCCTGCTTCAGCAATAGTGTCCGGTATTCGTGTGTGTCTACGTTTGTACTGATAACGAAATCAAGAACACCGCGGTTGAGTTTATCAAACAAATCGCTTTCCGGACCGCCTTCGCCCGCATCAATCTTTATGCTGACATCTGGAAAACGTCGGTGAAATTCACTACACAACTTTGGGATGATGGTAAATGCCGCAGATTTTGAGCCGCCTATGGAAATTTTCTTATCAAAATTATTATTAATTGACTGTAACCGTTCATTCAATTGTTTTTCAAGATACAACCGTTCTTCAAGATACTCGATATACACGTTCCCCTCGGGGGTAAGGGTTATCGGAGATGTGGCTCTGTTAAAGATTTTATAACCAAGTTGATCTTCGTGGTTTTTTATCGCACTGCTAAGTGCCGGCTGTGAAATATACAAATTTTTTGCAGCTTCTGAAAAACTCTTTTTCTGATATACGGTGTATACGTATTTTTCAGTGTTGTTCATAGATACGCCTCCCTATAAGTTTTCCCTTATATAAGTATAACGTTATTCGTATTTGATTATATCATATTTTTGTAATATAATCAAGAGTAGTAAAGTGGTTTTAAGTAATGTTTTTTCGAGGCTTAAAATGCCTGTGAATAGAAAGGAAAAGATTGTTATGCAATTGCCCAAAATAAAGTTCACCGCGGCGGGAGATATGCTGATTCAGCGGGTAATCTCCACCGGATATGAAGGTTTTCGCGAGGTTAGCGAATACATAAAAAAAGGCGACGTGCGTTTTTTTAATTTTGAATCAATAATTTACCGCAAAGGTATTTGGGGCAATCAGTTTAACGGTGGTTCATTCCATAATTCAGACCCGCGCACTCTCGATATTGCCCGTGAATACGGCTTTAATATGATGTCATTTGCAAATAACCACACCTTTGACTGGGGCTATGGTGGCCTTATTTCCACGCTTGATGCATTGGAAAATACAGATTTTGTGCATACCGGAGTTGGGATGAATCTTGACGAAGCGGCTTCTCCTGCTTATCTGGATACCCCTACCGGAAGAGTGGCGCTGATTTCTATGGCATCATCCATTGCAGGGGATTCTGCCATCGCGGGGCGCCAGTCAAGGCGCACACCGGGCCGCCCCGGCATTAATGCATTGCGCACCGAAAAATATATTGAGGTTACGAAAGAACAGTTTGATGTTTTAAATGAAATTTCCGAAGTAAGCGGAATTAACGATGACCATAAAATTTTAATGGCCGAAGGATATGCTGCTCTTAAAGAAGATAACACCTCAGTTGAATTAGGCAACGCAATAAAATTCCGGCTTGGAGAAAAGACGAAATATCACGCAAAACTTAATGAAAAGGATATGGACAGGCTGGAAAGAGCCATTTACGAGGCAAAGCATCAGGCAGATTATATTCTGGTAAGCATACACAGCCACGAAGTTGCGGGGGAAAAGAAAGAAAATCCCGCCGATTTCATTGTTGAATTTGCTCACCGTTGCATTGATATGGGCGCACACGCGGTACTTGGGCATGGCCCGCATCTTTTAAGACCGCTCGAAATATACAAGGGATATCCCATATTCTATTCTCTCGGTGACTTTATGCTGCATAACGAAAGCGTAACATTTGCACCGGAGGATATGTATGAAAAATACGGATTAACATCCGATGACCCGCTTTGCGATATTTACAGAAAAAGGTCACGCAATTACACAGTCGGCCTTATGACGGACAGCAGAATGTTTGAAGCTGTGATTCCGTACTTTGAGATGGATGGCGGAAAGCTTACCCATCTTGAGCTTTTGCCGATTGAGCTTGGTTTTGGCGAGCCGCGATACCGTCTTGGAAATCCGAGGGTATGTACAGATCGTGGAATTATAGAGCGGTTTGCAGAAATGTCTGCATCTTACGGAACAAAGATCGAGATTAACGATGCCGGAATAGGCATAGTGAAAATATAACAATTACAGGAGCAAAAATGATTAACATAGATAAGGAATATATTATTAGACTAAGACGTGAAATGCATATGTATCCTGAGGTTGACTATGATTTACCCAAAACGATTGCTCTCATCAAGCGTGAGCTTGAAAGCATGAAAATTCCGTACACAGAGAAATACGGAAAAGGCAGTATCGTGGGATATATAAATCCCGATAAAGCAGGTTTCACTATCGGAATACGCGCAGATACAGATGCATTAAAAATGCAGGAGGAGAATGAAAAGCTTGAGTATCGCTCGCGTCATGATGGACTAATGCACGCTTGCGGGCATGATGGACATACGGCAATCCTTCTCGGTGCGGCAAAAATGCTTAAAGAAATGGAAAACGATCTTTCCTGCCGTGTTAAGCTAATTTTTCAGCCAAGCGAAGAGGGCGTAACGAGCGGCGCTATGATGATGATTGAAAACGGCGTTCTTGAAGACGTTGACATCATGACAGCATTGCATACGGATACAAACCTTTCCGTAGGAGAACTTGGTGTTTGTCCCGGAATTGCAACTGCAACAAGCCGTCATTTTAAAATAGAAATCAGCGGGGAAAGCGTACATGCCACAGCGTATCACAAAGGAACCGACGCTTTGGCAATAGCTGTTAAAATGTACACCGGTATGCAGACGATTTATGCAACCGAGATAGACCCCGGTGAAAAAGTCGTGTGCATTGTTACAAAGCTTCATTCAGGAACGGCACAGAATGTTGTTTCGGACTATTCTCTGATGCAGGGTACGATACGTACATACAGCGTTCCGCTCAGTGAGTTCATATATGAGAGAATCAGCAGGCTCGCAAAAAGCCTTTCAGAAGAGTACGGCGTGAATATCAGCTTCCACGCACCGCTAAAGTCTGTATGCGTCTATAATAATCACTATTTATCCCGCCTTATGGGGCAGAGTATGGAAAAGGTTGTCGGAAAGGAAAACGTTTATATCGTTCCTCCCGAAATCACATCCGAGGATTTTTCGCGCTTTACCGAAAAGGTACCAAGCGTATTTTTCCGCCTTGGAATAAAGAACGAAGAAAAGGGAATTATCCCGATTGCACATCAAACTGATTTCACGCTTGATGAAGATGCTTTGCAATACGGAGCAGAAGCATTTGTCCGATTTGTTCTTGATAATCAGAATGGTATAGATGAAGAAAAAATAAAAGAAGATAAATAAATTTATTAAGAAAGAGGTTTTTAACATGGCAAGAAATAAGGTTTCACTCGACACAATTTGCGCATCGCTTACATATGCGCTTGGAATTGAAGCTCCGGAGCATGCAGCTGCACCTTCAGAGGATTTGTGCGCATATATAGACCGCGCTTTCGGCGGAGAAAAGGCAGACAGGGTTTTTATGTACAACCCCGATGCAGTCGCACAGTGGCTCATCGAAAAATATCCGGATGTTATGTTTTACGAGACGGAAAAGTATTTTGATTTAAAGCTCCCCTTGACCACGGTTCTTCCGAGCGACACCCCCGTTTGCTTCGGAACAATGTATACAGGGGCACAGCCTGCGGTACACGGAATCGTAAAGTATTCAAAGCCTGTCATCAAGATCGACACACTCTTTGATGCACTCATCCGCGCAGGTAAGAAGCCTGCAATCGTCGCATATGCACAGTGCAGTCTCGGCATGATCTACCGTGAACGTGATATGGATTATTTCGTATGCGACACAGTCGACGAGGCAAATGCGGTTGCGATGAATCTTGTCATACGCAACGAGCACGACTTTATCCTTGTTTACAACGGAAATTTCGATTCCACAATGCATAAGAAGGGTATCGAAACTCCGGTTTCCCTCGGCGAGATACGCGCCAATGTCCGCACGTTTGCAATTTTCTCCGAGCTTATTGATAAATACTGGGCAGGCAATAACACGCTTGTAGGCTTTGCAATGGACCACGGCTGCTATCATAAGGGCGAAATCGGAAGCCACGGCAGAGATCTTGATGAAGCAATGAATATCACGCATTTTTATAAGGCATATCCGAAAAAGGCGTAATCTGACTTATATATTTGTTGAGTTATATAATAAAACTGTGAAAACAGGAGGAAAAACACAATGAAAAGATTATTATCCGCAATCCTTGCAACACTGATGATTCTTTCGCTTTGCGCTTGTGCAGGCGGCGGACAGTCCGGCGGAGGCTTGGAGGAGGGCACGGTTGTCAAAATGACGGTACCGTCATCCCCCAGCTGGCCGTACAGAGAAGACTGGAAGGTATGGGAATACATAGAGGAAGGCTCGGGCGCAACTCTTGATATACAGACCTTCCCGACAACCGATGCCTCGACCAAGTACTCTCTCATATTTGCGGATCCCGAAACGGTTCCGGACGTTGCGGTGTTCACTAGCAATATGGCGCCGTTGAAATACGTACGTCAGGGTGCGCTCATTGCATTTGACGACCTTCTTTCCGAAATGCCGGCATACAGCGCATGGCTTGACGGTATTTCCGAGGAGACATACAACGGCTCTGTTAAGACGCGCAAGGCGGCAGACGGCAAGATTTACTATACTCCGGTTACCGGTCGTGATGGAGCGACAAGAATGCGTTGCTGGATGTATCGCGAGGACATATTTGAAAAGCACAATCTCGAAGTTCCGACGACATTTGACGAGCTTTATGAAGTCCTCAAAGAGCTTAAAGCGCTTTACCCGGATTCGTATCCGTATGTTGTCCGCGGAAACTTTGACACCTTCAACGTTGTCGGCTCATCGTTTGATAAGTGGTGGCAGGTCGAGGCGTATTACGACTACGATGATGAAGAGTGGCGCTGGGGCGCAACGGAAGATACAATGCGCGAGGTAATTCTCTTTTACAAAAAGCTTATTGATGAAAAGCTTATGCCTTCCGATTTCTTTACGCTTAATGTAACCGCATGGGAAGAGCTTATCACAACAAACCGTGGCTTTATCATGCCGCACTTTACAACAAGACTTGACTATTTCGATCCGTTCGTTGGCGACAAGATTCCGGACTTTAAGTTTACTGCATTCGCTCCTCCTGTTGCAAATCCCGAAAAGGGCGCACCGCTTGTTATGCGAAGTGCCGTAGACCCTCTCGGCTTCTCTATCTCGAACTCCGGTGATGATAAGAGAATTGCAAACGCCGCAAAGCTTGTTGATTGGTTCTACACTGACGAGGCGTATGAGCTTATGTCATGGGGTAAAGAGGGCGAGACGTATGAGGTTATTGACGGCAAAAAGCAGTTTATAACCGACGATGCAGGAACCGGACCGAGCACGCTCTACGGCTTCCAGCTTGGCGGAACATTTACCCGTCTGGACCCTGAGGCAGTACTTGTTACACAGACCGAGCGTACAAGGGAATCGCAAGAACTTATAGTTGAGCAAGCGCTTCCTGAGGTTAACCCGGCAACATACCTCGATTTTACAGAAGAGGAACAAAAGGTAAAGACAGAAATCGAAACTGCTTGCCATATGCTTACAGAGGAATTGGTTCTCAAAATGCTTCTTGGTCAGGAACCGATTGATAAGCTTGATGAACTGAAAGCAACGCTTGAAGAAATGCGCGTAAATGAGCTTCTCGATATTTACAAAACAGCATACGACAGAATGAAGTAAAAACTACACACAAAGCTGTGTAAAAATATATTTTTAATTCTGAAAGGATGAATGTAAAAATGAAAAGATTATTATCAGCAATTCTCGTATTGACGATGATTCTCGCACTTGTCCCCGCAGTTTTTGCAGCAGAGGGAATTGAATTGCCTTTGGAAGGAAAAACTTTTTCTAATAGTGGCACCGGTAATGATGATCCTCAATATAGTTTCAATAATGGAGTGGCAGCATTAGAGACTATGGCTGTACGCCGATATGGTGTTACTGGTACCTCCGGTTCAGCACTCTTTGTTAAGTTTTCTGTATCGCAATCGGGAAATTATACACTTGAGCTGAAAACCAGCTCGGATGGCGTTACAAATAGAGAAACAGCGGCAGCTCCGGCTATACATATAGGGGACTATAAAAGCCTTGCTGACACCAACTTTAAATTAGATGCAATTAATAACAAGAGGAAAATAGGATATTTTAAATTTTCCGAATTTACTCAAGCAGATACATATATGTCTATGACTATAGATTCATACGCAAATGAGACAAGTGTTCCGATACAGTTCGATCTTGAAGCAAATAAAGATTATTATATGATTTTTCACTGTGATATAAAATCACTCGATTTAAACAAAAAAACTTCAAATGGTGAATTGAGTGCTTACTATGAATGCTATAATGTGAGCAATGCGTATTCCGGAATTACAGCGACTGAGGGGAGCACAACCTTAATTGGTATAAACTACGAACAGAACATGTACATCTCCGGTATCCGCCTTATACCTGTCGTTGAAGAACCGGAAGAGGACGAAGATGCGTATGGAGAAGTTTCATTTGCACAGACAACTAATATTGATGGATTTAACGGAATTGATATTGATTCCGTTAGCCGTGGCGGTTCGGTAACATTAACTGCTCATAAAAAGAACATCGAAGGTTACAAATTTGTTGGCTGGAAGCGCGGAGCAGATACCTCTGATGAAAACGCATGGGTTGACATTGATGGGGATACGTATTCTGTCTGGTCAAATACATACCTCACAGCTGTTTATGAAAAAGAGGATAATAAAAATGTAGCATTTTGGAATCAGAATGGTGCATACATCGGTTCTATGACAGAAAGCGTATATAACGAACAGACTACGCTCTTCACACCGAAGCTTACAGGTTTTGGAACATTCCTTGGATGGTTCACAGACGGAAACAAGCCATTCACAGCAGGGCAGACACTTGCTGACGGCACAACAAACGCAGTTGCACAGTATACCGCATCTGCGATTACAGGTGTAAAGCACAACGGTACAGCGGTAGCTGATGCAGGCACTTACAACGCACCGGTAGAGCTTAACAAGGCAAACGCAAATACTGTATGGCTGCGTGACGGAGAACCTGTAGCATACGGCACTACCTATAAGTTTAACGTATGGGATGCAACGGATATCACGGAAGGAACTGAAGAAATAACAGACAAAGTTCCTGTTGCAATTCTTGATTATAGCGATGCACACAAGGCATATATGCTTGAATATGATGCAGGTGACTATGAAATCGTTGAAGCAGGTATCATTTTCGGTAAAGATACTGCATCCATAAAGACTTACACCTCGCAGAGAAAAGAAAAGCACAACCAGTTCACCGTTCCGGAAGAAGGAGATCTGGATGCAACAGGATACATCATTTACACATTGGACGATGGCGTAAGCTATAAGACTAAATATGTATCTGTAAAAACAGAGGAATAAAAGGAATAATTTACCTGTAGCGGAGAGGCGCCCCTCTCCGCTATAATAGACAAGAGGAATACATACGGTTCGTCGGCAAGCACCGAACCCTACGATAAAAGGGGGGAGAACCGGAAAACGTTCCGGCATAGAACTGCCGCCTTTCACGATACGTTATCCTTTCCGGCAGGGGATGTAGCACTACCCCTACACGCCCTATTCCACGTACTGCTTTTCGTCGTTGCGTGCGGAGGGGTTAAAAGGGGAGGTTTCCTTCGCGCCACGGGAGTGGGGGCGCGAGTTCTCCCCTTTTTCGCGTTCTTTGCTTACTTTCTTGGCGAAACAAGAAAGTAAGGCCCGCCCGGCAGGGCAAGAATGTTGCGGTTTGCCGCAAGCGTAGAAATGAAACGGATGGTCGGGGACAACTGTCCCTGCAACGGGAACAAAAACTAGGAAGGAGTTATCATATGAAAAGATTATTATCACTGCTAATCACAATAAGCATGCTGCTTGCGTTTGTTCCGATAAGCTCGGCGGCAGGCGTGCAAACCGTGATAGATTTAAGTGCAGTCACGGCATATAAGCAGCCGGGCGCAACGGCTACTCTCACGCAGAGTGGCGGAACAGTTGCATTTACGGACATTCATGTGCGCCGTTATGGCACTAAATCAGACAACGGCCCGCTTCTTGCTATTCCGTTTACCGTAGCGGAGAACGGCGATTACGTTCTTGAGTTTAAAACAACCGAGACGGGAATTGAGAACAAAGCAACGGCAGCGGCACCGGCTGTTTATATTGCAGAATATGAGATAAAGGCAAATAAGAAATTTGATACGATTGTAACGAACACATCCGCACCTTTAGTAGGCTATTTTGATTTTTCAAAGCTTTCCGTGGCGGATGTATATACCGTGTTACCTGATGAAAGCGCACAAGAGAAAACACCGGCAAGCATCTTCCTCACGGCAGGAAAGAAATACACAATGGTGTTTTATTGTGATGGAAACTCACTGAAATATAACAATATGACAACCTATGGCGCAGTAGCTGATAACTTTACAGTAGGCTCGTCCGGCGGCATTTACGTTGACGGCAACCTTCTGGTTGCGAATTACAAGCAGAATTTTTATCTTTCGGGAATACGCCTTACTCCCAAGGATGATTTTAAGGAAGCTGTAATCGCTCTGGCTTTTTCAGCAGACAAGAAAAGGCTTGATGTCGGAGAAGCTGCAAACACAAGCGTAAAGATGCTGTATTCCTTAAGCGGAGAAAAAGAGGTCAAAGACGGCATCTCTTACGAAAGCTCTGCAGAGAGCGTTGCAACAGTTGACCAAAACGGAAAGATAACTGCTGTTTCCGAAGGAAACGCAACAATCACCGCAACGCACAGTGAATCGGGACTTTCGGACAGTTTTGAAATCTCGGTTTTTGATTCGGGAAAGAATACTGCGTTTGATATTGATTTTTCGTCCGTATCGGCATACAGAAATCCTGAATCTTCAACCTCGTGTGTACTTAATGCGGAAAACGGTGTGTTCTCTCTTTCCGATATCCACGTGCGTCGCTACGGCGTAAGGAGTGAGCATGGTCCGCTTCTTGCTATTCCGTTTGAGGTTACACGAGAAGGAAACTATGCACTGGAGATTATGACGGATGCGGCGGGATTGCAGAGCAAAGAAAACGGTGCCGCACCGGCAGTGTATATTCTCAAAGGCGAAATTTCAGAAAACACAAAATTCACTTCCCTTCCGGGCGTAACGTCAAGCGCAAAGCCGATGGGATATATCGACTTTTCAAAGCTTTCCGCACACGATACATATGCGCAGGTAACAAAGGACGGAACGGGCGCTGGTGTTATTGCAACGGCATACCTTCAGGAGGGAAAGCACCTTGCCGTATTTGCTTTTGATGCAACATCTCTTGAGCTTAACAATGTCACTGCAGGAGGAGAGGTTGATCTCTCGGTATATGACTGCGACACATCCGGCGTAAGAACAATTGACGGCGATACTATTCTCAGCACAGCGTACAAACAGCATATAAGCGTGTCGGGAATGCGCTTTGTGCCGGAAAAGGATCTTTCCGATGAGTTTCGCGGTATAAAAATAGTTCCGGAAACGAATGCGCTCGATATCGGAGAGAGCACGAAGCTGACCCCGTATGAGCGCTGGTCTTTGGGCGGAGATAAAAACACTTCGGAAAGCTTTATATACAGAAGCTCCGATGAATCCGTTGCGACGGTAAGTGAGGACGGAGTTGTAACGGCACATAATTACGGAAACGTTATAATTACGGCAGAATTTCCTGAAAAAGGTTTCTTTGCAGAAACCGAGATTGAAGTTTACGATATGACTCCTATAATATCAGCAACTCTTTCAGCACCGGAGACAGTGGGTTATCTCCGTGATGAAGTGCTTTCCCTCTCGGGCATGCGAGCAAGCGAACTTCCGGTTGACTTTGTTTCCGATAAGAATGTCGAGATAAACTGGCACATAGAATGCGATGCGGAGCATCTGAACGGTGTTGAGGTAAGAAACGGGCGCGTGTTCGGCGCAGCATTTGGTGCAACGGCGAAAATATATGCCGAAATCACGCTTTGGGGAGAAACGGTGAAAACAAACGAAATTGAAGTTTCTGTTGTTGAAACCGATATGCGTGACCATATCGTGGATTTCTTAAAGCTTGAGTCTAATCTCGCAAATACTGCGCGCATTGAGAAGGATGGCTGGGAAATCAACACAGATATAACGCCGAGCGTGGTTTCATCGAAATCCAGCGTAAACCTTAAGGGGCTTCGCGGCGCAACGACAGAGGCAGGACAGAAGCTTGCCATTGACGTCACTGTTCCATATGACGGAATTTATCGCATTGACGTAAACGGAAGTCAGAATAAGCGCGGCGCGGCACTCAGCGACATCTATTTTGACGGAATTTATCTCGGAGATTATTGCTTCTCTGATGAGATAAACAGCGGAAATGATAATAAACGCACAAAAAGAACAAGAACACTGTCGCTTTCTGCAGGAACACACACCTTTGTTTTTGTTCCGCTTGTTGCCGGTGAGTTATCTAACTACAATCAGAATCTTAATGAGATAAGATTTGCAAATATTGAGAAGCTTCCCGAGGTTTCCGATGTTTCGTTCACGGATGAAAAAATCGTTCTGGATATAGGCGAAGCTGCAAACGTATGCCCGACCGTCAAGCTCTCTGACGGATATGAGTTTTATCCGAAAAAGGCAATTGACGGCGAGGAAGATTCGTTTATATCTGCAGAGTATACGGCTTTTGATGATGAAATAATAAGTGTTTCAGAAAACGGAGAAATAGTTGCAAAAGCTCCGGGTGAAACTTCAATAACCGTTTCCGTAACCGCAGGCGGAAAAAACTTTGAGAAGACAGTAGATGTTGAGGTACAAGAGCCGGGTGAGTTTGACACGACATTTGTCTCGGCAGAAATCAGAGCACCGTATTTTGTTATGAGTGTGGCGGATAACGGTGTCCAGCTTTCTGCAGTCGCACTTAACAGAGACGGCGAGGTGCTTCTTGATTCTGAAGTTATCTGGATGAATGATAATGACGAAGTCATCGAATTAACCGAGTCAGGGTTTGTCACACCGAAAGCAATCGGAACTGCAATAGTTACGGCAATGGTAAGTGTTGGCGATGAAGAAAAGGAAACAAAAGCGTATATTTCCGTTCGTGACGGTAAGGTTGAAAGAACATATTTCTTTGATGATATGGTTGAAAATGCCCGTGAAAACGTGAATAAGTATGATTGGGCAAAAAGTCTCAAGAAAGATGCGGTCGCGAAAGCAGAAACCTATATCGGACTGGGTGCTGATGCGCTGTGGGGACTTGTTCCGGGCGAAGGACTCCCGAGGAGTTTGAGCGTAGGTCTGTATAAAGATCCAACGATGTGTATATGCAGATATTGCGGTAAGGATCTCTATGGGGAATATGGTAACTATCCGTTTGTTGTCAGTCCTTTGACACGCCCGTGGAAGGTGCAGTGTCCGGATTGTAAACGTCTTTTTCCGAGTAACGATTTTGAAAGCTTCTATGAGCTTGGAAAAAACGATAACAACGTTTTTGATTTTGAACTTGCGCATAAGCGCCACCATGAACTGGTTTTCCACAAGGAAGGTGAGGAATGCACCTGCGTTGCCCCGACGGAAAAATATACCAAGGAATGGTACGACTATTACGGCTACGGCGTTGCAGGAGGATTTCTCTGTAACGATTTGTACAAAGAGGTTGGAGAAGATCTCGGAGTTCCGGAGGAAGAGATCAGTCGCTGGGGAGTTGACAGCGGTTGGGGATACAGGACCGGAAAAGTGCATGAAAACGGAGTTGAAGATGTTCATACCTATGTTGCGTTCTACAACCATCACGCATTCTGGTATACATCTGCTCCGAACAAGAATCCCATTATGACTACGGCACTCGAGACACTTTCGGATGCATATGTTTATACAGGGGATGTAAAGTACGGCCGACTCGGAGCAATTCTTCTCGACCGTCTTGCAGATCTCTATCCCGGATATGACCTCCGTGCATATCTGCCGGATTATTACAATATGAACGGCGGATCGCAAAGAGGAAAGGTGATAGGCTCAATCTGGGAACCGACTCTTATCGAATTGTTGGCGAAGTCTTATGATGCCCTCTTCCCGATGTATGATGATCCGTATGTTGTGAAGTTTCTTTCCGATAAGGCAGAAGATTATAATATTGAGAACAAGAAAACGACTCCGGAGATGATTCGTCAGAATATTGAAACGGGAATACTCCGTGAAGCATATAAAGCAACAACTCAGTCTTTGAGTCTCGGTAACTTCGGACGTCACCAGGGCGGACTTGCCGTTGCGGCAGTTGTTCTCGATACATATCCGGACACCCGAAATATGCTTGACTGGATTTTTAAGTACGGTGAAACCGACAACCATACATATAACAATGGTGGTTGCGTTAACTGGAAGATAGTCGATCAGGTCTCGCGTGACGGTATGGGAACAGAAACGGCATCTCACTATAACTATATGTGGGCGGAAGGTATGTCTGTTGCGGCAAATGCAATCGCAAACTATGCCGGTCGCAAGGGATATGATGAGATTTCCGAAATGGATCTTTATCAGAATCCGAAGTTCCTGCAGATGATAAAGGTTTATGCACCGCTTACATTACTCCGTCGCGGTGTTCCGCAGATAGGAGACCACGATTATGCCGCAAGATTCCTCTTCTTCCCGAAAGATGATTATGTAATGGTTGATGCATATAAGTATACGGGCGATATTGAGTTTGCTCAGCATTTGTGGGGAAGTAAAAATGGAAACCTTGACGAGATACATTATGATGTTTATACAAAAGATCCGGAGAAGCTTCAGGATGAAATAGAGCAGATTATCGAAGCTTACGGTGAATACAACTACGACAAGAGCGTGCTTCTTCCGGGTTACGGCTTTGCGGCACTTCGTGCAGGAACATTATATAATTCGGTAGGACCGAACGTAATCCGTGATACTGAACGCTTTGCGTGGATGTATTTCGGTGGCAGCGTATCTCACTCTCATGACGATATGCTCAATCTTGGTTTTGGTGCATACGGCATCGAAATGACAACGGATCTCGGCTATCCTGAGTTCGCAACAGATACTGATCCGCACAGAAGGCAGTTTTTAAGCCCCACCATTTCGCACAACGCCGTAGTTGTAAATGAAAAAACGCAGGATAGAGGGCCTGCGGCGGAGAAACCGATTCATTTTGATGCTACCGCCGATCGCGTGCAGGTAATGGATGTGTCGGCAAACCCGTATGCTGCTTGTGATGAATACAGGCGAACCGTTGTTATGGTAGATTACGACAGCGAGGTTTCATATGGTATTGACTTCTTCCGAGTGCTCGGCGGTGAAGATCATCTGTATTCCTTCCACGTAAACAGCCAGAAAAACCCCGAAACCTCTGATAATCTCGATTTTGTATATCAGCCTGAAGGCTCATATGCAGGTGCGGATGTTCCGCACGGTCCGGATCCCGATACGGATACAAACACTGCTTTCGTGAAAACAAAATATCCTGCAGGATATACATGGCTTTATGACGTAAACCGTGCAGACAACACAGGTGAGAAGAGCTTCTGGCTCGACTACAAAATCGAAGACTTGCGTGATTATTCAAGAAACGGAAAAATGGATACGCATTTGCGCCTTACCATGGTTAATGATTTTGCGGCTGATGAGGTTTCGTATATGAACGGAACTCCACCGCGCAGACCTAAGAATTTTGAGGCGTTTGAGCATCTTGAATATATGCTTGTGCGCCGCAAGGGACGTAATCTCAATACGCTCTTTACAACAGTACTTGAACCCTATAATGGCAAGCGCTATATCAAGGAAGATGGAATCTCACGTGTTGATATAGCAAGAAAAGACGGAACGGTACCCGGCTTTGAACAGGCAGCGGCAGTAAAGGTTGAGCTTTGCGACGGGCGCATTGATTATGTCGTTTACACGCAGGATAACAGCCGTATTTATACAATTACCGATCCCGATACCGGATACAGCTTCGATTTCAACGGCTTTGTCGGTGTATGGACGGTTAAGGAAAAGACCGACGGCGACGGATATGATAATGTATACAGCTACGTAAATGACGGCACGCTTATCGGAAATATGACGGAGCAGACCGCGTCAGTTACGGGAACTGTTGTTGATTTTGAACGTGAGCTTTCCGATAAAAACTGGATAGAGGTTGAATTCACCTCACCACTCACGCAGCCAGAAGCAGAAAAGCTTACTGACCGCATGATGAACATAGAGTTTGATGAACCCGGAAATGCTGCGTATATAATAAAAAATGTAACCATGACAAACGATACACGGGCAATTGTTGATATCGGAGAAATCACAACAATTTCGGGATATGTTGACAAGGAAGATGAGAAAAAAGGCTACACATACTATATGGGAGAAGGAAGCCTTTTTGAGATACCTATGTCATATGAAATCAATCCTGCTCCTGTGTTTGATGAAGTAACGAATGTCACGACAAGTGCAGGAAGCAGTGTTTCGGTAAAGGTTAACGCTACGTCGGAATACAGCTTCATATACTCTGCGCGCACGCTTCCGAGAGGTGCAAGTCTCAACGCTGCCGGAGTATTTACATGGAAACCTGATTCAAGTCAGATTGGCGAAAATCTTGTTGCAATTGATGCTGTTGATGAATACGGCAGAAGCAGTACACAGTATTTCACGGTAACGGTTTACGGTTCGACAACCTCAAAGCCGTCCGATACAACGGAAAATCCGTCAACAGACAGCACTGACACACCAGCCGGTGGTGGCGGTGGCGGAGGAGGTGGCGGCGGTGCCGCACCCGGCGACAAAACGGATGACACAACCGACAACGACCAAACAGACACATCCGATGAAACGGACAGCGCTGCCGGCACCGACAACGCTGATATAGAATCCGGAGTTCATGGCGAACCGAGCTTCACGGATTTAACCAACCACACATGGGCATCTGATGCAATCAATGCGCTTTCGTCCGAAGGTATTATAAAAGGTACATCAGAAAACACCTTCTCGCCGGAAAAGAACATCACCCGCGCAGACTTTGCGATTCTTCTCGTTCGTGCGTTTAATCTCACAAGTGATAACACGGAGAACTTCGCAGACGTTACGACAAGTGACTATTTTGCATCCGAGCTTGCAATAGCACGCAATATAGGTATAGTCAGCGGCATAGGCGATAACAGGTACGCCCCACGAAACACGATTACACGTCAGGATATGATGGTGATAGTCTACCGTGCACTACAGAGCCAAAGCCTTCTCCTTGAGGAGAAGGGGGACCGCCGAATGGCGGTGGATGAGGTGTTATCGCAATACCAAGACTTTGACACCGTCGCTCCTTACGCCCGCGAAGCCGTCTCCGCGCTCATCGGCGCAGGTCTTGTCAACGGCAAGAATGGACTAATCGCACCGACGGACTATACAACCCGTGCAGAGGTTGCTGTACTGATAAAGCGTATAGTGGATTACATAAAAAAATAGGAGCGAGAATAAGAAATCGGTTTACAAACAAGCTGTGAAAGGTTAAATTTGCGCAAAAGTAAAGTGAAAAAGAAATTTACTGTCACGGTGCTTTTGCAAGGACACAACTTAAAACGCTCTGTTTCAGAGCTGGAAAAGCACGAATTATGAATTAGTAACTTAAAGATGAGGCGAAAATATGATTACTAACAAAAGGTTTACCGATCCGTCATATGACGGCTGGATTCTTCCCGAAACCGCTAAAGATGTAGATGGAACGATTCTTCAAAGGCACTATGATGAATCTATGACTGCCGATCAGTTGCTTTCTGAAAAGCCGTGGATTCCTCCTGATGTTATGATTGACAAGAACGGCAATCGGCTTACAAAAGGAAACTGGAAATCTTACCGTAAGTATCTTCTTGATACAGTTATGGAATACGGGTTTGGTTTCACACCTAAGGCTCCGGAAAAAATTGAAAGCAAAATACTTTACTCAAGCGATGAAAGCGGACGTTATGCAGGCGTTATAAAAACATATGGCGGAAAAGCGGTATGTCAGCGCATAGAAATCAGCTTCGAAGCACCTTACGGAAAATTTTCTTTTCCCATTCAGCTTGTTCGTCCTATCTACGCAGAAAAAAAGACACCCGCTATAATCCATATTGCATTTGAGCCATCTCTTCGGGATTTGCCTTTAAATGCAGATATTTCCACACAATATGCACCGATTGAAGAAATAATCGATAACGGCTTTGCTTATGTTCAATTCTGTTATAATGATATCATAGAAGATCATGTGCATGGGGATTTTACAAAGGCGTTTAAAGAAAACGGTATGGGAAAGGTATTCTTTGCGGGGGAGAGGCGTGAACCATCCGATTTTGGAAAAATCGGAATGTGGGCATATGCTGCAAGCAGAGTGGTAGATTATCTTTTGTCAAGAGATGATATAGACCATAAATGTATTAGTGTGGCAGGACATTCTCGTCTTGGAAAAACAGCTCTGTGGGCGGCTTGTCAGGATGAGCGCATTTTTGCCGGTCTTGTAAATTGTTCGGGTTTTGGCGGAGCGGGTCTTTTCGGAGTTGCGGAAAGAAGATTTATCGATTTGATAAACAACGGCGGTATAGAATGGTGGTGCGAAAAAGCAAAAGAATATGCTTATAATCCCAAAGAACTTCCTTATGATGCACATTTTATGATAGCTGCTGCAGCTCCGAGATATATGAGTATTGTGTCTGCTGACGGTGATTGTGCTAAATATCAGCTTGCAGATTATCTTTCTGCTTATGCTGCAAGTCCTGTATTTGAAACATTGGGATTAAAAGGACTGGTTTCTCCCAAAACGCTGCCGCGCCCGTCTGTTATTTATAATGAAGGACATATAGGTTATGCACTTCGTCCGGGTGCACACTTCTTTTCAAGATGGGATTGGAACGTCCACATGGAGTTTATAAAAAAGAAGTGTACGCAAATAATGAAATATTGAGGTTGCTGTAGAAACAGAGAAATCACGATAAGCCTAGAATATGCATTGTTTTACCTAAAAAACATGTTATTATATAATTTAAAAGGAGCGTGAACAAGATGTTTTCTAAAGAAGATAAAGCATTTGCTTCCGAGTTTCTGGACAGAGTCGTAAAAAAAGTTACTGCGATGGCTCCTGAGATCGGTGTGAACTTTCCTACAACAAACTCAAATCTCGGCGAATGGGACCCTAAAGGCACAAAAGCCAATATTTCAGGCTGGACAACTGGTTTCTGGCCGGGTATGATGTGGCTTATGTATTTAAAAACCGGCGATGAAATGTTCAAAAAATACGCAGAAGGATGCGAAGAAAAGCTTGATGAAGCATTTGACATTTTTATCGGAATCAACCACGATGTAGGCTTCATGTGGTCACTTTCCGCTATTGCTGATTATAAGATTACCGGCAATGAGAAATCAAAAGTACGCGCAATGCATGCTGCAACAATTCTTGCAGGGCGTTTTAACCATATTGCAAAATACATCCGTGCATGGGAAAACTCAAGTCTCAGGTTTGCTATAATTGATTGCATGATGAATCTTCCGCTGCTCAGCTTTGCTACATCCATTCAGGATGACCCGCGCTTTGAACAGGTTGCAGAAGCACATGCAGATACCGTTGCGAAGCATTTTATCCGCGGAGACGGATCCTCAAACCATGTCGTTGAGTTTGACCCCATAACCGGTGATGTACTCGCAACACCGCGTGGACAAGGATATGACAGTGGTTCTTCATGGTCTCGTGGTCAAGCATGGGCACTTTACGGATTTGCGCTTGCATATCTCAATCTCGGCAAGCAGGAATACCTTGATACAGCAAAGAAGGTCGCACATTACTTTATTGCAAATATTGAAGATGGAAAACTTCCGCTTGTTGACTTCCGCGCACCGGCAGAACCTGTATACTATGATTCTTCCGCTGCCTCGATTGCTGCTTGCGGCCTTATCGAGATTGCAAAGGCAGTTCCGGAATATGAAGCAAAAATCTACGAGCGTGCGGCAATGAAGCTTTTGCGCGTTCTTGATGAGAACTGCAATTATAATCAGGATGAACTTCGGCTTCTCGAGAATGGTTCGTCTGCATACCATAAACCAACCGGTATGCATATGCCATGGATTTTCGGAGATTATTATCTCCTTGAAGCTCTTATGAAGATTGACGGCAATGACGGCAGATTTACAGTACATAAATAAAAGGGATATATATCTGAGCTCCTGCTTTGTTTCTTTAACACTAAACTAAAAATATGATGTAAACAGGAATATTCCTGATAAACCCTTGAAATTCTACTTTTTCTGTGCAAAAATAACCAAAAAAACGAGCGTAAAAGCATTGCTGCATTTGCTCGTTTTTCTAAAAGTTTCTGCCGAAAAACCATACAGGAGATGCAAAAGATAATTCTTTGGCATCTCCTGTATGACATATATTCAGCGGAGTTTATAAAACGCGTCAGACGCTATCGGGCGAAGGTCGCAGACATCGAGAGAAAATTCTTGCGGATTTACGGTGCCGGCATAGGCTTCGATATCAGCAAACAGCTGCATAAATACAGATTGATTGCGAAGGTGGCTC
>JAFSIZ010000007.1 GCA_017439555.1 Oscillospiraceae bacterium | reverse complement strand
TACATACAGCGCATAGGAAGAAACATTTCCTATGCGCTGTTTTTTGTAATTTCACAAAAATCCCGATGCAAAGCTCTTTGCATCGGAAAAGGAGGAGCAGCAAGAAAAGCGAGCTCCGGCTTAAAAAAAGACGGAGCAAGCCAAAATGCTTGCTCCGACGTGGTGGAGACGAAGAGGATCGAACTCTCGACCTTACGGATGCGAACCGTACGCTCTCCCAGCTGAGCTACGCCCCCAAAAACAAAATATATTATAACAAAGAAAAAATGAAAAGTAAATACATATTTTTAAAATATTTCTTGCAAAATGACGGAAAAATTGATAGAATATACTGGTATACATATGTAATTAAAGAAAACGTAAGGAGGTGGATTGTTTGCGTCTTAAAAGTCTTGAGCTTCAGGGGTTCAAATCCTTTCCCGACAAAACCGTCATATCTTTTGATGACGGCATAACAGCGATTGTAGGTCCTAACGGCAGCGGAAAGTCCAACATTTCAGACGGAGTACGCTGGGTTCTGGGCGAACAGTCCACAAAAACTCTGCGCGGAAGCAATATGCAGGACGTCATTTTTGCAGGAACACAGAAGCGCGCGGCTGTCGGCTTTGCAGAGGTCTCGCTGACGATTGACAATTCAGACGGTGTGCTCCCTTGCGAATATAACGAGGTTACCGTAACACGCAGGCTCTATCGCTCGGGTGAGAGTGAATACTACATAAACAGAAGTGCTGTCCGTCTGCGCGACATAAATGAGATGTTCATGGATACGGGTCTCGGCCGCGACGGTTATTCAATCATCGGTCAGGGCAGAATTGACGAGATTCTTTCGGCAAAGAGCGGAGATCGGCGAGAGATATTTGAAGAAGCATCAGGTATATCAAAATTCCGTCACCGCAAAGAGGAATCCGAGCGCAAGCTTGCATCAACAGAGGAAAATCTTGTACGTCTGCGCGATATTCTTTCGGAAATCGAGGCGCAGGTAGGTCCGCTCAAGATCCAGGCGGAAAAGGCAAAACAATATATTCAGATTTTCGATGAGCTTCGCGGTCTTGAGGTAACAGTCTGGACGGAAAGCCTTGCCGCTGCGCGCGAAAATGCATTGAAATTCCAGAACGACTATGACGTGGTATGCAGCCAGTTCAGCGCTGCGGAGGCTGCTGTTGAAAGGCTCTATGGAGAGATTGAGGCGCTTGCCGAGAAGATGCGTGAGAAGGATGTTGAGTCAGAATCGGCGCGCGAGGAAGAGCGCGAAGCTTCGCGCGTGCTTGGCGAGATATCGGGCGAAATTGTAACACTCGAGGCGACAAAAGCAAACAATCTCCATAATATCGAGCGCATACGCGCCGAGATAAACGACGAAACAATGCGTGCTGAGGACATTGCGGCGCAGATAAAGGCGCGTGCAGAGCACGTTTCAGAGCTTGAAAAGGCGGCTGAGGAAATCGAGAAAACAATAGAAACCTTGCGTGAGGCGGCGGTTGCGGCATCGGGAAAGAGTAATGATGCTGAATCGGCGCTCGATGATCTGCGCCTGTGTGCGAGAATCTGTGAGGATGATATAAGCAAGCTGAGGATAACGATGTCTGCTCTCGATTCTGAGATTGCCGCATTCGATGCAAGGCGTGCAGATATTGAAACAGAGCTTGAAACGAGAGAAGCAGAGCTTTCGGAATCAAAGAAAAAATATGCTGTCGTCAAGGAAGACCTTGAAGAAGCAGAGGAAAAATGTGCAAGTGCTGAGAATATGCTCAGC
The DNA here is from genome assembly GCA_017439555.1 of Oscillospiraceae bacterium. GTDB lineage: Bacteria > Bacillota > Clostridia > Oscillospirales > JAAYXM01 > SIG480. The sequence continues at coordinate 100,683 of JAFSIZ010000007.1, read as the reverse complement.
GGATTTGAGATGAAGCACAAATCGCGCAGCGAGAGATTTGAGAGGCTTCGCGAGCAGGTTTCAAAGCTTGAGCTGAGCCTCGAATCATCTGAGAATAAGCTGCGTATGCTCCGCGAGATGGAGCGCGATCTTCAGGGCTATTCATATGCAGTCAAAAATGTTATGAAGGCGAAGGAGAGCGGTTCACTCGGCGGAATTTGCGGAACGGTTTCCCAGCTCATAAGCGTTCCGGAAAAATATACCGTCGCAATCGAAACGATACTTGGCGGCGCTTTACAGAACATCATAGTTGAGGATGAGCGCGATTCAAAGGATGCGATAGCATACCTCAAGCGCACAGACGGCGGCCGCGCGACCTTTATGCCGCTTGATACTGTTAAGGGAAGCGGTCTTGATAAGCCCGGGCTTGATGCCCAGCCGGGTTTTGTCGGCGTTGCATCGGAGCTTGTCAGCTATGATGCGAAATATGCTCCGGCAATACGTTATCTTCTCGGCAGAATCGTCGTGTGCGACAACATAAACAGCGCATCAGCCGTTGCGAAAAAATATGGCTACAGCTTCCGTATAGTAACACTTGACGGGCAGATAATAAACACGGGAGGAACCTATACCGGCGGTAGTGTCAACAAGACCTCCGGCATCCTCACGAGAACAAATGAAATCAAAAAGCTTGAATCGGATATCGTTTCAATTTCGGCAAAAATAAAAGAAATGACAGAAGAGAAGCTTGAGGCAGAGCGCGATTTCAACGCACTCGTATATGAGATGGAGGTTTGCCGCAACGACAAGCGCGCTGCGGAGGATGTTCTTCTCAAGGCGGAGACGGAGATTGAACATTTCAAAACCCTTCATCGCCACCTCAACGAGCTTATTGATTCGCTGAATGAAGAGCTGACTTCAATCGCGGCGAAGAGAAGCCAATCCCTGCGCGTCAAGGAAACAACAGCCGAATGCATTGAAGAGAAAGAAAAAGAGCTCGGCTCGCTTCGTGAGCAGGAGGAAGAGCTTATCGCCGGAAATGCGGATCTCGCAGCAAGAAAAACAGAGCTTGCGGAAAGCATGGCTCAGGCTCAGGCAGAACTTGCAGCCAACCGTGCTGAGGCGGCTGAAGCGATAAGAGCGCGCGAGGAGATAGAGCGCCTTGCCGATGCTATGGCAGGCGACAGGGCTGCAAAGGAAGGTTCTATCCTTGAAATAGAGCACCAGAATGAAGAGCTTATGCTGCAGATTGCGGCAAAAAAGGCTCAGGAAGCGGAAAAGCTTGCAGAAAAGCAGGCTATCGAAAAGAAAATTTCTTCAATTGCCGAGGCGCGCCTTGCAATAGAGGCAGAGCGTACGCGCAAGGACAAGGAAAGCAAAGAGAAAAACAGCGAGGTTATAAACCTCGAGAAAGAGCGTTCGCGTCTTGAGGCAAAGAAGGATGCCGCGTTGCGCGAAGAGCAGCAGATAACCGAGAAGCTCTGGGAGTCCTATGAGCTCACAGTCGGCACGGCTGAAAAATATATTGTGGAGATAGCATCGCTTCCTGAAGCGCAGAAGCGGATTTCAGAGCTGAAAAGCGCGGTCAGAAAGCTTGGCGATGTCAACGTCAATGCTATCGAAGAATATGCAAAGGTGTCCGAGCGCTATGAGTTTATGACGAAGCAGTGTGGAGACCTTGAAAAAGCCAAGGTTGAGCTCGAGCGGATGATTGCTGAAATAACGGAAGAGATGCAGACAATCTTCGGCGAGCAGTTTAAGATAATCAACAAAAACTTCGGCGAGACCTTCGCTGAGATTTTCGGCGGCGGTAAGGCTGAGCTCGCGCTTGAGGATGAGAACGATATTCTCAACTGCGGTATTGAAATACGCGTTCAGCCGCCGGGCAAAACGCTCAAGACCATAACTCTTCTCTCGGGCGGCGAGCGTGCTCTCGTTGCGATTGCTCTCTATTTTGCAATCATGAAAATCCGTCCGACGCCGTTCTGCGTGCTCGACGAAATCGAGGCGGCTCTTGACGATGTAAACGTTGCGAGATATGCGGAATATCTCCGCAGGCTCGCAAAGACAACTCAGTTCATCGTTATCACTCACCGCCGCGGTACGATGGAAGAGGCAGATACGCTCTATGGCGTAACGATGCAGGAAAAGGGCGTCTCAAAGATGCTCACAATCAGTATTTCAGAAGTAGAGCGCTCTGTGGGCGTGAAGCTGACATAAAAGAGGTTTTGACAAAATGGGTTTATTTGATAAAATCAAGCGCGGGCTTACAAAGACGCGCGAAGCAATAGGGAAGCAGCTGAGCCAGGTTATCCGATCCTTCTCCTCTGACAGGGAGGAGATGCTCGAGGAGCTTGAAGAAACTCTGATTATGGCAGATCTTGGTGTCAACACTGCGATGAGCATAACTGAAAAGCTGCGTGAGAGCGTCAAGGAAAAGAAGCTGAAGACCTCGGAGGAGATAATTGAAGAGCTCAAAAGCATTCTTCTCGGAATCCTGACGGCGAATGTCAAGGAAGAGGTTTCCACGCCTCAGCGCGCAATCCTCATCGTTGGCGTAAACGGCGTCGGCAAGACGACGACTATAGGAAAGCTCGCATCGCGTTATATATCCGATGGCAAGAAGGTTGTGCTTGCTGCAGGTGATACCTTCCGCGCAGCTGCAGGTGAGCAGCTTGATATATGGGCAAAGCGCTCCGGTGCGGACATTGTCAGACACGGCGAGGGTGCAGACCCTGCGGCGGTCGTGTTCGATGCGGCGAATGCCGCCCGTGCAAGAGGCGCTGATGTGCTTATCTGCGACACGGCAGGAAGGCTCCACAACAACCAGAATCTTATGAATGAGCTTGCGAAGATTCGCCGCGTGCTCGAGCGCGAGCTTCCCGATGCAGAGATTGATTCATATCTCGTGCTTGATGCAACGACAGGGCAGAATGCGCTCATTCAGGCTCAGAAGTTCAATGAGGTTGCAAACCTTTCGGGAATAATCCTCACAAAGCTTGATGGCACAGCAAAGGGCGGAATTGTAATCTCAATTGCCGATGAGATGAATCTTCCGATAAAATATATCGGAGTTGGCGAACAGATTGACGACCTGACAGAGTTTGACGCAGAATCGTTTGTCAATGCGCTGTTTGAATAATTGTCACACAGGTGATATATATGAAGTTTATAATAGCAACCAACAACGAAAAGAAGCTCCGTGAGATGGGGGCAATTCTCGAAAAATTCGGGGTTGAGGCTCTTTCTCTCGATGAGGCAGGCATAGAATCCGATGTTGAGGAAACGGGAACAACCTTTGAAGAAAATTCGCGTCTCAAGGCGGTTGCCGCAATGCAGGTCTCAGGGCTTCCTGCAATAGCAGACGATTCGGGGCTTGAGGTTGATGCGCTCGGCGGAGCGCCCGGCATATATTCTGCGCGCTATGGCGGAGAGAAATGCAAGGATGATGTCGAGAGATATCAATATCTTCTTGAAAATATGGAAGATGTTCCGGATGGGGAGCGCACTGCGCGTTTCGTGTCTGTCATTACCTGCGTGTTTCCCGACGGACGTGAGATTTCTGCGCGCGGTGAAATAGAGGGCGAAATTCTCCGCGGAGCATATGGAGAGGGTGGCTTCGGCTATGACCCGATATTCTTTGTTCCCGAAGAGGGGATGACAACGGCTGAAATGTCTCAGGAGAGAAAAAACGAAATATCACACAGAGCGAAATCTCTCAAAATTATGGCTGAGAAGCTTGAGGAAGTTTTGTAAATGCAGATAGGCATTATGGGTGGAACCTTCAATCCGCCCCACAAAGGACATATGAACGCGGCTTGCGCCGCGAAACGCGAAATTCCGCTTGACAAGCTCATACTTATCCCGGCCGGGATTCCGCCGCATAAAAAGCTGGCTGCAGATTCTGCAGCTGTGGAGGACAGGCTTGCTATGACGCGCCTCGTTGCGGAAGAAATCGGCGCCGAGGTGAGCGATATCGAAATAATGCGCGAAGGAAAAAGCTATACGGTTGATACGCTTCGCGAAATCAAAAAGGCTTTCCCGGAGGATTCGCTATGGCTGATTATGGGAACGGATATGTTTCTCAGTCTGGAAAGCTGGAGAGAGCCGCAGGAGATTTTCTCGCTTGCTGCAATAGCTGTTATTGCCCGCGATGAAAAGGATAAGGAAGCTCTTGCCGCGCATTCGGAAAGGCTTGGCAAGCTGTATGGAGCGGAATCGAGAGTGATTGAAACTGCTTCGGTGACAATATCGTCATCAGAGCTCCGACCGGATATTATGAGCGAAAAGCACTCGGCTTTTTTGTCAGACAGTGTTTACAATTATATTATAAAGAAAAAACTCTATGGTGTTCGGGAGTGCGATGAAATTTGACAGAAACTGAGATAATAGAAGTTGTAAAATCCAATATGGGTGCAAAACGCTTCTCGCATACCGAGGGGTGTGTGAAAATGGCGGAAAAGCTTGCTGTGCGTTGGGGTGCTGATGTGGCATTGGCACGACGTGCGGCATGGCTTCACGACATAACGAAGGAAATGCCCTATGAACATCAGTTGCAATTGGTGGACAGGCATGGTATTATATTGAGCAGAACGCAAAAATCGGAAAAGATAATCCACGCTTTCTCAGGTGCGGCAATGGCGCAGCATCAGTTGGGGGAAGGTGAGGAGGTCTGCGGTGCAATACGCTGGCACACAACAGCGCGCTGCGGAATGACGCTTTTGGAAAAGATAATATGGCTTGCGGATCTCACAGAAGAGGGAAGAACGTTTGATGGCGTTGAAAAAATCAGGGCACTCGCTTCTGAGAGCCTGTCGGATGCGCTTATATGCGGATTTGATATGACGCTCAGCGTGTTGATCAATCGCGGAAGTGAGATTGACGCAAATATGATAGAGGCGCGCAATTTTGAGCTTGCTTTGCGCAGATGAAAGGATTATTACACAGAAGATGACAAAGAAAAAAAGACGTTTAAACAAAAAGGCCAGATATACAATATCAATTGTTCTTATAATTCTCGCGGTCATTATGGTTGCCGCGGCCGTTGCGATAAATAATATTGAGCCGCCGTCGGCAACTCCTGTCAGCGGCAGAACAGCTCGCGGCGGTGCTATCCGTGATGAAAAGGTATATGCAAGCGATCTCGATCATCGCGAGGGCGTGTTCACGGCTCTTATAGTCGGAACAGATGCGGCAAGCCGCAGCACCGACACGATAATGCTTGCAACCTTCGACACAGAAGCAAAGAAGATGAATATTCTGAGTATCCCGAGAGATACGATTGTGAATGCGCCACGTGCTACTAAAAAGATAAATGCGGCCTATGCAATGTCAGACGGCGATATATATGCGTTATATGATGAGGTCGAGAGCGTGACGGGAATAAGACCTGACAGGTATGTGCTTGTAACGGTCGATGCTTTTGTAGAGCTTATAGATGCAATCGGCGGTGTTGAGGTTGATGTTCCGATCGATATGCACTATAAAGACCCGGCTCAGGACCTTACGATAGATATTGAAAAAGGGCTGCAGACGCTTGACGGCTATGACTCGATGGGCTTTATGAGATACCGTGCAACATATGTTGACGGTGACCTTGGCAGAATCAAGGTTCAGCATATGTTTATTGAAGCGCTCATCAAAAAAATGCTTACACCGGCGACTTTTGCAAGAATTCCTGAGCTTGCACAGATCGTTCTTGACAATCTTGAGACAGATCTCACGCTCGGAAATGAGATATGGCTTGGTCGCCAGATACTTTCGATGAATCTTGAAACAGATGTCAATATGTATACGCTTCCGGGGCATGCTGAATATTATAATAACCTCTCCTATTATTTCCCGGACGAGGAAGAAGCGCTTGCAATTATAAATGAATACTACAATCCATATACAACTCCGATAGAGAAGCTTAACCTTTTCAGAAAATAAAAGAGGTGGAAACTAATGAATATAAAAGAACAGCTCACCTGCGCTGTGCGCGCGCTTGATGCAAAGATAGCAGCGGATATAAATGTATTGAAGATAGAGGAGATTTCGACACTCTCTGAATACTTCATCATATGCACAGGTAATTCAAACACACACGTGAACACGCTTAAAGAAGCCGTCGAACAGAAGTTTGATGAGGCCGGAATCGCTCCGCACCACATCGAGGGTCACGGCGGAACATGGGTGCTTATGGACTATGGAAGCATAATCATCCATATTTTCACAGAAGACGGAAGAAGATTTTATCAGCTTGACCGCGTATGGGCAGACGCAACGCCTGTCCCGGTTGATCAAATGCTGAGTGAATAAAGGGGTTTTGAAAATGAAATACGATTTTGGCTCAATTGAAAAGAAATGGCAAAAACGTTGGGAAGAAAGCGGCGTTTTTCACGCTGAAAACGGCGGCGACAAGAAGAAGTTCTATGCGCTTGTAGAGTTCCCCTATCCTTCGGGCAATGGGCTCCACGTCGGACACGCACGTCCGTATACCGCACTTGATGTTATTTCAAGAAAGCGCCGTATGGACGGCTACAATGTTCTCTTCCCGATGGGGTGGGATGCATTCGGCCTCCCGACAGAGAATTATGCAATTCAGCACAAGATTCATCCGAGAGAGGTCACAAAGCGCAATGTTGCCTTCTTCAAGGCACAGCTTCAGTCACTCGGCTATTCTATCGATTGGGAACGCGAGATAAACACAACCGATCCCAACTATTTCAAGTGGACACAGTGGATTTTCTTGAAGCTTTTTGAAAAGGGCCTTGCATATAAGATGCAGATGCCTGTAAACTGGTGTACCTCCTGTAAGTGCGTGCTTGCAAACGAAGAGGTCGTAAACGGCGGCTGTGAGCGTTGCGGCAGCGAGGTTGTCCGCAAGGAGAAGAGCCAGTGGATGCTCAAGATCACAGAATATGCAGAGCGCCTTATCGATGATCTTGACGATGTTGATTTTATCGAGCGTGTAAAGATCCAGCAGAAGAACTGGATAGGCAAATCGACAGGTGCTGAGGTTCAGTTCAAGACAACTGCAGAAGACACCCTCACAGTCTACACAACACGTCCGGACACTCTTTTCGGTGCTACATATATGGTTATTTCACCGGAGCATCCGTATGTTGAAAAATGGAAGAGCCTCATAAAGAACTATGATGAGGTAAAGGCATATGTCGAGGTTTCGGCGAAGAAATCTGATTTTGAGCGCACAGAGCTCGTAAAGGAAAAGACAGGCGCAAAGATAGAAGGCGTATCGGCAATAAATCCTGTAAACGGCAAGGAAATTCCGATATTCATTTCAGACTATGTCCTTATGTCCTATGGCACGGGTGCAATTATGGCAGTTCCGGCTCACGACACTCGTGACTGGGATTTCGCAAAGAAGTTTGACCTTCCGATAATCGAAGTCGTCGCAGGCGGAGATGTCCAGAACGAGGCATTTACAGATGTCGAGACAGGAAAGATGGTCAACTCCGGCTTCCTCGATGGCCTTGAGGTTGCTGAGGCAAAGAAGAAAATTATCGAGTTCCTTGAAAAAGAAGGTCTCGGCACACCGAAAACAAACTATAAGCTCCGCGATTGGGTATTCTCACGCCAGAGATATTGGGGCGAGCCGATTCCGCTTGTATATTGCGAGAAGTGCGGTTGGGTTCCGATTCCGGAAAGTGAGCTTCCGCTCTGCCTGCCGGATGTCGAATCCTATGAGCCGACAGACAACGGCGAAAGCCCGATTGCAAATATAACAGATTGGGTTAATACAACCTGTCCGCATTGCGGCGCACCGGCAAAGAGAGAGACAGACACAATGCCCCAGTGGGCAGGCTCAAGCTGGTATTTCCTCCGCTATATGGATCCGCATTGCGACACAGCACTTGCATCCAAGGAAGCGCTCGATTACTGGGCACCCGTCGATTGGTACAACGGCGGTATGGAGCACACAACGCTTCATCTTCTCTATTCGCGTTTCTGGCATAAGTTCCTCTATGATATCGGCGTAGTGCCGACAAAGGAGCCATATGCAAAGAGAACAAGCCACGGTATGATTCTCGGTGAAAACGGCGAGAAGATGTCAAAGTCACGCGGAAACGTCATCAACCCGAACGACATAATCAATCAGTTCGGCGCTGACACAATGCGTCTTTATATCATGTATATCGGCGATTTTGAAAAGGTTGCTTCCTGGGACAGCCAGGCTGTAAAGGGCTGCAAGCGTTTCCTCGACAGAATCTGGAATCTTGCGGAAAGTGCAGATGCTTCGGAAGAAATCAGCGCAAAGAACGAGGCGGCAATTCACAAGACAATCAAGAAGGTCGGCGACGATATCGAGAATATGAAGTTCAACACTGCTATTGCAGCTATGATGGCGCTCATCAATGATTTCAGCGCAAACGGCGCAACACGCGGTGATATGAAAATACTTCTCAAGCTCCTTTCACCGTTTGCTCCGCATATGGCAGAAGAGCTCTGGGAGAGCTTCGGAGAAGAGACGATGCTTGCTGCAAGCGAGTGGCCGGAATATGATGAAAGCAAGACACGTGCATCCGAGGTTGAGATTGCAGTTCAGGTCTGCGGTAAGATCAAGGGAAGAATAACAATCCCTGCAGATCTTTCCGATGATGAGGTTATAGCGCTTGCATCGGCTGAGCCGAAGGTCAAAGAAGCGCTTGAAAACGGCAAGCTTGTAAAGAGTATTGTTGTCAAAAACAGGCTTGTAAACCTCATAATTAAGTAAAAATAAAAAATTTACCAATAATTCAAAATTATTATGGTTGACATTGCGTGAATTTTTTATTATAATAGTATGGTAATTTTATTTCTTTGGTTCTGATCGCGGAGGGAGGGATAACAATGTCAGAAATCCGTTTAAAGGAAAATGAGTCTTTGGAGAGCGCTCTCAAAAGATTCAAACGTTCCTGCGCAAAGTCAGGCGTTCTCTCCGAGCTGCGTAAGCGTGAGCACTATGAAAGCCCGAGCGTAAAGCGCCGCAAGAAGAGCGAAGCCGCACGCGCAAAGAAAAAGAGATATTAAAAAGAAAACCGCAAGGCATATTGCCTTGCGGTTTTTGATTTGTCGGTTTGAAATGCGAAAAGCTATTTGCTTGCGAAAAGCTCTGCTATTGTGTTCGCCGTAATTTCATAGGTTCTTCCGTCTATAATCTTTTTCCGCTCATCGCCTGCAATAAACGGAAGTATGCCGCGCTCTGTGAGCTCGACGCGAAGGGTATATGGGGCTTCGATTTTGTGAGGAGCAATTTCGCCTGCCTCAAAGCGGCGTATTGCTTCTTTCGTGCATTCGGCAATCTTTTTGCGTGCCTTTTTGGCAGGAAGAAGGAGTGCACCGCCCCAGGTCATACCACGCTTTACCTCGCAGGTAACGGTGTTCGGGAGAAATTCGCGTATTTCCTCACAAAGCTTGTCATCACCCGATGCCATTATAACAGGCATTCCCTGCTCACCGGCATAGAGCGAATCAAACTCGGCCTCGCCGATCTTTTTGCCGTTGAGCCAATAGTTCTGTATGGAAACAGAGGAGAAGGTGTGTTCAAGCGTGCCGCCGAGCGTGCCTGCCATCGCGTGATAGCCGAGCAGGATAACTGCATCGCAGTCCTCAGCACCGGTGAGCCTCGGCTCTCCCATATAACCGCAGATGTAATAATCGGCGTTATCGGAAAGCTTCTCATATATAACGGTGCGGCTTGTGCCGTGGCAATCGCGGACATAGATTTTATCAACGCCTGCCTCCTTTGCGGCATCCACGCAGGCGTTTATATCTGCTGTCATAAGCTCGCGGCCTTCGTTGACACGCAGCCCGTCAGGAAGCACCTGATCCTTTGCGTATACTCCGCTGATGCCTTCGATATCGACCAAAATATATAAGTTCATAAAAATTCTCCTTATAAAGAAACGGCGCACTCATTATAAGAGTTCGCCGTTCTTCGTTTCAAGCTTGTAATTATTCCTCAGAGATAGCCTCTACCGGGCAAGCGCTTGCACATTCGCCGCAGCCTGCGCATGCATCCTTGTCGATGATGTACTTTGTATCGCCCTCAGAGATAGCGCCAACCGGACAAGCTCCCATGCAAGAACCGCACATTACGCACTCGTCGCTGATTACGTATGCCATGTCAATAACACCTCCATAGATTTTGATATCTATATTGTAACACGAATAATAAAAAAATCAATGGGGTAAACTAAAAAAATTATGAAAATTTAAAAACGATTATTTCCAAGCTGAAATTAACTGTTTAAAAAAGGTATTAAAAGACCTGGATAAAGGGAATACTCAAAGTGAGAAAAGATTTGCGGAGGCTATGATGTTTTTTGAAAACAGGTTTACGCTGCGAGCTGAATATGTGCTGCGCGGTGCACATGAATGTGCTGCCCGGATGGGACACGGATATGTGGGAAGTGAGCATTTGCTTCTCGGGCTGTTGAAGGAAAAAGACAGCCGTGCAGCAAAGATACTTTCAGGAGAAGGTGTGACAGAGAGCATTGTGCGTGAAAAAATATGTGAGAGAACAGGGGTGGGCAGTGCTGCGGAGAAAACAGCACAAGGCCTGACTCCTTGTGCGCGAAGCATAGTCGGAACCGCACTCGATGATGCGAGGCAAAAGGGGGCGCCGTTCATAGGCACAGAGCATCTGCTTGTTGGAATACTCAGCGAAACGGAATGTGAAGCCGGAAAGCTCCTTGAAAGAATAGGTGTTGATATTCCGAAAATAAAGCGTTTGCTGATGTCTTCACCGAGCGACGGACAGGCAGATTCAAAACGTGGCGAATCAAGGCAGGGAAAGGAAAAGAATGAGATAAAACAGCTGCGCTCCTGCGCACGTGATCTGTGTGAGCTTGTGCGTGAAGGCAGGGTTGATCCGGTAATCGGACGCGATGAGGAGCTTGGAAGAATAATACGGATACTGACACGAAGGACAAAAAACAATCCGCTCCTGCTGGGGGATCCGGGAGTCGGCAAGACTGCGGTTGTTGAAGGACTGGCGGAAAGGATAGTAAAGGGGAATGTGCCCAAGGAGCTTGCCGATAAGCGCATATTTATGCTCGATATATCGTCTGTTGTAGCAGGCACGAAATATCGCGGAGAGTTTGAAGAGCGCATAAAGGCCATACTCAAAGAGGTAAGCCGCTCAAAGGATATTATTCTGTTTATCGACGAAATCCACACAATCGTCGGTGCAGGTGCGGCAGAAGGTGCGATTGACGCTGCAAACATTTTAAAGCCTGCGCTGTCGCGGCGTGAAATTCAGCTTATCGGCGCAACGACTATGGAGGAATTCAAAAAATATATTGAGCGGGATGCGGCGCTCAACAGAAGGTTTCAGACTGTGAAGATAGAGGAGCCGCGGAAAGATGCCTGCTTTGAAATAATTTCGGGGCTTCGCAAGAGCTATGAAAGACACCACGGCGTCAAAATAACCGATGAAGCGATAAGCGCGGCAATAGATATGTCAGAACGTTATCTGGGTGACAGGAGATTGCCTGACAAAGCGATAGACCTTATAGATGAGGCAGCAAGCCGCACACGGCTCTATGCCGCGGCCCCTCCTCCGAGAATGCGTGAGCTCGAGGAGGCAGTGTTTGAGACGGCAAAGCTCAAGGATACGCGCATAAAGGCTCAGGATTTTGAAGAGGCGGCAAAGCTTCGGGACAGGGAAATTCAGCTGCGCGGCGAGCTGCGCAAGCTTAGCTGTGAGTGGCAGAAAATAGTCGAAGGGCACGCCTTTGTGGATGCGGAAAGCATTGCCGGGATAGTCGGAGAGCAGACTGGGATACCCGTAACACGCCTCACAGAGTCCGAAACAGCGAGACTCGTTGCGCTGGAAGAAAAGCTGAGGGAAAGAATTGTCGGGCAGGAGACGGCGATAAAAGCGGTTTCGAGAGCTGTGCGCCGCAGTCGTTCAGGGCTTTCGGACCCCGGAAGACCTGTTGGCTCGTTTCTTTTTGCAGGGCCGACAGGCGTCGGCAAAACCGAGCTGTGTAAAGCTCTTGCAGAGCTGCTGTTTGGCGATGAAAACAAGATGATACGCATAGATATGTCAGAATATATGGACCGTCACGAGGTTTCAAAGCTCATAGGATCACCTCCCGGATATGTCGGATATGACAGCGGAACAACGCTGATTGACCGCGTATGCCGCGAGCCATATTCGCTTGTGTTGTTTGATGAGGTAGAGAAGGCGCACCCGGACGTTATGAATATTCTGCTGCAGATATTGGAGGACGGATTTCTGACAGATTCACACGGGAAACGGGCAAGCTTCAAAAACTCGTTGGTGGTAATGACTTCAAATATAGGAGCAACGCGAATGAGCTCTGTCGGAGTCGGCTTTTCACAAGCGGAGCTTTCCGAGAAAAGGGCGGTTGGCGATGTTATGGCGGATATAGAAAAGAGCTTTCGCCCCGAGCTTGTGAACAGGATAGACGAAATAATTGTTTTTTCAAAGCCGGGCGAGGGTGAAATGCTCAGGATATGCGAAATAATGCTTGAAAAAACCGTTCGCCGCGCCGGGGAAAAGGGAATAGAGCTCGAAATATCCGATGAGGTGAAACGCGAGCTTGCAAAGCGCGGATACAGCGACAAATACGGAGCAAGGCCAATGCGGCGCGAAATACAGAAAAATATAGAGGACGCTCTGGCGGAAGTATATCTGCAAAACAGCTGTGCCTCAGGCAGATACACAGCAACAATTCAGAATAATGAGATAATGATATCCCACGTACCGGATTAGTTGCGGTGCGTGGGTGTTTTTATGAAGAAAGAAAAACTGTAATTGTAAAATCGGGTTTTTATATCAAAGAATAAGAAAATATGTCTGCGAATGAAATTTTTTTCATTGTTTTTTCGGATATATTGTTGTATAATTTTCTCATGAATAATATCGCCTATGGCGGAAAGGAAATTGATATGAGCTACATAAAATATCTGTGTATAACTCCTGATCTTGAAAAAGAGGGCATAAGCGTTGTTCTCCGCTCTGACAAGGCTGTTAAAAGTGCGGCCTATAAAATAACTGATGCTTCCGGAAAGTGTGTTTCCGAAGACAATGTTGAGCTTTGTGACAACAGCTTTTTTGCATCCGTTCCGTGCCCGACGCTCTGGATGATTGAAAACCCCTATCTCTATACATTTTCTGCAGAGGTAACATCCGAGGATGGCGAAACCGAAGCTGTTTCCGATACCTTCGGTATGAGAAGTCTCGGAGTTTGCGGCCGTGACATTCTCCTCAACGGCAAGCCGTTTTATATGCGCGCCGTTATCCGCGGCACAGTCTGCCACGACCACGACAACATCCTTGACCTCGATGAAGAGGAGTTCTATGCAAAGTTTATCCGTGAAGCCAAGGAATATGGCTTCAACACAATCCGTTTCCATTCGCGTATTCCTTCAAAGGCTTGCTTCCGTGCGGCAGATAAGCTCGGTATGTTCATCCACATTGAGCTTCGCACAAAGGATGAGGAATACAACAACCTTGAGGAAATGGTAAATGGTGTCGAGGTATATGTAACAGATAATAAAATACGCGAGACTGCATATAACCTTATGAACCATCCGTCATTTATGGTATATTGCATCGGAAACGAAATCAAGCACCCGGGCTCAAATCCCCGTGTAGAGCAGATCGCAAAGGTTATTAAAGAAACCGATCCGTCACGTCTCTTTATTGACACTTGCGCTCACGGTGAGTTCGACCGTGAATATGTCGAATTTGATGTTCAGCATATGAGCTATTTCTATCCGTTCGGAAAGAATCACGATATGTTTGAAAATACTGATAACCTTCTGGTCTATGGCTCCTGCACAGGGCTTTCGACAGTTGTTGAATCAGAGCAGGAGGGTGGAAAGATTACACGTGCAATAGTTCCGCAGCGCCCGATTATTGCGCACGAGGTCTGCCACTACACAGCACTTCGCGATTATGACACTCTCGCAAAGAAATATGAGGCGGCAGGCAAGCCTGCTCCGTGGTGGATTGCCGAAGAGAAAAAGATGATCGCGGCAAAGGGGCTTGAGGAGGAATATCCCGAGATGTTCCGCGCAAGCAAGGCATTTCAGCTTATGAGCTGGAAGCTCGCGCTTGAAGGCATTCGCCGCAGCCCCATTCTTCGTGGCTTCCATATGCTTCAGTTTGCAGACACAGACCGCTATGAAAACAGCAACGGTGTTGTCGATTGCTTCGACGAAAAGTCGGGTGTTGATGCAAACCGTTTCCTCCGTTTCAACGGCGACACAGTTCTTCTTGCAGATATTCCTGTCCGTTCCTTCTTTGAGGGCGATAAGCTTATTGCTCCTATCTCTGCATCCAACTATTCGCAGATTGAATACGGTAAATGCAATCTGAGTTATGAGCTTGTTGACACAGACGCCGATGAGGTTCTCATCTCAGGCGCGCTTGAAAATCTCGATATTGACAAGCGCGGATATTTTGACCTCTGTAAGATTCACATAACCTTCCCTGCAACGGACAAGGCAAAGTGCCTCCGTCTTGTCGCACGTCTTACATCTGAAAAGACAGGAAGAGTTATCGAGAACGACTGGGATCTCTGGGTATTTGAGAACAAGCCCGAGAAGCTTGATATCAGCGACTGCGCATTCAACCTCACAAGAATCAACGCACAGTCAAGATATCAGAAGGTTGCACTCTGCCCGAAGAAGGGTGAGAAGCTCTATGTAACTGACGTTCTTGACGATACAGTATTTGAAGAGCTTGAGCGCGGCGGAAACGTTCTTCTCTTCTACCGCTCACCGCTCACACGTCACGTAAGAGACCGTGAGGCAGTTGCTGATAAATATACCTTCAGAACAACCTGGGCAAGATTTAAGGCTGTTATCTGGGATCGAGGAACAAACTATGGCGGTCTCGTTCACAAGCCGGATGCAATAAAGGGCTTCCCGCATAAGGGTATTTCCGACCTCCAGTTTGCACGTCTTATCGAGGATTCGGATAAGATTATTCTTGATAGCTTCCCTGTAAATATAAGACCGATTTTCCAGGAAACAGACAAGAGCTGCCGCGATAGATTTGATGCATATGCAAACTCCTTTAATCTCCCCGAGCTTCAGTATGACCGCACACTCCGCCGTTTCTCTCACATCTGTGAGATGAAGGTCGGAAACGGTAAGCTTATAGTTACAGGTCTCAACTTTACAGGCCTCGGCACACAGCTTCCCGATGTATGCGGAATGTTTGAAGCGCTTCTCAACTATGCAAAGAGCGATGCATTCAACCCGGATGCTGAAATCAGCGTTGATGAGCTTCGTGCACATCTTCTCCATAACAGCACTCTCGGCCCGGTAAGAGAGCGTATGATGACACAGTATTGGCAGCTCGATGCAGAGCCGGTTGAAAATATCAACTACTGGACAGAATCGAGAAAATACTGTGAAGAGGGCGACCGTCTCGGCCAGACTCTCAACTAAGGGGGATTTCCATGATATACAGGCAGAATCTTCACACGCACAACGTCTATTGCGACGGAAGGGGAACTCTTCGCGAGTTCACCCTTGCCGCAATAGATCAGGGACTCGAGGCGCTGGGATTTTCCTGCCACTCCTATCAATATTTTTCGCCGGTCTATACAATAAGCGAAGAGAATACTGTGAAATATAAGGCGGAAATCAAAGCGCTGAAAGAGGAGTTTGAAGGAAAAATAAGGCTCTATGCAGGGCTTGAGGTTGATATGCTCTCGCGTCCGGATGTGAGCGGGCTGGATTATACAATCGGATCATCCCATTGGATGAAGCTCGGTGATGATTTTGTCGAGTTTGACAAGAGAATAGAGATATTTCAAGAGATCCTGGATAAATATTTTGATGGCGATATCTGGGCGTTTCTTGAGAAGTATTACAGTGAGATATCACTTCTGTCAACTCACGGAAGGTTCGATGTTGTAGGTCACTTTGATCTCGTAACGCGCCACTGTGAGAGTGAGCATCCATTCTTCGACAGAAGTGACAAGCGATATCTCGACCTTGCCAAGGATGCAATACACAACATCGTCAAGGATATAAGAATTTTCGAAGTCAATGTCGGCTGTTTTGCTTATGGCACAGGTAACATTCCATATCCTGAGCCGGAGCTTATCCGCGAAATAAAGGCGGCAGGCGGCTCTGTTATCATAACAAACGATGCGCATGACAGAGAGAAGCTTTCTCTCGGGCTTGACCGCGGCGTGGAAATAATCAAATCCGCAGGCTTTGATGAAGTAATGATAATGACTGACCACGGCTTTGACGGAATGAAGATATAATGTAAAAATATAATATATTAAAAGCTCAGGCTCTTCCGCATATGCGAAAGAGCCTGAGAAATTTTTTATCTTTTTTCCAAAATATCGTTTACAGGGGTGTCGAGAACTGTGATTGTATATGTTCTGTAGTTGTTTGTGTCGAGATATCGTAGTATTCTCGTGAGCGCGCTGACAGATATATCCGAATCGTTAAGTGTGAGCGTGGCGGTTGTGCGCTCGCGCCCGGACAGCCCGGCCACAGCAGAGCTGTATATTCTGTTTGCTGTGGTTCCGCTTGGTGTTACAGTGTCATCCCAGATCCTGTATCCGAGAGAGATGAGAAATCCTGCCTTTTCTGACGGGATAGTTTTGCTTCCGCCCGGAATACGTACAAGGCGTGTCTTTGTTCGGGTTATGTCAAAAAGCCTTTCATTTGCAAGCGTCAGAGCGGCCTTCAGCTCATCATCCGATTTTGAGAAATCAACATCACCGTTTTCAGAGAGCGAGCCGAGCGAATGGCCGTTTATAACTGCGCGGCGCAGCTCGTTTTCACAATTTGGCATCGCATTTCCTTGTATAAAAAACGTCGCGCGGAAGCCGTGTCTTGATAGCGCGTCAAGGATTTTTGCCATATTTTTGCCGTTTGTTATGTTGAAGGTAAGGCGTATGTTCTTCTGCTGTGGATTTTCTTCGTCAGGCTCTTCCGGGAGCTCGTTGTTGCCTTCTGGAGACGGCTTTTGCGAAGGGGTGGAAGATGTGCCTTCTTCGTTTTTACTTGCGTTATATGCATCTAAAAGCTTCGGGATTTCGCTTTCAGCAATATAGATGAACATATTGCTTGGAATGTCGCTCGAGCGTTTTATGCGGATCATCGGAAAATCGGAAAAATAAGTGTAATCGAGCCCGAGCATCTGCGCTGTGAACTGGACGGGGACATAGACCGTGCCGGAAGAAACGAAGGAAACCGCTTTGTAAGGAACCTTTTCGGAGGCTGTATAGGCAACTGTTTTGTTGAGATCGAAAATAAGGGTGGTGTCCCAGGTGTAGAGGACCAGCGTTGATTCAGAGGCGTTGTATGATGTGCTGACATTGAGGTTTCCCTTTGTGAAGCATTGATAATCTATATACCATACTCCGCTTGAATAAATCGGCATCGCTTCGGTAAGAGGAAGTATGGTGTTTCCTGCAGCGACGAAAACCTCGCCCTCAGCGCTGATCGGCAGAGCGAACATAAGCGCACAAAAGGCAAGAAGCAAAAGAAGGGCCGCAATACGTTTCACAAAAAACACCTCCGATATGATTTATAATATAATTATACAGTTTCAAACCTTCTTTTGCAACCCGAAACCTTCTTTTGCAACGAAGCTGTAATACTTTTTTATAGCCTTTCATACTTTCTAAAGAAAGGTAGTGTGAAAAAATGAGAGAGACAGAAAGGTTTATAAAAGCGATAAGTGAGGTTGTATGGGGCGCTCCGATGCTTATACTCGTCGTCGGATGTGGAGTTTACTTAACCTTCAGGCTCGGCTTTTTTCAGATAACTCAGCTGAGATTCTGGACAAGAGAGACCTTTGGTGCGCTTTTCCGCCGTGAAGAACGAAAAAAAGGCGGCATAACTCCTTGCCAGGCGGTTTCATCCGCACTGGCATCGTCTATAGGTACGGGCAACATTGTCGGGGTGGCGACCGCTATTGCAAGCGGAGGCGCAGGTGCTGTTTTCTGGATGTGGATATCGGCGTTTTTCGGCATGGCTGTCAAATACGCCGAAATCTTCCTTGCGGTTAAATTCAGGGATGAGAGCGGTGGGAAATATCGCGGCGGACCGATGGTATATATAGAAAAAGGAATGGGCAAGGGATATAAATGGCTCGGCATTCTGTTTTCCGTTTCGGGCGCGGTTGCCTGTCTCGGAATGGGAGCTATGAGCCAATCCAATTCAATAGCCGAAGTCGCAAAGCTCGGAGCAGGCGTGCCGGGATGGATGTGCGGCAGCGTGCTTGCGGTTATAGCTGCATTTGCCGTTTGCGGCGGAATAACGGGGGTTACAAAGATAACTCAGGTGCTGGTTCCTTTTATGGCGATGATGTATATTCTCGGTGGGCTTGCTGTTGCGGTCATTGCGCCTGCCTCCGCAGCATCGGCTGTCAGGCAGATATTTTCGTCAGCACTTGCTCCGAAAGCGGTATACGGCTCTCTTGCAGGTGAAGCTGTCAGGAGGGCTGTTCGCGTCGGTGTGTCGCGCGGAGTATTTTCAAATGAGGCAGGGCTTGGAAGTGCCCCGATAGTTCACGCTGCCGCAGAGACAAAGAGCCCGGTATATCAGGGACTCTGGGGCGTTTTCGAGGTGTTTGTGGATACTGTTATAGTTTGCAGTATCACGGCGATTGTGATTCTCAGTGCAGGCTGTCCAAAGAAAGGTGTCACCGGAGCAGAGCTTGTGGCGGTGTCTTTTTCGAAATTTTTCGGCGCCTTCGGGGGCGTATTTGTGGGTGTTGCGACCGTGCTCTTTGCGCTTTCGACGATTCTCGGATGGTCATACTATGGAGAGCGCTGTGTGGCATACCTAACAAACGAAAACGCTCTTGCCTGCCGCGCTTATAAGATATTGTTCGTGCTTGCAGTAATGCTCGGCGCGTTGATATGCGTTGAGAGTGTGTGGGCACTTGCAGATTTATTCAACGGGGTTATGATGGTGCCGAATCTCATAGCTGTAATTTCGCTTTCCGGGATCGTCATCAGAGAAACAAAAAAATGCTTCCGGTTGTAAAAAACAGCCGGAAGCATAGTGCGTTTTTAGTTTGACAACCGCGACGGAACGGCGCGCATACGCGCGGAGCTTATAAGACCGAGCGCCATATAAACAGCAAGCACGCTTGAGCCGCCATATGAAAAGAGCGGCAGTGTAAGTCCGATAACAGGCATAAGACCTGTGCACATACCGATATTTTCAATCGTTTGCGCAATGAGCATTGCCGAAACGCCGGCGCAGATGAGATAGGATGAGAACGATGATGAACGCATGGTGATCGAGATGCATCGCGCTATTATGATTGCAAGGATAACGATGATGGCAATACATCCTATAAAGCCGAGCTCTTCTCCGGCAACGGAGAAGATAAAGTCTGTCTGCTTCGCCGGGAGGTATCCGAGCTGCGTTTGTGTTCCCTGGCCGAGCCCTCTGCCGAAAAGCTGACCGGAGCCTATTGCAATTTTGCTCTGTATGGCGTGATAGCCGCGCCCAAGAGGATCAAGCTCAGGATTGAAGACGACGAGCACGCGCATCTTCTGGTCGTTTCTGAGGAAAAATTTCCAGATAAGGGGGCTTGCCGCACCGAGCGCTATTCCTGCGCCGACAAACCAACGCAGCTTTATCCCTGCGCAGAACATCATAACTATAAAAATAATGACATAGACGAGCGCTGAGCCGAGGTCTGAGGATATGAAATATATAAGGGCGATTGGTATGAGTGCGTGGATTCCGAGAAGAATTACGGTGAAAGGGGAATCTAGCCTGTCGTCAAGCGAGCTTATGTGCCCTGCAAAGGCGACGATGAAAAGCACCTTGCCGAGTTCTGCAGGCTGTATGCCGACAGATCCGAAACGAATCCAGGCGCGGTTGCCTGTTTCTTCTGCTCCCGTACCGAAAAATATCAGCGAGCATATGAGCAGAAGGTTTGCGATATAGACATATTTCCACCACGAGCTTGCAGAATCAAGGTCGAGCCAGGAGAGAATAAGATAAAGAAAAACGCCTGCAAGCGTGGCGACGAGCTGAACCTTTATAAAGCTGCCGCTTCCCATGCTTTGTGTAGCACTTGTGATGAGCACCATACCAAAGGTTGAGGCAAAAAGCGCCACGAAAAGAAGCTTTGCATCTATCTGACGGAAAAAGTTCCTAAAAGATTTCCAAAAACCTGACAAGCTGTCTCCTCCTCAGTGTTGTTATATAATAATTTTACCACTGATGGTGCGAAAGGTCAAAGCTTTTTATCACTTTTTAAAATTTATAGCATTAAAATTTAAATTTGTCAAAAATCATCCGATTTGTAACGGCACTGTGTTGAAATACCGGCCGCTTTATATTAAAATAATATCAAAATGAAAGAATTAAAATCCTTGTCAAAAGAAGATTTGGCCGGATGTTATATGAAAAATATTAAAGGGCGAGGTTATAAACCTTGTCCTTTTTGGCACACTAAACATCAATTTCTGTGCGGAATCTCAATAAAAAAATTATTCCACAGAAAATAAAGTTACAGGTTATACATATATAATTGGACATTGCCGAAGGTTTGTGGTATACTATATTGTATCGTAGTTGTGTCATTTTGAGAAAAGGAGCGTGAATGGCTTGAATAAACGGTTTTCAAAGATGTTTGAGCCGAGATTCCGTCTTTGCTTCATTATGCTGTTTCTGTTTGCCGCGGCCGCATTTGTCTTTTCGGATATCCGCGTTGCGATAGCAGAAGCGGTGATTTGTGTTGCCGTTTATGTTATTTTCATTTCCGCATCGCGCAAGCGTGCGAGAGAGATGCAGAAATATATCGAAGAAACGATGATGGATATAAGCCGCGCCAGCAAAGATGCCACGCTCAACTTTCCGATGGCGACCGCTGTAATAAAGCTTGAGACAAACGAGCTTATATGGAGTAATGCGCTTTTTGAAGGAATGGTTGAACACCGTGATCGCATTTTCGAAAAGCATCTTTTTGATCTTATTCCGGAATTTGACCTCGGCTGGATTCTGGAGGGCAAGAGCGAAAGCCCATATGAGGCGGAAATTAACGGGAAGAACTATCGCGTTTTCGGCAACCTGTTCAGAAGCGACGACGGAAATGATGCAGAAGTGCTCATAACCCTCTATTGGCTTGATATAACCGAATATAAATCAGCACTCACAGAATTTGAAAATTCCCGTCAGACGGTTTCTGTAATTATGATAGACAACTATTCCGAAATTATGGATGGGTTGAATGACGCAGAGCGCTCTGCGATAATCGCAGAGGTCGACAAGCGTCTTGCGGAATGGATAGCGCCGGCAGAAGGAATATTCCTCAAATATGAGCGTGATAAATATCTCTATATTTTCAAGCAGTGTTATCTCGAGGAATATACAGCGTCGCGTTTTGCGGTTCTTGATTCAATACGCGAGATAGAGAGTAAAAACGGAATCAAGGTAACGCTCAGCATAGGAATAGGCAAGGACGGACAGAGCTTCAGGGAAAACCACAGATATGCCCACCTCGCTGTGGATATGGCTCTTTCGCGCGGAGGCGATCAGGCGGTCATCCGCAATAAATTCAATTTTGAATTTTTCGGCGGCAGAACAAAGGAGCTTGAAAAACGCACAAAGGTCAAATCGCGCGTTATGGCAAATGCGCTTTCCGGTCTCATCAAAGACAGCTCAGGCGTTATGATAATGGGGCATAAGAATGCCGACAATGACAGTATAGGTGCAGCAGTCGGTATCGCCTGCATAGCGCGCAAGCTCGGGAAAAACGCATATATTGTTGTCGGGCAGAAAACGAGCGCAGAGGCGCTTATCAAGAAAATTCAATCAGAGCCGACATATGACGGCGTGTTCATAAACCCGGAGGATGCGCTCATTGAAGCAGACGGCGATACTCTGGTTGTAGTCGTGGATATAAACAGGAAATCTGTGGTAGAATCAGAGGCTTTGCTTGAATCAGCGAACAAGATAGCCGTCATAGATCACCATAGGCGCGGTACAGACTATATTGAAGGTGCTGTGCTCAACTTCCACGAGCCTTATGCATCGAGCGCGTGTGAGCTGATAACGGAGCTTATGCAATATACAGTCGAGACGCGCGATGTGCTGAACGTCGAGGCGGAGGCGATTCTTTCGGGAATTGTCATAGACACAAAGAAGTTCACGATGAAAACAGGTGTCCGCACATTCGAGGCGGCGGCATATCTCCGCCGCGCAGGTGCAGATACAGTCGAGCTCAAGAGGATTCTTCAGGATGATATCGACAGCTATGTCAAACGCGCTGAAATCGTCAAGCTTGCAAGAATGTATCGCGACAAGGTTGCAATCGTCGAATACAATGGCTCAAGTTCGAGAAAGATTGCGGCACAGGCAGCGGATGAGCTGCTTTCAATCCGCGGCGTGCAAGCGTCGTTTGTGCTCTATCGTGATGGAGACAGCGTTATAATTTCTGCGCGTTCGCTCGGTGATATAAATGTGCAGGTTATTCTGGAACAGCTTGGAGGCGGCGGCCATTTTGACACTGCAGGTGCCCAGGTTGCAAACAAGAAGCTTGAAGAGGTGTCTGCAGAGCTTGTTGCCGCAATCGATGAAAATCTGTAATTATATAAATAAAATATGATAAAAGTCTTTCAGACGGATTTATGGAGGAAATTGAAATGAAAGTTATTTTGACAGCTGATGTAAAAGGTCAGGGCAAGAAAGGGCAGATTGTAAACGTATCAGACGGATATGCGAGAAACTTCCTTTTCCCAAAGAACCTTGCAAAAGAAGCTACAACTGACAACCTCAACACAGCAAAGCTCAAGGAAGAGGCAGAGCGCGCACGCATTGCGCGTGAGAAGGCAGAGGCGGAGGCCCTTGCGGAAAGGCTCAAGACTCTCGTTTGCGAGGTTCATGCAAAGGCAGGCTCAGGTGGAAGGCTTTTTGGTTCGGTAACGACGTCGGATATTTCTGCCGCGCTCAAAAAACAGCACAAAATCGAAATTGACAAGCATAAGATGACGCTGGATGAAAGCATCAAGCAGTTTGGAACATACGAGGTCAAGGTAAAGCTTTATGCAGAGGTTTCGGGCGTTCTTCGAGTAAAGGTCTGTGAGTGATATTTTCCTAACATTAAAGACAGGGAGGAATTGCAATGGACGAGCTTATAGGCTCAAGATTGCCGCACAACGTTGAGGCAGAGCAATCGGTGCTGGGCTCAATGCTCATTGATCCGCGGTGTGTGCCCGAAGTTATGGAGCATCTTCGCTCTGATGATTTCTATGTTTCTCAGAACAGGGCAATCTTTGAAACCTTGCAGAGTATGTTTACGCTCAATGAGACAATAGACCCGGTTACGGTTGTCGATAAGCTTACCGTGAGGGGAGCTCTGGACGCAGCGGGCGGTCGTGCTTATATAATGAAGCTTCTTGAGATAACGCCGACAGCGGTAAACGTTGCGCAATACATAAAGATAGTCCGCGACAAGGCGCTTTTGCGCAATCTCGATGAGACAACGGCAGAAATCCACGACATCATAGCCTCGGGCGAAGGTGAAGCGGATTCCGTTGTGGAGCTTGCAGAGCAGAAGATATATCAGATACGCGGAAACAAAAAGAACAAGGATATGGCCCCTATCCGCGATGTCCTTGAAAATACCTATGCTTATCTTGGTGAGCTTGCAAAGAACGCAGGAAAGCTCCCGGGCACGCCGACGGGATTTTCGACAGTGGATTCATTCCTGACAGGGCTTCACGATTCCGATATGATTATCCTTGCGGCAAACACCGGTGTCGGTAAGACGAGCTTTGCGCTGAATATATGCGCGAATGCGGCAAAGGCATCGGATAAGGCTGTTGTAATATTCTCTCTTGAAATGGCAAACGAGCAGCTTGCCTTGCGTCTCATAGCATCCGAGGCGCTCATAGATTCAAAAAAACTGCGCACAGGGCTTCTCAGTGAGGACGAATGGGTGGCTATCGCCCATGCATCTGAGAGCCTTGCAAACACAAAGATATACCTTGCGGATGCAACCGATATAACCGTAAGCGAAATGAAGGCGAAGTGCCGAAGACTCAACGAAGATATAGGCCTTGTAATTATAGACTATCTCCAGCTTGTAAAATCAGGAGTAAAGGCAGAAAGCCGCGCAACAGAGGTCGGTGCAATATCACGTGCAATAAAGATTATGGCGAAGGACCTGAATGTCCCTGTGCTCTGCCTGTCACAGCTGTCGAGAAGCAGTGAGAAGGAAAAGCGCGCACCGAGGCTTTCGGACCTTCGAGAGTCGGGATCTATCGAGCAGGACGCCGACGTTGTTCTGATTTTATACAGGGAGGATCCGGAAACTCCCGAAACAGTTACATTGCAGGTAGGAAAAAACCGTCACGGAAGCACGGGTGACATCCAGCTTCACTGGGACGGCAAATATACAAAATTCACATCCATTGACACACATGCTTACTAAGATTATAAAGACAATAGAAAAAAACGCTATGCTCAGTGCAGGCGATACCGTGTTGTGTGCTCTTTCCGGAGGGGTTGATTCTTCAGTTTTGCTCGATGCGCTCCTGCGATGCAGCAAAGCTCTCGGGATAACGGTCAAGGCAGCGCATCTCAACCATATGCTTCGCGGAGCTGACGCTGATGCCGATGAGGGCTTCGTTGCAAAAAAGTGCCGCGATTGCGGAGTTGAGTTCATATGTGAGCGATGCGATGTCGCCGCTTTTGCAGCGGAAAACGGAATGTCTGCGGAGCTCGCCGCGAGGCGAGTGCGCTATGATTTTCTCCGCCGCGCAAAGGAAGAGCTTGGCGCATCGAAAATTGCAACAGCCCACAACGCAAACGATAATCTTGAAACGATTATATTCAATCTTTCACGCGGAAGCGGAAGCGATGGGCTCTGCGGAATTCCGCCTGTGAGAGGAGATATAATACGTCCACTTATAGAAATTACAAGAGCGGAAATAGAGCGCTATGCCGATGAAGAGGGAATTGCCTTCTGCGTTGACAAAACAAATCTTGAAACTGTCTACACGCGCAATAAAATCCGACACAATATCATACCGCAGGTTCTCAAGGTGAACTCCGCCGCCGTGGAGAATGCATCGCGCTCATCTGAAATTCTGCGCGCCGAATCCGAGCTTTTGAAGAAGCTTGCATGCGACGAAGCTGAAAGAATCAGAATCGGCGATTCGGTATGCAGCAGGGAGAAGCTTGGGAAAACGGATCCTGCGCTTTTCGGAAGAGTGTGTGAGAGCTTTGCGCGCAATGCGCTCGGCGACGACGGTTTCACTCTCGAATATCGCCACATATGTGATATACGTTCGATTTTAAAGAGTGATTCGCCGTCGAAGTCTTTGGATCTGCCGTGTGGCTTGCGCGTGCGATGTGAGTATGAAAAGCTCGTGTTTGAAAAACGGGAAAATGCGAAAAAAACAGCTCCGATAGTCATACGTGAAGGCTGTTTTGAATATGGCAAATATACAGTTTTTATCAAAAAAACGGAAAAATGCGGAAAAATTCATAATTCCGTAAATACTTTTTTCATCCCGTGTGATAGAATAGAGGGCGAATTGGTTCTGAGAAGCCGTCGCGAAGGGGATGAAATAAAGCTTTTACGCCGTCCGAAAAAGAGCTTGAAAAAGCTTTTTATAGACGAGCGCGTTCCGAAAACGGAGCGGGATCTGATTCCTGTAATTGCAGATGACGAAAAGGTGTTTGCAGTTTATGGATTCGGCAGTGATGAAAGATTCTTGCCGGGCGAAAATACAGAAAATTTTTCAATAGAGATGAGGTATGGGGAAATTGAAGAATGATGTAGCTAAGGTTCTCTTTACGAGAGAAGAAATTGCCGAAAAAGTAAAATCTCTGGCAAATCAGCTCAAGAGTGCATATGAAGGCAAAAATCCGCTTATATTATGTATATTGAAAGGCTCGCTTATTTTCACGGCTGATCTTGTGCGCGAGCTTGATTTTCCGTGTACAATTGATTTTATGCAGGTGTCAAGCTATGGGCAGGGAGCTAAAAGCTCCGGTCAGTTAAAGGTCAAAAAGGATATGGACACAGACATAAACGGGCGTGATGTCATAATTGTCGAGGATATTCTTGACACGGGAGTAACTCTTTCAAATCTTGTGCCTGAGCTTGAGCGCCGCGGCGCGAAGAGCGTTGCGCTGTGTGTGTTCCTCAATAAGGAAGCGCGCAGACGTGTCGATATCAAGGCTGATTATGTCGGCTATGATATCGAAAATGAATTCGTCATCGGATATGGCCTTGATTATGATGAAAAATACAGAAATCTTCCGTATATAGGCGTGTTGAAGCGCGAAGTATACGAGAAATAATAATTTATATATAAGGATGTGACATTTTGAAAAAAAGCAGCGTGCGCGATATACTGTTGTTTTTGCTGATAATCGCGATATTGGTAGGTGTGGCTTCTTATCTGTTCGAAGGTCCGGAGGTTGAAAAAATAACCTATGCCGATGTCATACGGCAGTTTGAAGCACAGAATGTTGAGGAATATGTTATAGATGGCGGAATTCTGACAATGCAGCTTCGCCGTCCGCTCAAATCGGGTCAGGACATTATTCAGTTTGATCTTTCCGATCCGCAGATACGCGCAGATTTCCGTATTGATGTGGGCGAGCTTCTTCGTGAGCATCGCAGCCTCGGAATAATCACGGATGATGACAGAATACCCGAAGAGGGAACACCTTGGTGGATGATGTTCCTGCCATATATTCTCGTGTTCATCGTTATTGCCGCTCTCTGGTTCTTTATGTACAGCAAGGCAGACGGCGGTGCAAGCAAAACGATGCGCTTCGGCAAGGCAAGAACTAAGGATGGCCGCGAGGAAAAGAAGAAGGTCACTTTTGCTGATGTAGCAGGCGCCGAGGAGGAAAAGCAGGAGCTTGCAGAAATCGTCGATTTCCTGAAGAATCCCAAGAAATTCACAGAGATAGGCGCGAGAATTCCTAAGGGCGTTCTTCTTGTAGGACCTCCGGGAACAGGTAAAACATATATTGCAAAGGCGGTTGCCGGTGAGGCCGGAGTTCCGTTCCTTTCAATTTCAGGCTCGGATTTTGTCGAGCTCTATGTCGGTGTCGGCGCATCGCGTGTCCGCGATCTTTTTGAACAGGCGAAAAAGTCAGCTCCGGCAATCATCTTCATCGATGAAATCGATGCTGTCGGTCGCCATCGCGGCGCAGGCTACGGCGGAGGACACGATGAGCGCGAGCAGACGCTCAACCAGCTTCTTGTAGAGATGGACGGCTTCGGCAATAATGAGGGCGTTATCATCATTGCGGCGACAAACCGCCCCGATATCCTTGACCCGGCTCTTATGCGTCCCGGACGCTTTGACCGTCAGGTATATGTCGGTGTACCCGATCTGGCTGACAGAGAAAAGGTGCTTGAGATTCATGCTAAATCGAAGAAGCTCGGAAGCGATGTTTCTCTCCGTGATGTTGCGAGATCGACAAGCGGCTTTACCCCGGCTGATCTTGAAAACCTCCTGAACGAGGCTGCACTTCTTGCGGCACGTCGCGGAGACAAGAGCATCACCCAGAAGGATATTGAGGATTCAATGCTCAAGGTAATAGCAGGTCCTGCAAAGAAGAGCAGAGTGAGAAGCGCACACGTAAACAAGCTTGTCGCATATCACGAAGCAGGCCACGCGATAGCAATGAAATTCCTGCCGACTCAGGACCCTGTTCATCATATTTCGATAATTCCGCGCGGTATGGCAAACGGATATACAATTTCTCTTCCGCGTGAGGATGTATATTCAATATCAAAAACAGATATGAACGAGCAGATAGTTTCTCTTCTCGGCGGACGTGTTGCAGAACAGCTTGTCCTCGAGGACATCTCGACAGGTGCATCAAACGATATCCAGCGCGCATCAAAAACTGCGCGTGATATGGTGACGAAATACGGTATGAGCGAGCGCCTTGGCCCGATAAGCTTTGCTTCGGATCACAACGAGGTTTTCCTCGGCCGCGATTTTGCAGAGAAGCGTGCATACTCGGAAGAGGTTGCAGGCATAATCGACGAAGAGGTTCGTGCGATTGTCGACGCGGCGTATAAGCGCTGTGAGCAGATCCTTACAGACAATATGGATAAGCTCCACGAGGTCGCAAAATATCTTCTTGAAAATGAATCAATGGAAGCCGAAGAATTCTATGCAGTGTTTGGCGAAAAGGTTCCTGAAAACACAGCAGCACAAGGTGCGGAGGTTGCTCCGGAAATTCCGCCTGCAGAGGATGAAAGCTCTGAAAACGAATAATTAAAAAGAAGACTGTAAAAAACCAAGTTTTTTACAGTCTTCTTTGTTTTATCTGATTGCTTCAAAGGTCTTTATCCATTCCTTTGTAATGAGTGCGTGGCCGGCTGCGGAAGGATGAACGCCGTCAAAAAGCCAGTAGTCCGGAAACTCGGGGTTATATACCGCATCGAATTTAGATTGCAGCTCGATGAACGGAAGCCCGAATTTTTCCGCAACACGCCGCGCAGCCGCCGCTTTTTCAAGCACGTCGGCGCGGAACGGAGTGTAGAGGTCTTCATATTCTTCGGTTGATGTAGTCGCAGAGCCTTTCAGGGCGAAGGGTTCAAGAATCATAATCTTAATGTCCGGCAAAGCTTCCTTTATCTCCTCGATGAGCATAGAATAAATCTTTTCAAATTTATCTGTAGAAACGCCGTTATGTCCGATGAATTCGTGCCAGACATCATTCACGCCGATGAGAAGACTCATATAATCAGGCCTTAGATTGATGATATCTGCTTTGATGCGCGCATAGACATCGAGTATGCGGTTTCCGGATATACCGCGGTTTAAAAACTCATACTGTTCGGGATATGCAAGCCCGAGCTCTCCCGATACCATTGTTGCATATCCGCGTCCGCGCATATCATCGCGCTCTCGATTGCGGCCTGCATCTGTGATTGAATCACCCTGAAAGAGAATTATTTTTGACATTTACAGCTACCTCGTTTCGGTTATGTTTGTGAAAATAATTTTACACCTGTTGCTCTGCGAAGTCAATACACGAAACGTTGCAGCTATCTTTTCTGAAGCTCCTCTATGTTCTTTGCGATGCTGTGTTTTATCGGTTTCCATTCGATTTTTCTGAATATTGCCGTGATTGAAATCGGTATATAAGTGAGAATGAAAAGCGGAAAGGTGAATGTATAGATTACCTTTTTATATGGTCGAGCATTGATTTTTTTCCATTCGGTGACAGTTGTAACAATGCCGAAAAAGAGGAGTACCGTATAAAAATTGAGAAATGTCATAAAAAGAGCGCTGACAGAAGCGGCGACAAGGATTTTTAACATCGGCTCACAAAATAGTGAAAAAAGAAGGAAGAAAGAATTGAAGAGGATGCCGAAAACCGTCAGAAGCATTGCAGGCATTATCGTCATAAGCATATCATATGAGGAAAAGCTGCGGTTTTTGAATATGGACAGAAAGAGCCTTTTTCCATATGCCGCAAAGACCTGAAAAAAACCCTTTGACCAGCGTATGCGCTGGTTCCAGGAGTCGCGGAAGATATATGGCTGCTCGTCATAGAGCATCGCATCTGCAGCGTATCCGATCTTCTGGTTCCGTATAACGCTGTCGATTGAGAACTCTATATCCTCGGTGAGCAGATAATAGCGCCAGCCGCGGTTTTCTTCGATAATATCGCGTGAGACGAGAAAACCCGTGCCGGACACCGCGCAGCTGTGGCCGAGCATCATCCGCGGCTGATTGATATATTTTGATTCGCGCAGAAACCAGAGTGAAGAACCGGCAGAAATCCAGTTGGTGTCATAGTTTTTGGAATTGCGATAGCTTGTTACTATCTTATAGCCGGAGTCGAAAACCTTATTCATTTCGGATATATAGTTTTCATCGAGCAGATTGTCTGCATCAAACACGAAAAAACCGTCATATTTTGAGAATCTGCCGATTTCAACAAGCCGCTTAAATCCGAAGTTGAGCGCAAAACCCTTTCCTACAAGGTTCTTATTTTCACGGCGAAAAACAAAAGCACCGGCATTTGCTGCAATCTCTGCCGTGTCATCGGTGCAGTTGTCTGCGATAACATATATATCGCAGAGTGCGTGGGGGTATTTCTGCCGCTTTATGCTTTCGATAAGCTGTACAATAACATCCTGCTCATTGCGTGCGGCGATAATGGCCGCATAGCTGTGTTCGCGTTTTGCAATACAGGGCTTTTTTCTGCCCAACAGAGAAACAAATACGTATACGAGCTGATATGAGTAAAACAAAGTGAAGAAAACGAACATAAGAAAATTGACTGCGCTGAAAAAAGAGAGCAACTGCCCGTCACCTCCTGTAATATTTAAAATAAAACTACTCTATTATATCCCCGGCACGATGAAGAAATCAGGCGAAAATTGTTTGAAGCTTTTTAAACATACAGCCGATGCCGCTTTAATAGAATTAAATGAAAGGGGGAAGCAAAATATGCCTCGGGAGAATTTTTTTGTTCGCGCCGCAGATCTTTTTGATATTCCTGCGGATACAACAGGAGGTCTTCTCCACATAGAGATAACCGGAAACCGCGAGCTGCTTGTCGAAAACCATAAGGGGATTATAGAGCTGGGGGAGAATGAGATATTGCTCAACATAGGAAAAGGAAGCCTGCGCGTGCTCGGTGCGCGGCTTGGTGTGCTTTCGATGAATGCAGAGGCAGTGCGCATATCGGGAGTGATAGAAGGGGTAAGCTTTTGCGGTCAGGAGGATAAGCCTTGCAAAGCATAATAAATTTTTTTCTCGGCAACGTGCTTTTAGAGGTGCGCGGCTCATATCCGGAACGCTTTTTCAATCTGTGCGCAAGAGCAGGTCTGGAATTCTGGGATATGACAGTGCTCGATATAGATATGTTCCGTGTGAGGATGACAGTAGCGAATTTCAGGAAATTGCCGCCGATTGCGCGAAAGGCGATGTGCCGTGTTCACATAGCAGAGAAGCGAGGCTGGCCGTTCTTCGTAAACCGTTTCCGCAAACGCGCCGTGTTGGTTACAGGCTTTCTGCTGTTCTGTATTGTTGCCTGGATATTCACGGGCTTTGTGTGGGTGATAAATATAGATGGATTTTCGGGGCTTGATGTAGTAAAATTAAAAGAAGAGCTTGAAAAAGAAGGGTTGAGGATCGGTGCATATACGCGCAGCATCGATATATCTGCGCTTAAGAACAATGTGCTTATCAATATGCCGGAGCTTGCATATGTGTCTGTGAATTTCAACGGCTCCCATGCAGATGTTACGGCGCGCAAGCGCACACTTCCGCCGGAGATTCTTCCGGAGGAAACTCCGTGTGACATCATAGCAGAGAAAGATGGGGTCATATATGACATAACAGTCAAGACGGGCACTGCGGAGGTTGTCCGCGGCGAAACTGTCGTGAAGGGACAGCTTCTTGCAAGCGGATATGTCACAGGGCGAGCCGGTATCACCGTCACCACACACGCCGATGCGGATATCCGTGCGCGGACATGGAGAAGAATGTCGGCGCGGATGCCTAAAAAATATGCTGAAAAGGTGTATACCGGCGATGAGAAAAATGTATGGACAATAATATTATTCAATAACAGAATAAAATTATATATAAACAGTGGAATTTCATATGCAAAGTGTGATAAAATAATAGAAAGAACTGACCTCGAATTTTTCGGAGGCATTCGTCTGCCGATTTCTCTCGAGAAGGCGACCTTGCGCGAGTATGAGATACGTGAGGCTTATATGGCAGATGAAACGGCGTATATATGCTTGAGTGATGGGCTCCACGCAAGGCTCGATGCTCCGGAGAGCGGAGAAATTGTCGATGTAAAATTTGAAACGTCACACGATGACAGGTTTGCCTATGCAACGCTCAGGGCAGAATATATCGAAAAAATAGGCATCAAAAGAGAAATGCTCAGAAACAGGTGATTTGAAAAGCTATGGTAGAACGCACGATAAACATTGAAAGACTTGAACAAATGACAGATATTTTCGGATCGTTTGATGAAAATATCGCCATCCTTGAGCGCGAGCTCGGAGTAACGGTTCTGAACCGCAATACAGAGCTCAAGGTCGTCGGTGAGGAGGCGCGCGCAGACCGCGCAGTGAGGGTTATCGAAAGCCTGCTTGTGCTTTCTTCGCGAGGCGAGGGAATAAACGAGCAGAATATCCGCTATGCTATAGGGCTTGTGGAGGAGAATAAGGAAGAGCAGATAGCAGAGCTCTCGCGCGATGTCATATGCATCACAGTCAAAGGAAAGCCCATAAAGCCGAAAACAATCGGTCAGCGCGATTATATAAACGCCATCGCGAACAACACGGTGACTTTGGGCGTCGGCCCTGCAGGTACGGGAAAGACATATCTTGCAGTTGCCGCCGCAGTAAATGCCTTCCGCGAAAAGAAGATAAACCGAATAATCCTGACACGCCCGGCCATAGAAGCAGGAGAAAAGCTCGGCTTTCTTCCGGGAGATCTGCAGAGCAAGGTTGACCCATATCTCAGGCCGCTGTATGACGGGCTCTATGATATGATAGGTCCGGAGGCATTTCAGAGATATATGGAGCGCGGAACAATCGAGGTTGCGCCGCTTGCATATATGCGAGGAAGAACGCTCGATGATTCATTTATAATTCTTGATGAGGCGCAGAACACAACGCCGGAGCAGATGAAGATGTTTCTCACGCGCCTCGGCTTCAATTCAAAAGCCGTCATAACGGGTGATATAACGCAGATAGACCTGCCTGACGGAAAAACCTCGGGCCTTCGCGATGCGATGCGCGTGCTTGACGGCATCGAGGATGTGGCGATGTGTATGCTGACATCGAAAGACGTTGTGCGCCACGTCCTTGTTCAGAGAATAATCAATGCATATGAAAAACGAGACCGCGAGAGAGAAAAGAAAATACAGCAGATAAGAAGGGAAAATAAAAATGGCAGATCATAGCATAACGGTTGTTTGTGAAACCCCGGATGAAAAACTTGAACAGCTTATAACACGCGTTGTAAACGGTGCGCTTGATGCGGAAAACGTCGAGCAGAACTGTGATGTTTGCGTGATGATAACAGATGACGAGAATATTCATGAGCTCAACCTTGAGCACAGAGGTGTTGACCGTCCGACAGATGTGCTTTCATTCCCGATGCTCGAGCTTCAGCCCGGGCAGAAAATAGAAGTAAATCCGCTCGAGATAGACGCATCAACAGGTGCGGTTATGCTCGGTGATATTGTCATATCCGCCGATCGCGCAAAGGCTCAGGCAGAGGAATATGGCCACAGCGAGGAGCGCGAGTTTGCATTTCTTGTAACGCACGGTATACTTCACCTTCTCGGATATGACCACGAGAAGGGCGAGGAGGATGAAAAGCTCCATTTCTCGCGCCAGGAGGAAATCCTCAGCGCATTGGGAATCGGGAGGTAAAGCGACGTGAAGCGCGGGATAAAGAGCTTTATAGCAAGCTTTGCGAATGCGTTTCGCGGAATTGCAGCGGCAATCGGCGGTGAACGCAATTTCAGAGTACATATCTGTATGATGATATATGTCATCTTCTTTTCTGTTATAGGGGAGGTTGGCAGAGCGGAGGTTTCGCGCTTTGTTCTGTGCTTTGGAATTGTGCTTTCGGCAGAACTGATAAACACAGCGATTGAAAATCTGTGCGATGCAGTGACAGAGGAATATAATCTGAATATCCGCAAAGCGAAGGATGTTGCGGCAGGCGCTGTGCTTGTTTCGGCGGTTGCAGCTGCTGTTGTGGGGCTTTCTGTATTTCTGAGCCCTGATGTTTTCTGTCTCGTTATGGAAAAATTTGCGGAAATGCCGTGGTTGCTGGTTTCGTTTCTTATATCGGTTCCGATTGCTATCCTTTTTATAATTAAGCGAGGAAAAAGATGAAAAAGGGAAATATACATATTGTGGAAATCACAGGCTATACCTCTGAGGGTGCAGGAATTGCGCGGATTGATGGAATGGCGGTGTTTGTTCCGCAGGCTCTTCGCGGAGAGACGTGTGAAATAATGATATTGAAGGTCGAAAAAAGCTTTGCATATGCAAAGCTTATTCGCGTTATAGAGAAATCTGCGGAGAGAATCGAGTCTCAGTGTGAATACTATCCAAAATGCGGCGGCTGCACGATGTGGCATATGTCATATGATGAGGAGCTTTCCGTCAAGGAAGAGCACGTCCGTTCCTGTATTGAGAGGATAGCAAAGGTTTCGGCGCCTGTGCTTCCGATAATCGGCTCGGAAAACACGTTGCGCTATCGCAATAAGGCGCAGTTTCCTGTCGGGAAGGATTGTGTAAGCGGCTTCTATCGCCCGAGAAGTCACGATATAGTGCCATCGGAGAGCTGTCTCATTCAGAGCGAGCTGGCCGACAGAATCCGCGCTGTTGTACACGGGTGGCAGAAAATGTGTGCGGTCACATCATATGACGAAAAGAGCGGCGCCGGAATTTTGCGCCATATATATGTCAGAAACGGTGTTGGTGGCGCATTGCTTACGCTTGTTGTGACAAAAGCTCCGAAAAATACGGACAAGCTTGTTGAAAGCATCAGAGAGAAATGCCCGGAGGTTTGTGGCATTATTTTCAATATCAACAGCAAAAACACCAACGTAATCCTCGGCGATAAATATATAACGCTCTGGGGAGATAAAACGCTTCGCGACACGCTCTGCGGCATTGAATTTTCGATTTCACCTGCCGCGTTTTATCAGGTAAACCACGCGCAGACGGAAAAGCTCTATGACATTGCAACAGGGCTT
The DNA here is from genome assembly GCA_017439555.1 of Oscillospiraceae bacterium. GTDB lineage: Bacteria > Bacillota > Clostridia > Oscillospirales > JAAYXM01 > SIG480. The sequence goes on along the minus strand of JAFSIZ010000007.1, from coordinate 65,988 downwards.
GCGCTTGAGAATGGCGCAAAATATATTCTCGACCTCTATTGCGGAATCGGAACGATAACACTGAGCCTCGCAAAACGTGCCGAGCGTGTAATCGGTGTCGAGGTAGTGCCGCAGGCGATTGAGGATGCAAAGAAAAATGCAGAGCTTAACGGAATAACAAACGCAGAGTTTATCTGCGCAGATGCAGGAGAAGCGGCGGCACTTCTCGCAAACCGAGGAGAAAAGCCCGATGCAATCGTCGTTGATCCGCCGCGAAAAGGGCTTTCCCCTGAAGTGATCGCGGAAATCAAGAAAATGTCGCCCGAAACGGTTGTATATGTCTCCTGCGATCCGGCAACTTTGGCACGCGACCTGAAGGTTTTTGAAGAGGACGGAAGCTATAAGACGGTCTCTGTCCAGCCTGTCGATATGTTTCCGAGAACGAAACATGTTGAGACTGTTGTTCTGTTATCACGACCGAAACTGTAAGAACTGAAAGATATAAGGAGTGTAAGCTGTTGTGGGTAAACATTATAACTTGAGTAAAAAAATGATACCGGGCGCAATAATAATAGATGATAAGCGATGCTTTTTTTCGGATTATCATACAACAACAAATCATGAAAGAATACTGAAAAAGGTATCGGATATGTGGCGGATGACTGTAGAACACGAGGTTACCGTATTGGCAGACACTGATGGAGGTTGTGACAGAACGGAATATGTGATTGATGTTCACACATTGGATTTGTCGGAAGCCATTTTTGACGAGGACATAATAATCGGCTTTTATCTTGATCTGCAGCGTTGGGATGGAAACAGCGAGAAACCCAATTCGCATATTTTCATATTGGATGATGTGTCCACACATACTTATCATACATCAAACGCCATATGGAAATTAGAAAAGAAATAACATATTAAGTCGCGAAGACTCCGGCAGAAACAGGAGAAATTTATTGTGGATATAAATAAAAGAATAGTTGTAAAAGACGATGATAACATCGATGCTTTGCGAAGCCGCTATCCTGACGGACTCAGATTTGTTGTCGGCGACACCCATGGCGAGGTGGCAACGCTTCAGGCACTGATGGAAAAAATCAAATTTGACCCGGAAAAGGATCATATATATTTTGTCGGAGACTACAACGCAGGCGGTTATGTGCAGCAGCTGCTTCGTTATATGGCAACATATTATGAAGCCGATTGTGACGCTGCAGGATTTCATATGATCAGGGGAAATCACGAAAGGGAATTGAATCCGACCTATACATTGGAAAACCTCCCGGACATTATAGTTATCCGCGGAAAGCTTCTGAACTATTATATCGTCCACGCCGGGATGGTTTCGAAAGCCTTTGAGCTTATAAACAAGGATATGGCGAAAAATCCGCAGCAGGCTGTTTTCTCATATAAGCTTGATGATGTGTGCGTTCAATATGATGCGCCGCTCAGACAGATTATGTGGTCGAGAAACGGATTGTATTCGCAGAAATCATATTGGCACAGCTGGCCGGATGAGGCGGAGCTTCTGAAAAATCGCGCCTGCATCATCCATGGACATTCACCCTATTGCTTTTTTAAGCACGAGGATTACTTATCCTATGGGGACGAAAATCTTTTCTGGCAGAAGCAGCATATTTTCTTCAGCGAAGACCTGCAATCGTTCAATATAGATTCAAACGTGAAAGGCCGCTTTCAGAATGGAGAAGGATATCGCGGAATTTCCTGCGTCTGCCTCGAAGGTATAGAAGAGCTTGTCGCAAAAAATGACGGATGGCTGACAAGCGAAGGTGTTAAAAATGCTGAGAACTTTGTCTTTTCTGCGGATTATGTATATAATTCATTTACAAGCTGTTGTGGAGATCTCGGGGAAATAACAGGGGCAAGACCTGATATGAAGCTTATAACTCTTGATGCCGGCGGCAACCCGGTTATTGCGGAGTAGAGATGGGAGACGAATATGAAAAAACTTCTTTATACATCCAATATGCCTTTTGATATGAGTGATTGGGAAAAGTTTCCTATAAAAAGTGTTTATGCAGGTACAGGCTGTATAATGGCAATTACCGACGATGGGGCTGTATTGCAGAAAATAAAAGACGAATCAAAGGCGGCAAGAACCGAATATTGGACGAGAGTAAATCAAATTTCGATAAGCAAGTGGGCGGATGGATTGGCTATAGGTCTTGTTGAGGACGGAACCTGCCTTATTGCAAAGCGTGCGGCGCGTTTTATGTGTGAAGTCACGGGAACTTTTTTTGAAGCTCTGAACGCCGCTGTCAAGGAATGGAAAAATATTGTGCAGGTAGAAGCATCTGATTCTCTCTTTGCGCTTGACGGTGACGGGAATGTTCATTATGCCGCGCTTGGTGATTATTGCCGCAAGGATTACAGCGAGGTTTTGTCATGGAAGGAAATTAGACGGATCGTCACGGGGACGCAGAACTCCATATTCGGAATAACCGAAGAAGGAAAAGTTTTGTGTGCAGGTGCAAACTGCAGAGAAAAATATAAAAATCTTGATGATTTTTCCGATATTGTTGATGTTTTCCCGACTGGAAGCGAATGTGAGGAGCTGTATCTTGTCCATCGCGACGGAACAGTGTCGGAATACAGAACCGGGAAAATCAAAGGTGTTTCATGCGGAGAAGCTTCGTTGCCGACAAAGCGCCTTGACGGGAATTTCGGATACTCTGTGTATGCGCTGACAAAGGATGGAGCTATCAGCGGAGTATCTCACGGAAACTTTGAAGCTCCGTTTGAAGGTAGCTTGGGCATCACATCGTTTGCCGTTGGAGATGTGGACTACTCTTCGCCTTTTGTGTTGGCAATAGGACAGGAAGGATGAATATATAACCGAAAATATGTGACAGAATAAAATCCAAGGAGAATACCAATGAAAAAAGAATACATATATGCAGGGTTTGCCATACTTTGCTGGTCAACCATTGCGACAATTTCTAAGCTTCTGAAACGCAAGACAAGAGGTTGATACTGTTCTATCGGAATGAATAGATAGATTATAGTGAAACGTACTTTGGGAGGGGAATGTTTATGACAGAAATTATTGAGATACCTGATCCACAACTTACACAGCCGGAAGTAGACAAAAGTATATTAGAAATAGCTGATGGGTTGTTATTTGAAGCTCGTAGAGAGATTTCAGAACAGAAAACATTAAGTATTCCTATTGCGGAGTTGGCTACACTTGGTGCAGGTGTTTCGTCATTGATTCCAGCCCTCAGAACTGTTACGCAAACTACAATTATAAATACATCTGGTCTTTATAGAGTAGCAAATAAAGCGGCTACGGATACGTTGAAAGTTGCTAAAAACGGTAATTTATGGGGATGGCTAAAAAAGGCAGATGGTACATCAAAGGCCGTACAGCTACAGCCTGCTGAACCTTTGTCTGCAACAACGCAGTCTGTAGCTGCAATTAATCCGGCGACAATGATGATGGCTGTTGCGTTATTCTCGATTGAACAGAAGCTTGGTGAAATCGAAAAAATGCAGAAGCGAATACTTTCCTTCTTGGAAATCGAAAAAGAATCTGAAATAGAAGCGGATGTTGAAACGCTATGTAACATCATTTCAAAGTATAAGCTGAATTGGGACAATGCGCATTTCGTAGCAAGTAATCACAAGTTGGTGTTGGATATTCAAAGAACTGCACGCAAGAATATAAACGTTTATCAGAAAAAGGTTGTGGAGATGCTCGGCTCAAAGAAGTTTGTAGTAGTACAAAGTCGGGTGAAATCAACACTTGAGGAGCTGCTGAAAAAGTTTAAATATTACAGACTTTCTTTGTATATATTTTCGATGGCATCTATGATGGAAATTATGCTGAGTGGTAATTTCGATGAAGAATATATTGCTGGAATCAGAAAAGAAATCGAAAATCTCTCCTCGGCATATAGAGATTTGTTTGATAAATGCTCGATTCATCTTGAAAAAATAAGCGAAGTCTCTGTTGAAACAAATATACTTAAAGGAATTGGAACTGCAAGCAAAGCTGTCGGAAAACTCATTGGGAGCATTCCTTTTGTAAAGGAAGGTAAAGTCGATGAATTTTTGGCAGATAGCGGCAATAATATAGAATCAAATGCAAAAGAGATTGAAATGAGTGTAATTGCTGCGTTTGCTGAAATAAGCAATCCGGAAACGCGTGTATTTATAGATAGGATGGAAGATATGATTCAAATTTATAATCATACAGCAAGCATTTGTTTTGATGATAAAATGATTTATCTGATTGCAGAATAGATACAGCGTACTATCAATATGAAGTGAATGCCAGAAGTGCAGTTTGTGTGTTTACGAGGTGCATTATCATCGATTCGCTCACCACAAAGGAGAATACCAATGAAAAAAGAATACATATATGCAGGGTTTGCCATACTTTGCTGGTCAACCATTGCGACAATTTCTAAGCTTTTGCTCGGAAGCCTTGACAGTATGCAGATAACTTTTCTAAGCTCCTGCTTTGCATTTCTTTATCTGCTTATCACAAACATTTTCAAGGGTAATATGAAGCTTTTTAAGAGCTTCAAGCCGCTCGACTATCTCAAAATGTCGGGGATAGGGATTCTCGGCATATTCATATACCATCTGTTCCTCTATATGGGAATCGACCGTATGGACGCATCGCAGGCGTTTATTATAAACTACCTCTGGCCGATAATGTCGGTCGTGTCGGCGTGCTTCCTGCTCGGCGAAAAGATGACGGCGCGAAAGACGGTTGCAATTCTTCTCTCGTTTGCAGGTGTCATCATCGTGACGGCAAACGGAAATCTTCTCGCAATCGGAAAGGATACGTTGACGGGTGCGGCATTCTGCGTCATCGCCGCCGTGTCCTACGGACTATTCTCCTCGCTCAATAAAAAGGTTGACTATGACAAATATTTCAGTATGATGATATTCTATTTTGCGGCGACGGTTGTCGGTCTCATCTATATCATCGCGACAAAAGGAAGCATTCGCCTTGATCTCGTGCAGACGGCGGGGCTTGCGTGGATGGGAATATTCACGAATGCAATCGCATTTACCTTCTGGGCAATCGCATTGAAAATCGGCGACACGGCAAAAATTTCCAATCTTGCCTACATAACGCCGTTTCTCTCGCTTGTGTGGACAACTCTTGTCCTTCGTGAGCCATTCAACATCAATTCACTTCTCGGTCTCGGCGTAATCGTCCTCGGTATATTCATTCAGTTAAGTGACAAAAAGAAAGTGTAAGAGGTTGTTGTTATGAAAAAAGGCAGACTGTATAATCTGATTTTTCCTTTTTGGCTGATGTGGTTATTGCCGCCGTTTGTGATCGTTGCGGCAGTGTTGAATTTGATAATCGATTCATTGGTAGTGATTATAACGGCATGGAAACTTAATGCAAACGAAATCATAAAGAAGCATAAAAAGACGATTTGGAAGGTGTGGGGATATGGTTTCCTCGCAGACTTGATCGGTGTGGCATTTATTTTTGTTTCAAGCACGCTTCTGACGATTGCCACAGAAATTTTCGACATAAGTTATCTTAATGATATAAGATTGAATGTGGATTACAATCCGTTTGGTAATGTTTTTGCATTTATAATAACCGCTTTGGGAATCGCGGTTGCGGGATATTATATATATCGATTCAACAAAAAGCACAGTTTTTCAAAAACGGACATTCCGGAAGAAATTCAAAAGAAATTGGCACTTGTTCTTTCAATAGTAACGGCACCATATACTTTTTTGATGCCTGCCGGTCTTTTTGAGATGATAATACAGAATATAATGTAAGAGGTATAAAGATATATGAAAAATCCAATTCTGAAAATCAAAGGAGTCTTTGAGGAAAACTCGGGCTTTAAAATGTTTTTGCTTTCCGTTCTCATAACGGGCATTTCTTACGGTATTTATAAAGGAATGTTTGATAACTTCCTCGTCGATGTTGTGCAGATAGCGGAGCGCGGCAAGGGCGTGACAGAATTCTTCCGCGAGCTTCCGGGGATTCTTCTCGTCTTCATTCTCGCGGCGTTCTATATGCTGTCGGCAGAGAGCCTCTATAAGGCAGGCGCTCTCATAATGCTCGTCGGTATGCTTATGCACGCGGCTCTTCCGCAGACGAAAATCATCGCAACGCTTGCGCTCTGTATGTATTCCGTCGGCGAGCATATTCAGATAGGAATGAAGAGCACACTTTCGCTCAAATATGCAAAGCAAGGCAACGGCGGCGCGGCGCTCGGTGCGCAGACCTCCGTAAACCAGATAGGAACGCTTCTCGGTTATCTCGTCATAATACTCGCATTCACGTTTATGTCGGGCAACGGCAGATACACCGTCTTTTTCTATGTTGCGGCGGCGCTCGCTGCGATAAGCCTTTTCTTCTCGATGAAGATAAGCGGAAAGAGCGAGACAGACAAGAACAAACGCCGCCTTTATTTCCACAAAAAATATATGAAATACTATATGCTTGAAATGTTCTACGGTGCGAGAAAGCAGGTGTTCCTCACCTTCGGGCCGTTCGTTCTCGTCAAGCAATACGGCGCAGATGCCGCAACAATGAGCCTTCTTTTTGCAGTTTCTGCAATAGCTTGCTTCTTGTGTTCACCGCTTATAGGAAGGATCATAGATAAGCTTGGCTATAAGGTGGTTATGGTTGCAGACACGATCATCCTCGTCGTGGTATGCTTCTTCTATGGCTTTGCACACCGTCTGTTCCCGATGCATATTGCATTCATCGTCTGTTGCATAAACTATATCCTCGATGCGATTATATCCCTTGCATCAATGGCGTCAAACCTCTATGTCCAGGATCTGTCCGACACGGAGGAAGAGGTCAAGGCAACGATTTCAACGGGCGTTTCGATAAACCACGTCATAACGATCTTCATTGCGCTTTTCGGCGGCTGGATATGGTATGCGCTCGGAATCGAGCTCCTTTTCATACTTTCGGCAATACTCGGCCTCTGCAACAGCGCCTATGCGCTCACGGTCAATGCCGCAAAGGATAAGCTTCGGGCATGAATATGAAAAAGACAAGGCCGAGCGGGCCTGCGATATTTATGTATTGCGTGATTGCCGTGTGTGCAATAACGGCGGCGGTCACATTTACGCTCTATTATGGCAATATAACAAAAAACGGAGCAGTCTTGTGGATAGGTGTGACCTGCTTCACTGCGATGTATCACCTATGGCTTCGCCTCATTATGGGCAACGTCACAAAGCTTTTCAAAATAAAGCATACGCAAAGATGGTTCCGTCCGCTTCCGTTTGAAAAGCGGCTCTATGAACTGCTTCGCGTGAAAAAATGGAAGGACAAGGCGCTGACATATAACCCCGAGCTTTTCTCACTGCGCGACTATTCGCTCGAAGAAGTCGCGAATACAATGTCAAAGGCGGAATGCGATCACTGGATAAACGAGCTCATATCGCTTACCACGCTTTTGTTTGCGCTGTTGTGGGGTGAGCTTTGGATATTCGCTATAACCGCATTTGCGGCGATGCTTTTTGATGCGCAGTTCATCGTTATTCAGCGATATAACCGACCGAGAATTGAAAGACTTCTGAAAAAACAAAAAGCTATTGCATAGAATGGAGGAAGCAATATGGAATTGGAAATCGTTTCCGTGGATGTGCTTGATGAGGAACAGAAAAAGGGGATATGGGAGCTTCTCAAGGCTTATGACCGCGAGTTTATCCCACCTCTTTCTGCGAGAAACAGCGCATTCAAAAAGATACCGAGCGGAATACTCGAGCTTAACGAAGAAGGACCTGTAGTATATTTCAATGAAATACTGAACTATAAATTCGTGCTTGCACTTCTTGATCGGAAAATAGTAGGTTTTATGTCATACATACCGGACCACGTTGTCGATGTTGAGGGATATGAAAGCTTTGTTGCTGAGTATGCAAGCACTGCAATAGTAACTCCGGAATGTCGCGGTCACGGCGCTATGCAGCGGTTTTATCAGGCGATAATCGATGAAAATCCCGGAAAGAATGTTGCGACAAGAACCTGGTCGGGCAATGCTGCCCATCTCCACGTGCTTGAAAAACACGGTTTCGAGCTTTATGCAACCCTTAAAGATGACAGAGGACCGGGAATTGACACTGTATACTACATAAGAAGAGGGAATAAATGAAGCTTTATTTTGCTCCGCTCGAGGGGATAACCACATATACCTTCAGAAACACTCACGCCGAAATGTTCGGAGGCGTGGATGCGTATTTTGCGCCTTTTATAAATCCGAGCGACCTTGAAAAGGTGAGCCGCAAGGGGATGCGTGATATTCTTCCCGAAAATGATACCACAGAAAAGCTCAAAGTACAGGTGCTTACCTCAAATGCAGAATCCTTTTTGAAATTCTGCGAAAAAATAAAGTCGCTTGGATATTATGAAATCAACATCAACATCGGATGCCCTGCAGGCACTGTTGTGCGAAAGGGCAGAGGCTCCGGCTTTCTGCAATATCCGGATGCGATGGATGAATTCTTTCATAAAATATTTTCGGAAAGTGATATGAAAATTTCCGTCAAAACGCGCGTCGGATATTCGGTTCACGATGAGTTTGCGCGCCTTATGGAAATCTATAACCGCTATCCTGTTTCTGAGCTTACCGTTCATCCGAGAACAAGGGAAGAGCTCTATAACGGAAGTGCAAGTCTTGAAAGCTTTGCTTTTGCATATAATATATCAAAAAATCCCCTTTGCTATAACGGAGATATCTGTATGGTGAAGGATTATGAAAAGATTTCAGAGCAGTTCCCGGATGTTTCAGGTGTGATGCTCGGCAGAGGGGCTGTTATGAATCCTGCGCTTTTCAGAGAAATCCGAGGTGGAGAGAGGCTTTCGACCGAAGAGCTTGTGGAGTTTTCCGAGAGACTTTCGGAGAAATACAGAAAGGTTCTCGGCTCTGATGTTTTCACCTTGCATAAGCTGAAGGAAATATGGATATATGCCGGTCGTAACTTCCCTGAGGAGAAAAAGCTTATCAAGGCAATACGAAAGGCGAATACTTTGGAGGATTTTAAATCGGCAATAAGAGCATTGCCCAAATTATAAAGAAAATTGCTATTTGACGGAGGAAACGAAAAATGAAGATTATGTCTTTTAACACCCAGCATTGTCTTAATTTTATTGAGCAGAAAATAGATTATCAGATTATGGCAGATGCAATAAAGAAGGTGAACCCCGATATTGTGGGACTCAATGAAATGCGTAACAGCGCACCGGCAAGCGAATATGATAACCAGGCAGCCATTCTTTCTGAGTTGACAGAGCTTAAGCATCATTATTTTCCCGGAGCAATAGTTGTCAATGATAAGTATTCATACGGAAATGCGCTTCTTTCAAAGCTTCCGATACTGAGCGCAGAAACAACCCCTGTTCCCGATCCTGAATCAAGAACAGAAGGTGGAACATATGAAACACGTTGCTTGCTCAAGGCAAAGCTTGAAGGTGGAGTAACTGTTCTGGTAATTCATTTTGGATTAAATCCCGATGAGCAGAAAAACGCAGTGGAGACTGTGGTGGAAAATCTCGAGGATGAAAAATGTATTCTCATGGGCGATTTCAATGTTGTTCCGGAAAATGAGGTTTTAAATCCCATAAGAGCGAGAATGAAGGACACTGCAGACTGCTTTGATAAACCTTTGCTGAGCTTTCCCTCGGATAATCCTCAGCGGAAAATTGATTATCTTTTTGTAAGTCCTGATGTGGAGGTTGTTTCGGCAGATATCCCTGAAATTGTCGCCTCCGATCACAGACCCCATATCGCGACAGTAAATATCTGAAATATCAAAGCTTATATGAGGAGGAAAAATATGAGCGCAATCGTAATATACAGATCGAAATACGGCTCTACAAAGCAGTATGCCGAATGGATTGCGGAAGAACTCGGCTGTGAGGCGCACGATGCAAAGGGAATGAAGGTCGATGCGCTTTTGCCGTATGATACTGTAATCTGCGGCGGTGGGCTTTATGCCGAGGTGATTGCAGGTGTGAGCCTGATAACAAAAAATATCGAAAAGCTTGAAGGGAAAAAGCTTATCGTGTTTTCAACGGGGCTGACTCCTCCGGAATATCGCGAATATTATGATAAGCTTGTTGTTGAAAAGAATTTCAAGCCCGAAATGCTTTCGAAAATAAAAGTATTCAACTTCCCCGGAAAGATGATAATCGAGGAGCTTTCGCTTCCTCATCGTGCGGCGCTTAAAACGCTGAAGAAGATTATGACGGCGAAAACCAACCCGACGGATATGGAAAAGCTTCTTATAAAGCTGTGTGATACAAGCGAGGATATGACGGACAGAGCTGCGATTGCAGAGCTTGTCGGATATGCGAAAAATGCAATCTGAAAAATTTTGCTGTTTTTTTGTAATATCTTGCGCGCTTTGGGAAGTTTGCCGGAATTTAGATTGACATATTTGTCGATTTTTAGTAAAATTAATACATACATGTGAACATGTAAATTAAAGGAGGATAACCAAATGAAAAGAATTATCGCACTTGTTCTCGCACTCGTTATGATGTTTGCGCTTGCAGCCTGCTCAGGTGGCGGCGGTACAAAGATCAGCGGTGAAGTGTCCTATGACATTCCCGAAGGTAAGCAGATCCCCGATGACGCAGTTCTCAATGTAACAATCGCAAGCCATGCATCCTGGCCCTATCAGGAAGACTGGGCTGTATGGAACTACATCCGCGAAAGCGTTGGCGGTACTATCAACGTGAACGCTGTTCCGGCAACAGACTTTGCAACAAAGTTCCCGCTCGTTATGGCAGCTCCCGATGAATTCCCGGATCTTATGGGATTCCAGGGCAAGCCGGCATCCTTCTCTGACTATTGTGAGCAGGGCGCATTCCTTCCGCTCGATGATTATGAAGAATTCCTTCCGGATTACAATGCATTCTGGAATAGCGTTCCGGAAAACGAAATCTGGATGAAGAACATCCGCAAGTCTGCATTTGACGGCAAGGTATACTACACACCGACCTATGGTCTTGAGCGCTACACAAATATGCGCACATGGCTCTACCGCAAGGATATCTTTGACAAACACGGCCTCCAGGTTCCGGAAACAATGGATGGTCTTTATGAAGTATCAAAGCAGCTCAAGGAGCTTTATCCTGAGTCCTATCCGTTCTGCGTGCGTTCAGGTCTCCAGAACATAAACGTTATGGGTGCTTCCTGGAAACCTAACTTCCATTATAACGTATACTATGATTTCGAAAATGAGAAGTGGAGCTATGGCGCAACAGAGAGCGACCTTATGCTTGACATCGTAACCTATTTCAACAAGATGGTAAACGAAGGCCTTGTTCCGGCAGACTTCCTCACAATCAACACATCCACATGGCAGGAGCTTGTCTCCACAAACCGCGGATTCATTATGCCTGAGTATCAGGTCCGTATCGACTTCTTCAACGGTATGGCACGGACACAGTATCCTGACTTCAACCTCACAGCTATGAAGCCGCCGCGCGTTGACAACGGAATGGGCATCAATATGACAAACAAGTATAATCAGGATCCGTCCGGTTATGCAGTTCTCAACACAGGTGATGCCGGAAGAATTGCAAACGCAATGAGATACATCAACTGGCTTTATTCCGATGAAGGCGCAGAGCTTACCTCATGGGGTAAGGAAGGCGAGACATATGAAATCGTTGACGGCAAGCGTCAGTTCATCGTTGAGAACGAAGCTGACAATGCGCAGACTCTCTATGGCTTCAAGACAATCGGTGCTTACATCCGTATAGATCCGGAGTGCATTGATGCAGGTATTTCTGCAGAGCAGGCTGCAACAACAGATTTCATTATCTCCAACATCTACCCGAATCTCGACCCGACACTTTATATGGAGCTCTCATCTGAGGATAGCGCAGCAGCTGCTGACTATAACACATCAATCAACACATTTGTTGAAGAGAACCTTACGAAGTTCATCATCGGTCAGCGTCCGCTCACTGAGTGGGATAGCTTCCAGGAAGAGCTTGAGAAGCTTCCGATCGGCGATCTCCTCGCAATCTATGAAAGAAACTACAGCAACGTAAACGGCTAAAAACAATAAAATCGGCATGGTTTTAAACCGTGCCGATTTTTTATTTCTTTGAAAACACATTTTTATTTCTTTGAAAACACATAGAATGTTATAAACTGCCGCCCCTTCTTGCTCGTGCCGCCAAGCGCGGAAAGCTTTGCTCTGCCATAGCCGCGGAGCGAGAGAAGGTCGCCTTCGCTGATTTCAGCGGCGGGATTTGTCTGCTCGATATGGTTTAGCGAGAGCCTGCCGTCGCGGATGAGCTCTGCAGCAGCTGTGCGTGATATTCCGAAAGCAAGTGAGGTCAGCGCATCTGCGCGAAGTGAAGCAACGGTTCCCGTTACCGTGTCAAATTCAGGCTCCGGAGCTTTGATATCAGAAAGTGAGCATATTTCACACTTGACGCCGAAGCGCCCTATTTTTGTGAGATTTTCGGAAATGAACGGAGCTATCTGCGGCGTGCATATGATATATGCGAAATCACCACAGACGAGTATATCACCAAGCGTTTCGCGCTTTATCCCAAGCCCCATCAAAGAGCCGAGCCAGTCGCGGTGGGTCGGGCTTCCGAATGGGCATTTTGCATATATCGCCGAGATATACTCATCATATGGAAAAAACTCTTCTTCGAGATAATCGGGAAGGAAAAAGAGCCGTTTGCGTTCAGCACCGGGATAACCGCCGACAAACAATGTCTTTGCCTGCTTGTCAGCGCGTGTGATAATGTGTGCGGCTGCAAGCTCTGCCGGGTCGAGAAAAGCAGTCGCGCAGGCTATGTTTTTGCGAAAGGTTCTGTCGGATAAGTCCAGCAGTCTTTTTTTAAAATCATTCTCCATAAGATTTGAAAACTCCTGTAAATCGATTAAGATATATTCTAACAGATTCCGCCTTTTTTGGCAACAAAAATTGAATTTCAACTGTTGCGATTGTGTTAAAAAATATTACGGGAATATAACTTGTTTGATTGACAACCACCAATTATTTGATTATAATATACTTTATAAAGCATGAGACACATGCAAATTTAAGGAGGAAACACAACTATGAAAAAACTCACAGCACTTTTACTTGCGCTTGTGATGATGCTTTCTCTTGCTGCCTGCACAGGTGGCGGCACAGGCATCAGCGGCGAGGTCTCTTATGACATCCCCGAAGGCAAGCAGGTTCCGGACGATGCAGTTATCGATGTGGTAATTGCAAGCCATGCTTCATGGCCATATGAAGAGGATTGGAAGGTTTGGGAATATATCCGCGAAGGCATTGGCGGAACCATCAATGTAAGCGCTATTCCGTCTTCTGACTTTGGAACAAAGTTCCCGCTTCTTATGGCAAGCAAGGATTCACTTCCGGATGTATTCGGATTCCAGGGCAAGCCCTCCGGATTTGCGGATTATGCAGATCAGGGCGCATTTGTCGCACTTGATGACTATGCAGAGTTCCTTCCGGACTACAACGCATTCTGGGATGGACTTCCGGAAAAGGATCAGTGGATGAGAAACACACGTAAGGCTGCAGACGGTAAGGTATATTATGCGCCTATCTATGGTATGGAGCGTTCAACAAACGTCCGCAGCTGGCTCTACCGCAAGGATATCTTTGATCAGCACGGTCTTGCAACTCCCGAGACAATTGACGATCTCTATAATGTAAGCAAAAAGCTCAAGGAGCTCTATCCTGAGTCCTATCCGTTCTGCGTGCGCTCAGGTCTTGCAAACTTCAATGTCATAGGTTCTTCCTGGAAGCCCAACTTCCATTATAACGCATACTATGATTTTGAAAACGAGAAGTGGAGCTATGGCGCAGCTGAGAGCGAAATTATGCTCGAGATGGTCGAGTTCTTCAAGAAGATGGTCGATGAAGCTCTCATCCCGTCAGACTTCTTCACAATCAACACAGCGACATGGCAGGAGCTCGTATCCACAGACCGCGGCTTTATTATGCCGGAATATCAGGTCCGTATCGACTTCTTCAACAACATTGCACGTGCTAAGAATCCCGCATACACAATCGCTGCAATGAAGCCGCCGAAGTCCACAAACGGCATCGGTGTACAGCTTGTCAACAAGTATACCAACGACCCGACAGGCTTTGCTATTCCGAACACAGGCGATGCAGGCGCAATCGCAAACGCTATGAGATACCTCAACTGGTTCTACACAGACGAAGGTGCTGAGCTGGTAAGCTGGGGTAAAGAGGGCGAAACCTATGAAGTCGTTGATGGAAAGAGAAAGTTCATCGGCGAGGGCGAAGGTGAGAACATCAACACTCTCTATGGCTTCAAGACAATCGGTACATACCTCCGTGTTGACCCGGCTATGATCGATGCATCCATCTCCGCAGAGCAGGCTGCAACGACAGACTTTATGCTTGAGAATACATATCCGCAACTCGATCCGACACTTTATATGGAGCTTTCTGCTGAAGACAGCAAAATCGTTGCTGACTATGACACATCCCTCAAGACGACTGTTGAAGAAAACCTTATGAAGTTCGTTATCGGTCAGCGTCCGCTTTCAGAATGGGATGCTTTCCAGGAAGAGCTTAAGGCTCTTCCGATTGCAGAGCTTCTTGCAATTTATGAAGCTGCATACCTCAACTACAAATAAACCAATCTTCTGAAAATGAAAACGGCATTGCTTCGGCAATGCCGTTTTTGCTTCCGCGTTGTTGACTTTTTCTTCGCAGAGTGAGATAATAAAGAAAGAGGTGATATGAATGTCAGAGGTATACGAAAAGCTGAAAACTGCTCTTTCCTATGTAAGAGGAAAGACGGGCTTTGTTCCCGAGGTCGCGCTCGTGCTCGGTTCGGGGCTTGGTGCGCTTGCGGATGAAATTGATGTTGAAGCAACAGTGAGATATAGTGAAATTCCGGGATTTCCTGTGTCGACGGTTGCAGGGCACGAAGGAAGATTTGTTTTTGGAAATATAGAGAATGTACCTGTTGTCATAATGCAGGGAAGAGTTCACTATTATGAGGGATATGACGTGCGCGATGTCGTTATGCCGATTCGCCTTATGGGGCTTCTCGGCGCGAAGACGCTGTTTCTCACGAATGCAGCAGGAGGCATAAACAAGAGCTTTGCTCAAGGGGCATTGATGATGATAACAGATCACATTTCAAGCCTCGTTCCGTCTCCGTTGATAGGCGGAAATATAGACGAGCTCGGCCTGCGTTTCCCGGATATGAGCGAGATATATACGAAGAAGCTGCGTGATATAATCAGGGAGAGTGCAAAAGAGCTCTCAATCGCGCTTTGTGAGGGAGTGTATATTCAGACAACGGGGCCCAACTATGAAACACCTGCGGAAATCCGCGCATATGAGACACTTGGCGCTGATGCCGTCGGAATGAGCACCGCCATTGAAGCGATGGCAGCGCGGCATATGGGGCTTTCGGTTTGCGGAATCAGCTGTATAACGAATATGGCGGCGGGGCTGAGCCTGGTACCGCTGACTCACGAAGAGGTAAAGGAAACTGCAGACAGAGTCGGCGCTGATTTCAAGCGCCTTGTAAAGCGCTCGATAGCAGCAATAGGAAGATAGGAAAAGAACATCGGCATTTTTCTGCTTGCTTTGCGGATGATGTCGTGGTAAAATCAGTTAATTTGAGCTGACTTATGGAAAGAGGTTTTAAAATGACAAAGGTAAATATAATATCAGGATTTTTGGGTGCAGGCAAAACAACTTTTATAAAGCGCCTTATCGGCGATGTGTTCAAGGGTGAAAAGCTCGTTCTGATTGAAAATGAGTTTGGAGAAATCGGTGTGGACGGAGGTTTTCTGCAGGAATCAGGCATCGAGATTACTGAAATGAATTCAGGCTGCATTTGCTGCAGCCTCGTCGGTGATTTCACGGCTGCGCTTGCTGAAACCGTCAGAACCTACAGCCCTGACAGAATCATAATCGAGCCCTCGGGCGTCGGCAAGCTTTCCGATGTTATTTCGGCGGTAAGCAATACGAATGATGAAAATATATGCGTTGATTCCTGCATCACAGTTGTTGATGCGACGAAATGCAAAATATACAGAAAGAACTTCGGCGAATTCTATGAGAATCAGATAGAGAATTCGGGCTGCATTCTTTTGACAAGAACAGACAAGGCCAGCGAGGAGAAGGTCGCACAGGCGGTTGCAATCATCCGCGAGATAAACAAGGATGCCAATATAATTACCACGCATCTCGATAATCTCAGCAGTGAAGAGATTTTGAGCGCATTTGAAAAGGGAACGCTTGAAGAGGAGCTTATGCAGGAGGCTGTGCACCATCATCACGGGCATCATCACCACGAACACGGCGAGGAATGCACTTGCGGCTGTCACGAGCATCACCACGATCACGATGAGCACCATCATCACGGACACCATCACCACGAACACGGCGAGGAATGCACCTGTGGTTGTCACGAGCATCACCACGATCACGATGAGCACCATCATCACGGACACAATCACCACGAACACGGTGAGGAATGCACCTGCGGTTGCCACGAGCATCACCATGGCCACGATGAGCACCATCACCACGCAGATGAGGCGTTTGTGTCCTGGGGCTTTGAGACTGCGAAAAAATATTCAGCAGAAGAAATCAAAACCATACTTGTTGCTCTTGACAGCGGCGAATACGGAACAATTCTCCGTGCAAAGGGTATGGTGGATTCCGGAGACGGTTGGACGTATTTTGACTATGTGCCCGAGGAACACGAGATCCGTAGCGGCAGTGCGTGTTATACAGGAAAAATCTGCGTTATAGGTGCCGAGCTTTCCGAGGAAAAGCTCTCAAAGCTTTTCGGAAAAGCAAACTGACAGTGAGGCAGGTAAATTATGGCTGATAAAAGAAACGTCCCTGTATTTGTCGTAAACGGTTTTCTCGATGGCGGTAAGACCACATTTGTGAAAACTGCTCTTATAGGCGACCCGAAAATGGAAAAGGAGCGCGTTCTCATCATTTGCTGTGAAGAGGGCGAGAACGAATATGAAGACCTTCCCGGAAATATCCACGTTCACATTGTGGAAGAAAAGGAAGAGCTCATAGGTGATGTGCTTTTCCGTCTCGATGAAAAATTCAATCCGACATATGTTATAATTGAATATAATGGAATGTGGGGAATGCAACAGCTCTACAGCACGCCAAAGCCCGATTCGTGGCGGCTTGTTGACCAGATTACGGTTATTGATTCAACAACGCTTGAAAGCTATTTTGCAAATATGAAAAGTATTTTTGCAGATATGCTCCGCTCCTCGACAACGGTTTTTGTAAACCGTTGCACCCGTGAGGACGATTTCAGGATGTATAAGGACAACATTAAAAGATGTGCGCCGCGTGCAGAGCTTATGTATCTCAGCGATGAGGAAGGAATAATGGACATAACGCTCGAGGAGGATCTGCCCTATAGTCTCAATGACAAGGTTATAAAGCTTGATGGCGACAGCTTCGTCGTCTGGTATATCGATATGAACGATAATATAGACAGATATATCGGAAAGGTTGTTGAATATTCGGCACAGGTTGTGAGACCGGGTTATCTGCGAAAGGGTTTGTTTTTTGCAGGGAATATGGTTATGACCTGCTGTGAAGACGATATGCAGTTTTTAGGATTCCTTTGCAAAAATGACAGCGCAACAGGCATCTCCGAAGGGGATTATGTGAGGGTAAGAGCTGAGGTGGCCTATGAGTTTGTGCCGGAATACGGAGAGGAAGCTCCTGTGCTCTATGCAAAGCGCGTGACGCCGGTTGCGAATCCGAAAAAGAAAAAAGGCTAATAATATTCCGTATTAAAAGTGATAAGCTGCTTTGCTGTGAAGCAGCTTATTTTATACTTGATAGAACGGTATGATTGTGATATAATTAACTAAATCAACATATATAAGGGATGCGTGCTGATGAATATTGAAAGCATTTGCAGAGAATTTGGAATAAGCGGCGAGATAGTCGCGTGTGATGTTATAAAGAGCGGAAATATAAATGACACCTTCAAGGTAACCTTCCGCGATGCAGGTGGTGACAGCTGCTATATAGTACAGCAGATAAACACTCATGTTTTCAAAGATCCGGTTTCTATGATGCAGAATATTTCGCTTGTGACGGGGCATATTGCAGATAAACTCGGAGATGCAAGCGAGCGTATGGTGCTTTCGTTTCTGAAGGCAAAAAGCGGCGAAAGCTGTTTTTTTGACGACGAGGGGAAATGCTGGCGGTCCTATAGGTTCATAGATGATTCAATCACCTTTGATCTTTGCGATGATGCGGAGATTCTTGAGCAGGCCGGTTTTGCTTTCGGAAATTTCCAGACAATGCTCGGAGATTTTGAGGCTTCAAAGCTCTTTGAGACGATTCCGGATTTCCATGATACCGAGAAGAGAATGAACACGTTGTTTTCTCACGTTGAGGCGGATCCGCTTGGAAGAGCGGCAGACGCCGCAAGCGAGATAGAATTCTTTCGCGAAAATTTTGAAAGGGCGGTCTGCCTGACACGAATGCAGAAGGATGGAAAGCTTCCGCTCCGCGTCACACACAACGATACAAAATGCAATAACGTCCTTTTTGACATCAGAACAAAGAAAGCGCTTGCGGTTATAGACCTTGACACGGTAATGCCGGGGCTTGCGCTGCATGATTATGGTGATGCTGTGCGTTTTTCAGCCAACACCGCAGCTGAGGACGAGCCGGATATATCCAGGATAAGATTGGACAATAATAAGTTCCGTGCTTTTACAAAAGGCTTTCTCAGCGCAGCAGGTGCTGTTCTTACAGAGAACGAGAAGGAAAAGCTCATAGACAGCGTTATAGTCATAGCTATGGAGCTTGCAGGCAGGTTTCTTGATGATTATCTTACGGGGGATTGCTATTTCAAAACAGATTACCCCGGTCACAATCTTGTGCGCACACGGGCTCAGATAGCGCTTGCGAAAGACATTATCGCGCGATATGATGAGCTCGATGCAATAATAAAAACCTTATTATAATTTTATGGGGAAGGTGCAGAAAAATGGGATTTCTTACAGGTAAAACAGCAATAATCACAGGTGCAGGGCGTGCAGTGCTCACAGACGGGCGTTGCGGATCTATCGGCTATGGCATTGCAACAGCCTATGCAAAGGAAGGCGCAAACCTCGTTATCACAGGCAGAAATGTCAAAAAGCTCGAGGATGCAAAGGAAGAGCTTGAAAGACTCTATGGTATCAAGGTGCTTATCGTTGCGGCAGATGTAGCGGCAGGAAACGACAATGAAGCTACTGTGCAGAAGGTTGTAGACGAAGCAATCAAGGAATTCGGAAGAATCGATGTTCTCATAAACAATGCTCAGGCATCAGCTTCAGGCGTTGCGCTTGCTGACCACACAACAGAGCAGTTTGACCTTGCAATGTACTCAGGTCTCTATGCAAGCTTCTATTATATGAAGGCCTGTTATCCCCATCTCAAGGAGACAAAGGGCTCTGTCATCAACTTCGCATCAGGCGCAGGTCTTTTCGGAAACTATGGCCAGTGTGCATATGCAGCTGCAAAGGAAGGCATCCGTGGTCTCACACGTGTTGCGGCAACGGAATGGGGCAAGGACGGCATCAACGTCAATATCATTTGTCCTCTTGCCTGGACGGCTCAGCTTGAGCGGTTCCAGAATGCGTATCCGGAAGCATTTGAGAAGAATGTTCATATGCCTCCGATGGGTCACTTCGGTGATTCTGAGCTTGAAATCGGCCGTGTATGCGTCCAACTTGCACATCCCGACTTCAAATATATGACAGGCGAAACCATCACTCTCGAGGGTGGTCTCGGCCAGCGTCCGTAAAATAAAAACAAATCCCACAGGCTATTGAATATATTCAGTAACCTGTGGGGTTTTTACGTTTGCTTGAAAGCTTGCGGAAGTCTGAAAGGTTTATGAGATTATATCTTTTGAAAAATTTGTTCATTGCATACTCATCACAAAAACCGCAAAGGCCGGAAATCTCACTCAGCGACAGCTTCGTTGAAACAATGTATTCCTCGATTTTGCGGAGCTTTTCGTGGTTGATATACTCCTTGGGGCATTCTTCGGTGTGAGCTTTGAATATACGGTTGATATGTCTCTCGCTCATATTGAATTTTTCGGCAATATCGCGCACCTGCACGCCGATCCCGGAATGACTTTTTATAAATGCCTGCATTTCGGAGATATTGTGGAAATAGAGCGAAGGTTTGGATTCGAAGGGTGGATTGTCATATCTGCCCTTTCTGATTTTTCTCTTGTAAAAAAGAAATCAGAAAGGTATAATATGGCAGTAAAGAGGTGTTTCCTATGTTTGATTTTTATGTATTGACAGAAAAAATATTGATGTTTGTTCTTTTGCTGATACCGGGATATATTCTCAGCAAATGCAAGCTCCTTGGTGATAAGGCGATCCCGGGGCTTACCGAGATAATAACGAAGATTGCGATGCCTTGTCTTGTTATCGTGAAGATGCTTGAAACGGATATATCAAAGCTTGGGGTGGCAAATGTCATCTTTTGCATAATCCATGTACCGGTGATGCTGTTTCTTCTTTATATCCTGACGGGGCTTGTCTTTAAAAAACGCCGTGTAGAGCGTTTTTGTTCAGTATTTCCAAATTGCGGATTTCTCGGGATTCCGCTTGCGGCTGCGATGTTTCCCGATCAGCCTGAGGTCGCTGTATTCGTCGCAATATGGAACATATTCAATTCCGTTATGGTGCTCACCTTTGGCGTCAACATTCTTTCCCCGGTGCAGAAGAAAAGCGGAATACTGTCGATTATTCTGAAACCCATATCAATCTCAGCTGTTGTCGGAATTGTGCTGTCGGTTCTGCACGTCGGAGAAAAGGTGCCGTCGCTTATTGCATATACGGGCTACTTTGCCGATCTGACAACCCCTCTGTCAATGACAATACTCGGCTATGAGCTGTCAAAGCTTAAACCCGGGGATATATTTCTGCGCCGGGAGCTGTATACCACGAGTATTATGAAGATGTGTATATCGCCGCTTCTTGCGTTTGTTATGGTTTATCTGGTTATGCTGATTCCGGGAGTAGAGCTGTCAATGCCGCTTGCTGCCGCAATATTTATCGCAACAGGAGTCCCGACTGCGGCAATCGCCTCTGCTCTTTCACGTGATGCAGGTCAGGATTCAGGGCTTGCCGCGATTCTCACAGTCGGCACAACAATATTGAGTGTCGTATTCCTGCCGCTTATGTCCATTGTGTTTGAGCTTATGTTTTAAATATCGACAAAACGGAGCAGTTCATCAGGAACTGCTCCGTTCTTTATTTACTGAATGTGATGGTGATGACAGTGCCCTCTCCGGATTTGCTGTCAAGACTTATCTGTGCATTGTGATATATAGCGCCGTGCTTTACGATTGAAAGACCAAGCCCTGTTCCGCCGACCTCCTTCGAGTGGCTTTTATCGACGCGATAAAAACGCTCAAACACACGCGCCAGCTCTGCCTGCGGTATGCCGATGCCGGTGTCGCGCACAGACACTATTGCCGTCGTGCCGTCGGATTTGACAGAAACCTCGACTGTGCCGCCTTTTTTGTTATATTTTATTGCATTATCGCAGAGATTATAGATCATTTCATCGAGTATCTTTCTTACACCCGATACAGTTGTACTTTCGCCGCGAAGCAGAAGCTTTATATCTGCGCGCTCTGCACTCGGCGTAAGACGCGAGATGATTTCCTCGGAAAGTGCGAAAAGGTCGACGTCCGTCCTGTCGAATTCTATCGAGCCTTCGTCAAGCTCAGAAAGCTTTATTATATCGCTTACGAGAGTTATAAGTCGCTGCGCTTCATCATAAATCGATTTTGAAAAGTCGACAACGGTTTCATTGTCAGTTGCGCCTGTTTTCAATATTTCCGCAAAGCCTGAGATTGAAGTGAGCGGAGTTTTAAGCTCGTGGGAAACGTTTGAGGTGAATTCGCGGCGCAAAAGCTCCTGCCTGAACGTTTCGGTAATATCAAGTATTATTATGATCGAGCCGATGAGCTTGCCGTTTTCGGCAACAGGATTCGCGATAAGGCTGTATATTCTGTCATCAAGCAGCATGTTGCGCTCACTGCGCTCTCCGCCCAGTGCGGAAAGCACGGCCTCGCGGAATTCTTGAGCCTTGTTGAGTGTAAGGATATTTTCACAAACAACTCCGCTGACATTCAGAAGTCTCAGTGCGGAATGGTTATAGGTGAGTATGTTTCCGACCTCATCGGTAGTGATGAAGCCCTCACTCATATTTTCTGTTATCAGGCGGAATTCCTCCTGCTTTCGCTGTGCTTCTTTTATTCTGCGCTCAATAGTGCGCTTCTGTGCGGATATTTTGTGCAGAAGCGGAGACAGCTCCTCGTATGTATCGTCCGAAGCGACAGGATTGTTGAGATTGAGTGCATTTATCGGCTTCACGATGCTGTTTGAAATCCTGTAGGCAAGGATGGAGGATATGGCGAATGCAAAGACAAACACAAGAATCAGCGGCTGGATCAGACCAAGAAGGATAGTTATTGCAGAATATTGAGTTGTTGACACACGAAGAACGTTCCCGTCTGTCAGCTTTATTGCATAGTAGGTGGTTTTTTCCGTGCGGGTGCCGGAATAGCT
Source organism: Oscillospiraceae bacterium (assembly GCA_017439555.1). Lineage (GTDB taxonomy): Bacteria > Bacillota > Clostridia > Oscillospirales > JAAYXM01 > SIG480. Next base: position 43,396 of record JAFSIZ010000007.1, on the reverse strand, counting down.
GTGGCTCATTCCTGTGCCGCTTTCAAGAGCCTGCTTTACATCATCGAGGTCTGTGCGGTCGTTGCGTGTTCTGCCGTCGTCCTGTGCTTCTGCAATAATTTCGCCTGATGGTGAGAACAGCGTTATATGCTTGTCTGTGCTGTTCAAGCTGTCAAGAAACGATATTCCCTGGCTCTCTATTGCGTGGGCAATATATGCCGCCTCATTTTTCAGCTCGCTTTGTATCTGCCGTTCGAAAAAATCGAGAAGGATGCCGAGCGTAAGAATAACGCTTGCAAAAAGCACAGAAAGCGCAACGAACATAGTACCGCGGAAAATCTTTTTATTCACCCACCGCGCCCCCGATCTGATAGCCGATGTTTTTGACTGTGCGGATAAGGCTGCCGCAGTCGCCGAGCTTGACACGAAGCTTTCTGATGTGCACGTCAAGCGTGCGCGAGTCATCATAGAATTCGCCCCAGATTTTTGTGAGTAGCTCATTTCGGCTGACAACATTTCCGTTTGCCTCGAGAAGCATCAGAAGAAGGGAATATTCCTTGAACGAGAGAGCGACGGGAGCGCCGTCAACCTCTATTATATGCTTTGCCGGATCGACAAAAAGCCCTCCGAGTCTGAAGGTTTTTTCCGCGCTTGTCTTTGTTTTTTCATATCTTCTCAAAACTGCGCGGACGCGGGATATGAGCTCGGTCATCCCGAACGGTTTTGAGATATAATCGTCTGCGCCCATATCAAGCCCGGTTACTTTATCAAATTCACTGCCCTTTGCAGTCAGCATTATTACGGGTATGCTCTCTGTCTCGGATGAAGCTCTGAGCTTTTTGAGGATGGAGAGACCGTCCTCCTCGGGGAGCATTATGTCGAGCAGAATCAGCTCGGGCTCAGCTTTGCACATACATTGCCAAAACTCACTCGGCTTTGAGAAACCCTCGATTTCATAGCCGGCGTGTGAGATTGCATAGCACACGAGCTTTCTTATATTGTCGTCATCTTCGATGAAATATATCACTTGTTCTCACCTCCGTGACTTTATTATAATGCGCATTTTCAAATAATTCAATCACAAACTGAAAGAAAGGCGGCAAGGGCTGTCAGAACTGCCATCATTGAATAGAATACTATAAGATACTTTCTCATGAATATACACCTCTTTTATTATATAACAGAATTATATAACAGCGAATGTTAATTCCGAAAGAGCGGGAAGGTAAAGCCTGTGTTAAATAAATTGTTGACACCTCAACGTTTTTCGTATATACTACTGTTGTTGATTTGTCAACAAAAAAGATTCGGGAGAAGTATTATGAAAACAAAAATAATTATAGATTCAACAACAGATGTTGCAAAGGAGATAAGAGAAGAGTTTTGCATCGTTCCACTTACGATCCGTTTTGGCGAAGAGGACTTTATCGATGGTATAACAATTACGCATAAGAAATTTTATGAAATGCTTGTCGAGAGCGATGAAATTCCCGTGACGAGCCAGGCGACACCGGATGCCTTTGAAAGAGCAATCGGGGAATGCGTCAGAAACGGGGAGAAAGCTGTGGTGATAACTGTTGCGTCAAAGCTTTCCGGCACATATCAGAGCGCGATGATTGCCGCATCCGAATATCCGGGTGAGGTGTTCGTCGTAGACAGCAAAACTGTCGCAATCGGTGCAGGAATCCTTGCAGAGCTTGCACTCGATATGGCAAAGCGCGGTATGGGCGCGGAAGAGATTGCAAAGCGCATTGAAAAGGAACGGGAAAACGTTTGTCTCATTGCAATGCTTGACACTCTCGAATATCTAAAAAAGGGTGGAAGAATATCAAAGACTGTCGCTTTTGCAGGAGGGCTTTTGCAGATAAAACCTGTTGTGTGCGTGCGTGACGGAGTTATCGAAATGCTGGGTAAGGCGCGCGGTTCAAAGCAGGGAAATAATCTGCTTATAAAAGAAATAGAAGCCGCAGGCGGAGTCGATTTTTCAAAGCCGCTTCTTTTGGGCTACACAGGGCTTTCCGATATATTGCTTCAAAAATATATAGAGGACAGCTCGCATATATGGGAGGGCAACGTATCAGGGCTTCGCAGCGAGATAATCGGAAGTGCGATCGGAACGCATGCAGGTCCGGGCGCCGTTGCGGCCGCTTTTTTCAAAAAATGCGATAAATAAAGGGATTCTACTGCGGGTAGAGAGCTGTTTTCTGAGCTCTCTTCCGCAGTGTGCTGTATAGTGGAGACAGCTTTTTGCGGAATAGGTTGAGTGTTGCACGCACCGGACATATAATTGACACTGCAGACAGAAATGGGGAATGAGATTATGAACATTTTATATTGCGGAGATAAAAATATCTCAGACGGGCTTATCATCTCCGTCCTCTCACTTCTTGAAAATATAAGTGAAGAGCTTGATATACATATATTGACGATGGCGCTCGAAACCGAGCAGAAAATATATGAGCCTGTTTCAGAAAAGCTTGCAGCAAAGCTCGATATGCTTGTTAAAGAGAAAAACTGTGAGAGCGCTGTCACGCTTCACGATATATCGGGATTGTTTGCGGAGAATATGCCTCTTGCGAATATGGGGACAAGATTTACTCCGTGTTGTATGCTCAGGCTTTTTGCGGATGATTTGGGGTATCTTCCCGATAAAATTCTGTATCTTGACAACGATGTTATATGTCGCTGTGATTTTTCGGAATTCTATAACATTGATGTCAAAGACATCGAGCTTGCAGGAGTGCGCGACCATTACGGCAAATGGTTTTTCGGCTATGATTATCTGAATTCCGGAGTGTTGCTTTTGAATCTTAAAAAAATCCGCGAGACGGGGTTGTTTGAGAAGTGCCGCAGGATGTGCAGGGAAAAGCGGATGTTTATGCCAGATCAGTCTGCGATAAACAATAGTGTTCGCAGCAAAAGGGTATTTCCGAGGCGCTACAACGAACAGCGTAAGCTACATAAGGATACGGTTTTTCAGCATTTCACAACGAGCTTCCGTTTCTTTCCGTGGTTTCACAGCGTTTCCGTAAAGCCGTGGCAGACAGAACGGATGCATACAGTTCTGAAGCTATATGAATATGACACATTGCTTGAAAAATACATTTCATTCAAGGAGGAGTTTGAAAATGAACAAAGAAATACCGGTGTTTTTTTCGATTGACGATGGCTATGCGCCGTTTCTTGCCACAGCGCTCAATTCTGCGATAGAGAGCTCGGACGCATCGAGAAAATACAGAGCTATTGTTTTGTACAAAGATCTTTCAAAGGAAAATATCAGAAGACTAAGTGCGCTGTCAAAAGAGCATTTCCGCATCGATTTTGCGGAGATGAAGCAAAGCTTTGAGGAAATAGGCGACCGTATGTCAAACCGTTTGCGCTGTGATTATTTCACGCTGACGATATATTTCCGCCTGTTTATTCCTGCGATGTTTCCTCAATATGACAAGGCGATATATATCGACAGTGATGTTGTCATCCCCGGAGATATTGCGGAGCTTTATGATACGGATATCGGTGATAATCTCATCGGAGCCTGTGTTGACAAATCTGTATCGGATGTTCCGGAGCTTGCGAGATATATGGAAGATGCTGTTGGCGTTTCACGTGATAAATATATAAATTCCGGAGTGTTGCTTATGAACCTCAAAGCACTCCGGGAAAGGAGGCTCGATGAGCACTTTTTGTCGCTGCTTACAAAATATCAGTTTGATTGCATTGCGCCCGACCAGGATTATATAAATGCAATTTGCAGCGGCTCAATCCATTATCTTGATGAGATATGGGATGCTATGCCGAATGACAGGAAACCGCCGCTTTCGGATGTGAAGCTTATTCATTATAACCTTTTCTCAAAGCCGTGGTGCTATGACGGAATTCAATATGCCGATTTCTTCTGGAAGGCGGCGGAAGGGTGCGGATATATAGATGAAATCCGCGCATATAAGGACTCATATTCGGAGGAGCAGAAGAAATCAGATTCTGAATGCCTCGGGCTTCTTATAAGACGCGGCGTCGAGATAGCAGAGAGCGACATCACCTTTAAAAAGATATTTGAAAGCGGAGAGAAAATCAGATTATGATTATCGGGGAAAGACGCGAGGAAGTAATTGTGAATATAAAAAGATCAGCAGACATGCTCGATTTTCACGCAAAGGTCGAGATCAACGACCCTGTGCTCACTGATGAAGAGGGGGTTGCAATTGCAAAAAGTTATATGCAAAATCGCGGCAAAATATCATTCAGGCTAAAGTCACGTGCCGCGCGATGCTTTGCCGATATCGGCGGCGGAATACTAAACAGAAATACGGAAATCAGAGGGCTTGAAAAGCTTTCGGGAATAAGAGGCGGTGCGATAATCACAAGTAACCATTTCTCGCCGCTCGACAATACGGTTATCCGCAAGCTCGCAGGAAGGCTGCGGAAAAAGCGGATAAACATAGTGAGCCAGATAACGAATTTTGCAATGACTGGCCCTATAGGATTTCTTATGAATTATGCCGACACGATACCGCTTTGTGACGATTTTCACTATATGAGCCACGAGCTGATGGACGTGCTCGGAGAGCTTCTTGAAAAGGATGAGCTTGTGCTGATATATCCGGAGCGGGAGATGTGGTTCAACTATCGCAAACCGCGCCCGGGGCTTCGCGGCGCATATTATTTTGCTGCAAAGCTTGGCGTTCCTGTCATTTCCTGTTTTGTTGAAATGCGCGATCTTGATAAAAAGGACACGGAGAGCTTCCGTAAGGTCGGCTATACTCTTCATATCCTCGATGTTCTTTATCCTGATAGCGGAAAGGGAGTCAGGGAAAACAGCGTTTTTCTGCTTGAGAGCGATAACAGGCTGAAGAGCTCGGCGTATGAGCGCATCTATGGAAAGAAGCTCGATTACAGCTTTGAGCCGTCTGATATCGCAGGGTGGATTGCGGAATGAAAAGAATAAGATATTACAGCTCATATGAAGATGATTTCATAGAAAGCAAGAATCAGGAATATAAGATACCGGATGGCTACAGATGGATAAGGAATGATGCGCTTTCGCGCATTTTGTCTACACTCATCTACGGCGCGGCGGTTATCTTTGGAAGCATATATTCTTTTCTGCATCTTCGCTTGCGGTATAAAGAAAGAAAAAAACTGCGCGGTGCACTCATTTTCGGAAACCACACACAGCCTGTCGGGGACATATTCATCCCGGCTCTTGCGTCTTTGCCGACCGGGATATACGTTGTTGTATCGCCTGCAAATTATGGGATACCGATTATAGGAAGGCTACTTCCTTATCTCGGGGCGCTTCCGCTCAGCGACACGCTTTCCGGGACGAGAAAGCTCAGTGAAGCTATTGGTGAACATCTCAGGAAAGGGAAGAATGTTGTGATATATCCCGAGGCGCACGTGTGGGAATATTATACGGGAATACGTCCGTTTTCCGAGAGCTCATTCAGATTTGCCGTGAAGTTCAGAGCTCCTGTATATTGCACAACCGTGACCTATAAAAAAGGCCGCTTCGGCAAAAGACCGAAAACGGAGGTATTTATAGATGGGCCGTTCTATGCGGGTGAAACACTTGGTGCGAAGGCTGCGGCGAAGAAGCTGCGCGATGAAGTGTATGAGACGATGAGAAAAAGAAGCGAAAACAGCACATATGAATATATAGAATATAAAAAGAGAGAAAACTGATGATTTGCCTTATATACAGTCGGGAAAGTTAAAGGAAAAAGCAGAAAGCTCCTTGAAACATTTAGTTTCAAGGAGCTTTTTATAATGAATATTACGTGTTTTTTGTTAAAGCTTTATGACGACAACGCCCGAGAGCTCATCTGCGCCGCCGATTGCGATATGTGTTCCGTCGGGGCTGATTTCCATCGTTGTTGCATTGAAAATGCAGACGTTTCTGCCGTTATCCGCAAATGCAGTCGGGATGTTGCCGAGCTGTTCAATGCCTGTCTCGACATTATAGCGGAAGAGATTGCAAGCGCCCTTGTCATAGCCTGCGATACCGTAGACCGTTCCGTTTGCATCAACGAGCGAGCGGACCTTGCCGCAGGTTGTTGCCGCGCCGATGTTATAGACCTTATCGCCGTTTATCTTTGCAAGCATCATATCGAGTGTTCCGACGATGACAGAGCCGTCTGCCATCTTGACCGATGCATTCGGCGTTGCAAGATACTGCCTGCCGGGCATAAAGGGAAGCTTTGCATCTGCGCTGACTTCCGCTTTGAGCTCGTTTGCCGAGACAGCTTCGTGCTCGGAAATTGTCTTTGACATATCGGAGAGGCTGACGTCGATTCTGAAGGTCTTTTCTGTTCCGCAATAGATTGAAAGCGCATCGTTTCCGTTCCATTCAATCTTGTTGACACGTGTGTTCTCACGGCCTGTCTTTTCCCAATAGCTGATTGCACGGACTTCGGGGACTCGTGTGCTGTAGAAGTTGTCTTCCTTGAATTTGCGCATCTTGAGCTCAAACTGATATTTTGTATAGAACTTGTTCCAGTTCTCCTCATAATCGTCGAGCGGATAATACTCTGCGCATTCTGCCGGGAAGGGAATGTAGTTTACATAGTCGTGGGAGGGAATACGCTCCTCTGTTGCGAGAGCGGGCTCAAATTCCTTGAGGTCGATTGCCATAATTCCGCAATAGAGCTCCTTGTCGCTCATATGGTTGCCGTCGGAGATGAAGATGACATCGTCAACGATGTTAAGCTCTGCCGGGATGGAGAGAGTTCTTGTCTTTGAACCGAGGAAGCCGAGGTCAACCGGCTCTTTTCCGTTGAGGAAATCCCACATATAAAGCCTTGCGCCGCAATACTTGAGCTGTTTTGTGAAGGTCATGCAGCCATACCAGAGCCTGCCCTTGCTGTCAAAGTCCATGCCGTAAGCGTTATAGAAGGTCATATCCTGGCCGTTTGTGCAGTCGATCTTCGGAACGGGTCTGCCGATCTCCTTGACCTCGCCTGTTTCGAGATTGTAGGCATAGAGCATCTGACCTCTTCCGTCAACAGAGCAGGGGCCTGTTGTTATGTAGAGAATGCCGTCGCGCTCTCTTGCGTGGCGCATAAGAGCGCCGATATCAGCGTCGAGATATTCAAGCTCGCGTTTGATTGTGTTATAGCGGAAGAGCTTGCCTGTGTAGGTAGAGCCATAGACGTGCCCGTCTGAGAGGAGGAAGGTGCGGCTTGTTGCCGTGTCGGAAACCTGACCGAGGCAACGTACACGACCTGTGTCAACCTCATAGACATATCCCGTGCCGCGCATCCAGGTTGTGCAGAAATATTCATTTGAACGCGGACAATAGATTCCGCCGTATGTTGTGTCATAGGGTGAGATTGTTCCCTTGTTTTCAACCGTGCCCTTCTCAAGATCGATAATGAGAATATCGGAGCCCGGGTAGCCTTCCCACTGATGGTTTGCATATTCATAGGGCATCCAGGTCGGGTGGAGCGGAGATGGCGAGGTTGTGTGAGTTGTCGTGATGATTCTGCCGTCATTCATAAAGGAGATTGCCGTGTGGAATTTTGAGGTGCGGAGGGCATAATCGCGGAGAATGATTTTATCCTCAAGGTTGAAATGATGGATGATCTTCTTGTTCTCGCGGTCATATTCCATCAGGCGTGCATATTCTGCGACATAGCTTTCGCCGCAGGCAGAGAAGAAGATTCTTCCCTCAGGGCTGATTGCCATATCCCAGACAGCATTGTGTGTCGGGAAATCCTCACAGAGAAGGTGCGTTACACCTGTCTGCGGAATGAGATTGAAATATTCCTTCGGCTTGCTGCCGAGGACGGTAAATGTGTTATCCGGCTTCATATTGCAAAATCCTTTCGTTTTATATTTTTCTGATTATATAATAGCAGAAGTGAAAGTTGAATTCTTCCTTTTTGATAGGTGTCATTTAAGATATTCTACGATTTTTTATATTCTGTCGGCGACATTCCGACCTTGAGCTTAAAAACACGCGAGAAATAATGAATTGAAGCATAACCGAGAAGCTCGGCGATATCCGATATCGAAAGCTCGCCTTCCTTTATAAGAATTTTGGCGCGTTCGATTTTGAGATGTGTGTAATAGTCCATAATCGAATAGCCTGTGTTCTTTTTGAACAGAGTTTTCAGGTGGCTTTTGCTGAAGAGAACACCTGCACATACCTCGTCAAGTGTTGTGTTTCCGTATATATGCTCCGTGAGTGTTTTTATTATGGAATCCGTTATGAGCCTATCGTTGCGTGTCCCGGCAGATTCGCTTTTTCTCTCCATTCTGTCGATGATTTCTGCATTCTGCATAAGGCTGATGAGAAGCTCTTCGAGATAAAGCTTCAAAAGCTGCAGGTTGCTGCTTTTTGCATTGGGGCGGATGTTGAGCTTTTTCTGATAGAGAATGTCAGGCGGATCCGTGAAGGTCCGGCTTCCGAGAGAAAGAAGCTTTTCGACTATCTCAATCTCTTCGGGGGACAGCGTGAGCATACGCTTTTCAAAAAAACGCATACACGGCGAGCTGCAGACAAAAGAGATGATGATAACCTCGGCAGATGCACCGTTTGCCCATATGTTGTGATATTCGTTGGGACTGTGAAAAATCGCCTCGCCGCTGCCGAGTGTGTAACCCGTGCTTCCTGCCATAACGCCGACGGAGCCGCGCCGTATGAATGCAAGCTCCCAGAAATTGTGGCTTTCTCCCGTGAAGAGAAAATCCGGGGTATAGTTGAAATCGTGGAGTGTGACTATGTGTGTTACATCAAGCTCTTGCGCTAGTGGTGTGGGGATGAATTCTTCCATAATAAAATCACCTGAAAAACAGAATTGTCCGAAAGTGCAAATTGAACAGCACATAATATAAAGACAAATTGCACATCGTTATTTATAATATACACAAATAAAGCATTTTTCGCAAGAGGAGAATGTAAAAATGAGTGGAGCAATAAAAATATCCAACCCGTCAAGACTCTGCCTTTTCGGAGAGCATCAGGATTATCTCGGCCTTGAGGTTGTTGCGGTTGCAATAAACCTTCGCTTTTCTGCAGAGGTAACTCCGCGTGAGGACAGCATTATCAGAATAAAGATCCGTGATGAGAAGCTCGATGCGCTCAATGTCGAGAACACAGAGGGATTGTATCAGGAATATCTGACAGATATTTCAAAGGAAATTGTCTATGACAGCGATGAGGACTTTATGCGCAGCACAATCAATGTGCTTCTCAAAAAGGGATATCCGCTTCGCGGCTCTGATATCAAGATGGATTCGGAAATCCCGATAGGCAAAGGAATGTGCTCATCAAGCACAATGGTTGTCGCAATCATCAAGGCGCTTCTTGAGGGAATCGGTCACCCCGATGCGAAGGATCCTTATAAGATTGCTCACCTTGCGTTTGAGTCCGAGGTTGCTGAATTCGGCCATCCCGGCGGAATGATGGACCACTATGCATCCGCGCTTGGCGGCCTTGTAAATCTCAAGTTCAAGAGCGGAACAGAGGCATTTCCGATAGAGAGATCTCTTCCGGGTGCGTTTATCCTTTTTGATTCGCTTGAGCGAAAGGACACTCTCAAGGTTCTTGCTGCATCAAAGATCCCGACACTTGAAGGCCTTGAAATGCTCAAGGAATACGGCGTTGAGGGAATTGAGCATCTCGCATTCGGCGGCGCTGATATTTCGCTCGTTGACAAGCTCGATGATTTCCGCCGCAAGAAGGTGCTCACAAATATCGACAACTATAAAATTCTCAAGAAGGGAATAGAGTTGCTCAAATCAGAAGGCGATATAGACGAAGAGCTTGGAAAGCTTATATATGCGCACCACATAAACCTGCGCGACGGTCTTGGAATCTCAACGGCAACGATTGAGAAGATTCTCGATTGCGCGATGGCAAATGGTGCATACGGCGGAAAGATAAACGGCTCGGGCGGCGGTGGCTGCTGCTATGTATATGCTCCGCGCGACAAGGCAGAGAGCATTATCGAGGCTGTCGGAAAGCTCGGCTATCCCGGCAAGGTCCTCGTTCAGGACACAGGTGTAAGATGCGATTAATTTTCTTGGAGGTACATATACAATGATCAAATTCGGAACAGGCGGCTGGCGCGCAATAATCGGCGATGAGTTTATAAAAGCAAACATCGTTTCTCTTGCGCAGGCAGTCGCGGATGACATAATTGAAAAGGGTGCAGAGAAAAAAGGTATAGTCATCGGCTATGACCGCCGTTTTCTCTCTGATTTTGCTGCACAGTGGGTTGCAGAGGTTTTTGCAGGAAATGGCGTAACCGTTCATTTTGTTGACAGAATTGCGCCGACACCGCTCGTTATGTATGGTGTAAAGAGCCTCGGAACGCCATACGGTATGGCAATCACGGCAAGCCACAACCCTGCTGAATACAACGGCATAAAAGTCTTTACTGAGGGCGGAAGAGACGCAGATATTTCAATCACTCAGGGCTTTGAAAAGCGCATTGAAAAAGGCGTCGATGTCAAGTGTATGGATTTTGAAAAGGGAAAGGAAGCAGGCATAATCAAGATTGCCGATCTCTATAATTCATACATAGACAGCATCATCGGAATGATCAATATGGATGCGATACGAAAATGCAATATGCGCGTTCTTCTCGACCCGATGTTCGGCGTTTCAAAGACAGCGCTCCAGACAATTCTTATGACAGCGCGTTGCGATGTTGACACGATAAACGAGCGCCACGACACGCTCTTCGGAGGAAGACTTCCGTCTCCGTCGGCGCATACTCTTGCAAAGCTTTCCAATATGGTTGTTGAGGAAAAATATGACCTCGGAATCGGAACGGACGGCGACGCTGACCGTATCGGTATAATCGATGAGAACGGAAAATTCGTTCATCCGAATGAGATTATGATGCTCCTCTATTATTACCTCCTCAAATATAAGGGCTGGAGAGGCGATGTCGTCAGAAACGTTGCAACAACCTGTATTCTCGACAGAATTGCAGAGGATTTCGGGCAGAAGTGCCATGAAGTCCCTGTCGGCTTCAAGCACATAAGCGGAATGATGGAAAAGACAGATGCGCTCCTTGGCGGCGAGTCCTCGGGCGGTCTCACAATCCGCGGACATATAAAGGGTAAAGACGGAATATTTGCATCAAGCCTTCTTGTCGAGATGATCTGCATAACGGGCAAGCACCTTTCGGATATGCTCGCTGAGATCTATGAAAAATATGGATATATGCAGATGCTTGAGTTTGACACAAAGTTCTCCGAGGAGAAGAAGGAAGAGATGCGCCGCGTTCTCTATGAAGAGGAAGCGCTTCCGGAATTTGACGTTCCCGTTGCAAAGGTCAGCCGCGCAGACGGAGTCAAGGTGACGTTTGAAAACGGCGGCTGGATAATAGCCCGTTTCTCGGGCACAGAGCCGCTCATCCGCATATTCTGCGAGATGGAAAGCAAAGAACACGCAGACAAGATGATAAAGACAATGCGTGATTTCCTCAAAATATAAAGGAAGGTGTAATATATGAAAGTATTGGTAACAGGCGGTTGCGGTTTTATCGGCTCCCATATCGTTGATGGGCTCGTTGCTCTCGGACATACAGTGGCTGTGGCAGATAATCTCTCAACAGGCAACATCGCAAATCTGAACCCTGCGGCAAAGTTCTATGAGGTTGATATAAGAAGTGGGGAGTTTCGTGCGGCAGTAGAGGAGTTTGCTCCCGAGGTAATCTACCACGAAGCAGCACAGATTGATATCCAGAAATCCATCAAGGATTCTGCTTTTGATGCAGAGACAAATGTTGTCGGCACAGTAAAGGTGCTTGAGGCGGTGCGCGATTTTGGTGTTAAGAAGATAATCTATGCATCAAGCGCCGCAGTTTACGGCAATCCCGAATACCTCCCGGTTGACGAGAATCACCCGAAGGCACCGATGTCATTCTACGGAATCTCAAAATTCACACCGGAATATTATATAAAGACATTCTCAGATATGTATGGCTTCAAATATACGATTTTGCGCTATGCAAACGTATTTGGAGTGCGTCAGGATCCAAAGGGTGAGGGCGGCGTTGTTTCAATCTTCACAGACAAGCTTCTCCGCGGCGAGACACCGATAATATTCGGCGACGGAGAGCAGACGCGCGATTTCGTCTATGTCGGGGATATCGCAGGTGCAAACCTTGCGGCTCTTACAAAGGGCGATAATGAGATTATCAATGTTTCTACCTGCAAGAAGACGACGGTCAACGAGCTTGTCGATATTATGTCAGGCGGAAAAGTGAAGGCAGAATACAGAGACGCAAGAGCCGGTGACATTCTCCATAGCTATCTCGATAACACAAAGCTCAGGACAATACTCGGCTATGAGCCGCAATTCTCTCTTGCAGAGGGCGTCAGGCTCACGATGGACTATTATCGCGAAAAGCTCGGGAAATAAGCTGATAATAGAAATCCGTCAGACACGAAAGGTGTCTGACGGATTTTTTCTGTTATTATTATTCTGCCTTGGCTGCCTGTTTATCCGATAAATCAGCAAACAGCGAGCGGATGAGAATATGGGTTGATGCATCGCAATAAGGGTGGGAATAGAGATAATCCGTATCGAGCGGAGCTTGCTCGCTTTCGTAAAACTGTGAAAGGATTATGTCTGCCTCGCCCGAATCAAGAGCACCCATAAGCTTGTCTTCGGGATATTCCTTTATAACGAGCTCAGCGTGGATTCCCTTTGCAATTTCATATGCAACATCGACGTTTATACCAACGAGCTTTCCGTCTGCATCGTGATAGTTATAGGGGAAAGCATCATCGCTGCATATGCCGACGGTTATCGTTCTTCCGGGCAGCTTGTCATATTCTGCCGGCCTTGTATAAGGCGAAGCTTCATCTGCATACGGGGAATAGGCTTCGGCTATTTTCCTTGCCGTTCCGTTGTTCTGCAGGGTTGTCAGCGCAGCGTCTACAGGAACGGAATATTCAAAGCCGTTTAAAGAGATGGCGCGGAGCTGCTTGTCGATGAAAGGTATTTTGGTCGGTGTGAAATCATCGGATTTCTCTGTCTCATTTATTGTATAGACAGCCGGGAGGACAAAACCGTGAATCTTCTTGTTGCGAAGAGCCTCGAGCCCGTCTTCAACGGAAGAGAACTTCACAACCTCGGGTGAGTCGATGCTTTCGGTGATTACCTTTACAGGTACGATATCCGCAACTGTGCCGAGCTTATAGCCTGTGAACTGACCTGCTGTGAGAAAGCCGATAGCAGGCGGCTCTTTGTATTCTCCGCAGGAAGCAAGAAGCGAAAGAGAAAGGATAATACAAAGAATCAAAGCGATGTTTTTTTTCATATTGTAAACACTCTCCTAAAAGTAATGTCATAATTATACTTTATTTTTTATGCGATTGCAAGTAATTAACAGATTGTTTCAAATTACGAAAGGGCGTTTTCTGCAAAGTAAATTATATGCTACATATATTATTTGACATTCGGCGCATTATGGGTGTATAATGTTATTTGTATAATAATGACTGCGTTTATAAATAAATTAAGCATATATAAATCGGAGGTTTTTGTAAATGAAGTATATGGGTCTTAACGAGCTCCGCGAAAAGTATCTTTCTTTCTTTGAAAGCAAGGGGCATCTTCGCCTTAAAAGCTTTCCGCTGCTCCCGCAGGGTGACAACTCGCTTCTGCTTATAAACTCGGGTATGGCGCCGATGAAGCCGTTCTTCTCGGGAGAGGCAACTCCGCCGAGAACGCGTGTAACAACCTGCCAGAAATGTATCCGCACACCGGATATCGAGCGCGTCGGAAAGACTTCGCGCCACGGCACATTCTTTGAAATGCTCGGCAACTTCTCTTTTGGAGACTATTTCAAGGCCGATGCAACGAAGTGGGCTTGGGAGTTTGTTACTGAGGTTCTCGAGATTCCGAAGGAAAAGCTTTATGTATCAGTATATCTTGATGACGATGAAACATATAATATGTGGGTAAATGACCACGGTGTTGATCCGTCGCATATGGTCCGTCTCGGCAAAGAGGACAACTTCTGGGAGATCGGTGCAGGTCCTTGCGGCCCGTGCTCCGAGATCTATTTCGACCGTGGCCCGGAGAACGGCTGCGGCTCGCCTGACTGTAAGGTCGGCTGCGATTGCGACAGATATGTCGAGTTCTGGAACCTTGTTTTTACTCAGTTCAACAACGACGGAAACAACAACTACACAGAGCTTAAGCAGAAGAATATCGACACAGGTATGGGCCTTGAGCGCCTTGCCTGCATTATGCAGGGCGTTCCGTCGCTCTTCGATGTCGATACTGTCAAGAATGTTACTGCGCACATTTCGCGCATTGCGAAAGCAAATTATGGCGAGAGCGACAAGACAGACGTTTCTCTCCGCATCATAACTGACCACATCCGTTCAACAACGATGATGGTCTGCGACGGTGTTATGCCGTCCAACGAAGGCCGCGGCTATGTTCTCCGCCGTCTTCTCCGACGTGCGGCGCGTCACGGAAGACTTCTCGGAATCAAGGGCACCTTCCTCCACGAGGTCTGTGACACGGTTATCCACGAAAGCTGCGGCGCATATCCCGAGCTTTCGGAGAAGGCAGAATATATCAAGAAGGTTATCAGCATGGAGGAGGAGAGCTTCAACAGAACGATTGATGCAGGTCTCTCCATCCTCGAAGATATGATTGCAAAGCTTGAAGCAGCAGGTGAGAAGGTTCTCTCCGGCGATGATGCATTCAAGCTTGCGGATACATTCGGATTCCCGATTGACCTCACTCTCGAGATTCTCGAGGAGAAGGGAATGTCTGTTGACCGCGACCGCTTCGATGCTTGTCTCAATGAGCAGAGAGAGCGCGCTCGCGCAGCTCAGGCAGCTCTCGGTGATTTTGCTTGGGAAAAGCTTGATCTCGGCCTTGATAAGAGCGTCAAGACAGAGTTCATCGGCTATGAAACACTTTGCGGCGAAGGCAAGATCCTCGCTCTCGTTTCCGGCGGTGCAGTTGTCGAGTCTGCAAATGCAGGCGATTCGGTTGAGCTCGTTCTCGACAGAACTCCGTTCTATGCAGAGAGCGGCGGTCAGCTTGCGGACACAGGTAAGATAACCGCAGCAGCAGGAATGATCAAGATCAACAATGTCAAGAAGACAAAGGACGGAAAATTCCTCCATATCGGTGAAGTTATTGAAGGAAGCGTTGCAAAGGGCGATAAGGTCGAGGCGAAGGTGTGCTCCTGCCGCCGCGATGCGATTATGCGCGCTCACTCTGCAACACACCTTCTCCAGAAGGCGCTCCGCAACACGCTCGGAACACACGTTGAGCAGGCAGGTTCTCTCGTCGGTCCTGACAGCGTCCGTTTCGACTTTGCTCATTTCTCGCAGATGACAGCGGAGGAGATTGCAAAGGTAGAGCGCGAGGTCAATGCAAATATTCTTGCAGGACTTCCGGTTGTTGTGCGTGAAATGCCGATCGATGAGGCAAAGAAGCTCGGCGCAATGGCTCTGTTCGGCGAGAAATACGGCGACACTGTCCGCGTCGTAACAATGGGTGATTATTCACTTGAGCTTTGCGGAGGAACTCATCTCGACAACACCGCAAAGGCAGGTATATTCAAGATAACAAGCGAATCAAGCGTTGCTGCAGGTGTCAGAAGAATTGAAGCAATCTGCGGCACTGCAGTGCTCGAGAAGATTGCAGAGCTTGAAGGAACAATTACATCCGTCGCAGAGGCTCTCAAGTCAGCTCCAAAGGAAGTTGTAATCAAGGCAGGAAACGCAACAGAAGAAATCAAGGCTCTGAAGGCAGAGCTTTCCGCAATGAGCTCCAAGATGGCGCGCCTTGATGCAGCTGAGTATATCGCTGAGGCTGAGGATATAAACGGAATAAAGTTCATCGCAAAGGTTGTCAAGAATGCAGACGGCAACGGCCTTCGCGCAATATGCGATGAGATCCGCGGTATGGATGCATCCGTTGCAGCTGTTCTTGCAAGCGTCAACGGTGAGAAGATAGTCTTCACAGCGACCTGTGGCAAGGATGTCGTAGCACGCGGCATCAAAGCAGGCGATATGGTGCGTGAGACAGCGAAGACCGCAGGCGGAAACGGCGGAGGTAAGCCCGATTTCGCTATGGCAGGCGGAAACGATGTTTCAAAGCTCGATGCGGCGCTTTCCGCAGCACGTGAGTTTGTTGCAGCAAAGGCATAATAAGAGGTGTTTTAAATGTCAGATTGTCTCTTTTGTAAAATAATCGCGGGAGAAATCCCGTCAACAAAGGTATATGAGGACGAGCTTGTGCTTGCATTCCAGGATATCGCTCCGCAGGCACCGACACACATTCTCGTCATTCCGAAAAAGCATATTGCTTCCGTTGCGGAGATAAACGAGGAGAATTCCTCTGTTGTCTCCCATATCTTTGAGGTTATCGCAAAGATTGCAAAGGAAGAAGGTCTCAGCGGCGGCTATCGCGTTGTTTCCAATTGCGGAGACGATGCAGGACAGACTGTTCATCATCTCCATTTCCATATCCTTGGCGGCAAAAAGCTTAATGTAGAAATGGCATAAGGAAAATTCCGCAAGGCAAAAAGCCTTGCGGAATTTTAAAAGGTGAGTCAATGTCGAAAACAAGAAAAATCTATTTTCTGCGGCTTGTGGGCAGAATAGCGGTGTTTGTGCTGTGCATACTGCTTTATTTGTTCTGTCCGAAACAGTTTGCTGTGCTGGAGGAAATGAACTTTTTCAGATTCTTTTCTCCGCTTCATATATTGTGGGGAATCTGGATTATTGATATGATAGTCCAGCTCATTCCGGTGAAGGCACACATCTCAATCGGTTCTCAAAAGCAGTTCCTTGCGCGGTTCCGCCCGATTGCAGAAAAATTCAATTATCAGAATCTGAAAAATCACGTCGTGAAAACGACTAAATCGGCATACAAAGTATTTATCATATGGTCGGCTGTGACGGTGGTAATCGGTGCTCTCCTGTGGTTTGGGGTGATTGACAGCGCGACAGTCTTTATCATCTGTACGTTCTTTTATGTCGCGGATCTCATATGCGTTCTGATATGGTGCCCGTTCCGCCTAATAATGAAAAACAGATGCTGTACGACCTGCCGCATATTCAACTGGGACCATCTGATGATGTTTGCGCCGTTTATATTCATACGCGGCTTTTTCACACTGACTGTGCTGCTTATGGCGTTTGTTGTGTGGCTGATATGGGAGCTGTGTGTCATGATGTATCCGGAGCGCTTCTGGGAAACAACGAATATGGCGCTTCGTTGTTCTGAATGCACAGATAAGCTCTGCACACAATATTGTAAAAAGCTTCGGTGAGAAAATTTCCGGTTGCGCTTTTATTTGCGCAATCGGAAATTTTTTCTGAAAAAACTCTTGACAAATTCTTCCGATGTGTGTATTATATATACGGTTAGCAAGAGCTAACTTATTTATCGCGCTATTGCAGGCGGATAAAATATAAAGATATTTCAGGTGGTATAAAATGAATCTTACGGCTGCACAGGAAGGAAAAGAATATATCATTGCTCAGATAGAGACAGACGATGAAGAGCTTGATGCGTTCCTCTTTTCGCTCGGCTGCTACAGCGGAGAGCCGATAACCGTTATATCTCATCTCAAGGGCGGATGTGTTGTCGCTATAAAAGACAGCAGGTATAATATCGACAACCAGCTTGCAGAGGCAATAATAATAGAATAAAACGGTTTAAAAGGGCCGGTTGAGTGCCGGCTTTTCTTTCTGAGGCGCAGTTAGCAGAGGGTAACTGAGGCTTGCTTACAAGCCTTGTTCATAAAAGAATATAATCAAGGAGGAATTTGAAATGAGAATTGCTTTGACCGGAAATCCCAACAGCGGCAAGACCACAATGTATAATGCGCTGACGGGACGCAACGAAAAGGTCGGCAACTGGGCGGGTGTTACCGTTGAAAGAAAGGAACACGCAATCAGAAGAAGCTTTTACAGCGGATCTGAAGAGCTTATCGCTGTTGACCTTCCGGGTGCGTATTCAATGTCTCCGTTCACATCGGAGGAGAGCATCACAAGCGCATATGTCAAGGGGGAAAGCCCCGATGTCATTGTCAACATTGTTGACGGCACAAATCTGAGTAGAAGTCTCTTCTTCACAACTCAGCTTCTCGAACTCGGAATTCCTGTTGTTGTTGCTCTCAATAAGACAGACGTAAACAAGAAGAAGGACACAAAAATAGATGTTGCCGCTCTTGCTGCAAAGCTCGGATGCCCTGTTGTAGAAACAGTTTCTACTTCTGCAACCGGGTTGAAAGAGGTCATTAAAACAGCTGTGGCGCAGGTCGGAAAGGCTCAGAGCGCTCCCTATACACAGGGTGATATTGACCTCACTGACAAAGTTGCTGTAGAGCAGGCAGACAGAGCGCGTTTTGAATTCGTAAACAAGATTGTTGCAGAGGTTGAAACACGCAAGGTCCTCACAAATAAAAAGAATTTTCAGGATAAGATCGATGCTGTCCTCACAAATAAGTGGCTCGGTATTCCGATTTTTGCGGTTGTTATGTTTCTTGTGTTCCAGATTTCACAGGTATGGGTAGGAACTCCGATAGCAGATCTTCTCGTCGGCTGGCTTGAAACCTTCCAGGGCTGGGTAGGCGAGCTTCTTGCAGATGCAAATCCGCTTCTTTATGCGCTTCTTGTAGATGGCGTTATCGGCGGTGTCATAGCTGTTATAGGCTTCCTTCCGCTCGTTATGGTTATGTATTTCCTCATCGCTCTTCTTGAGGACTGCGGATATATGTCACGTGTTGCAGTCGTCCTTGATCCGATTTTCAAGAAAGTCGGTCTTTCCGGAAGGTCCGTCATCCCGTTTGTAATAACAATCGGTTGCGCGGTTCCGGGCGTTATGGCAAGCCGCACGATTCGCAACGAGCGCGAGAGACGCGCAACAGCGATGCTTGCTCCGTTTATGCCTTGCGGCGCAAAGATTCCGGTAATTTCTCTCTTTGCAGGTGCTTTCTTTGACAACGCCGGTTGGGTAAGCACGGTTATGTATCTGACAGGAATCTTTCTCATCTTTATATGTGCCCTTTTAGTTAACAGTATTACGGGATACAGAGCGAGAAAGTCATTCTTCATCATCGAGATTCCCGAATATAAGCTTCCGAGCTTTTGGGGTGCATTCAAGTCAATGTGCAGCCGCGGCTGGGCATACATAGTAAAAGCGGGAACAATCATTCTTCTCTGTAATACTGCTGTCCAAATCATGCAGACCTTTGGTTGGAACTTAGCGGTTGCGGAAAGTGCGGATGTTTCAATTCTTGCTTCAATTGCTCGTCCGTTTGCATATATTCTTGTTCCGGTTATCGGATATCATGCATGGCAGCTTGCTGCCGCCGCAGTAAGCGGATTTATTGCGAAAGAAAATGTTGTGGCAACGATTGCCGTCTGCTATGCGATAACCGATGTTGCGAATGAGCTTCCGGAAGCAACTCCCGAGCTTACGGCAGTTGCGGCTCTTGCATATCTTATGTTCAATCTCTACACACCGCCTTGCTTTGCGGCAATTGGCGCTATGAATGCAGAGATGAAGAGCGCGAAATGGCTCTGGGGCGGAATTGCTCTTCAACTCGGCGTCGGCTTCACAGTCGGATATCTTGTATATCAGATCGGAACGCTTATTACAGCAGGAACCTTTGGCGCAGGCTTCATCCCGGGTCTTGTTGCTGTGGCAGTGTTTGTGGCGATAATTGCTTATCTTATCAATAAAGCGAACAGAAGCATAAAGGCAGAATATTCTCTCAGCAAATAAGGAGTTGATTCTCTATGACAGACATTATAATCGTTGCTGTTCTTTTCGTCATACTCGGGGCTGCGGCCCGGTATGTGATAAAGGCGAAAAAAAGCGGCAAAAAGTGTATCGGCTGCCCTGACGGCGGCTCGTGCAGCGGCTCTTGCGGCAGCTGTGGATGTGGCTGCGGAGAAAACAAAGAATAATTATAAAGACAGACGCAAGGGTGCCTGAGCTCTTGCGTCTGTAAGAATTTTGATATATAATAAATATGGAGGTGTATGAACAATGGTAAAGATAACTATGCACGTTGAAGGAATGATGTGCGCACATTGTGAAGCGCATATGAACGATGCAATCAAGGCGGCGTTCAAGGTGAAAAAAGTGGTATCCTCTCATGAGAAAAAGATGACGGAAATTATCTCTGAGCAGGAAATATCCGAAAATGAAATCCTCGAGGCAGTCAAGGAAACGGGATATATTGTTTCGGATATAAAGAGCGAACCCTATAAGAAAAAGTTTTTGATATTCTGATTGAAAAACAAGACCGCAGAGAGCTTTCTCTGCGGTCTTTAAATTTTACATTTTTGATTCGATATAATTTACAACGTCGCCAACTGTTTTGAAGAGCTGAGCGTCAGAGTCTTCTATCGTGATGTCAAATTCTTCCTCGACAGACATCATAAGCTCAACGATGTCGAGTGAGTCTGCGCCGAGGTCATCCATAATGTTTGTGTCCTCAGAGATTGTTGCAGGATCAATATCAAGCTGATCCTCAAGGATATTTTTCAATGTGTCAATTACCATATTTGTTCCTCCTATCTGTGTTTGATGGTATATTCGTATGATAGCATTATTGAGAGCTTTTTGCAATAGGTAAATTTGAAATTTATATAAGTTTTTCCTTCACACAGGAAAGAAATGTGTCTACCTCATCATCGGTTGAGAAATGGGAAAGGCTTATGCGCACAGAACTGCCTATAAGCTTGTCGGGAACCTTTATTGAGCGCAGAACATGGCTCTTTTTTCCGCGACTGCAGGCAGAGCCTGCGGAGACATATATTTCGCTTTCCTCAAGAATCCTCATCACAACCTCACTCGGATATTTTGTGAATGCCGCAGTGAGAATATGCGGAGCTCCGGCTTCGGGGGAGAAAACGTGAACTCCTGAAAGCTCCGAAAGGCCGCTGCTGAGCTTTTTGAGAAGCCTGCGCATATTTTCCGCGTTCTCAAGGTAAGAGACCGAAACGCTTTCGACAGCCTTTGCAAATGCAGCAATCTGAGAGGTTGCTTCCGTGCCGGAGCGAAGCCCCGATTCCTGACCTCCGCCGACTATCTGGGGGGTGAGCCTTACTCCGTTTCTTATATATATTGCGCCGATGCCCTTTGGTGCATGGATCTTATGTCCGCTTACCGATATTATATCCGCGCCGTATTTTTTTGTGTTTATCGGAATTTTGAGAAACGCCTGAACAGCATCTGTGTGGATGAGCGTTTCTCGGTTTTTCAGCCTGACGGCACGCGATATTGCCGGAATGTCCATAACAGAGCCGATCTCATTGTTGACGCTCATAACGGACACGAGAAAGGTGTCCTCGCGGACGGCTGCAGCAACGTCCTCAGCGTGGACAGAACCGTCATCACGCGGCGCGATATAAGTCACCTCAAAGCCTTGCGCTTCAAGCTTCTTGGCTGCATTGAGGACAGAGGGGTGTTCAAACTCCGTTGTTATCATATGCTTTTTTCTGCCGGAACGCGCCGCGGCGCCGAAAATTGCGAGGTTGTTGCTTTCGCTTCCGCACGAGGTAAAGGTTATTTCTTTTGCATCGCAAGAGAGAACACCGGCAATGATTGCCTTTGCACTCTTTACGAGTTTTTCCGCATCAAAGCCGAGCTTGTGGAGCGAGGACGGATTTCCAAAGCCTTCACACATTGCGGAAGCCGCAGCCTCAGCTGCCTCGGGGATGACACGTGTTGTTGCGGCATTGTCAAAATATATCATAGAAAATCTCTCCGATTAAAGTTGTTTTATATATTATAGAATATTTCTGCGAATAAATCCAGTCTTTTATAAATATAAAAGGATAAAAAGATTGCAAACATAGAATAATTGTGTTACAATACAGGGTGGAAATAAATTAGGGAGGTCTTTTACATGTCAGGAAAAGTCATCCTCGGTGCTCAGTGGGGCGATGAGGGAAAAGGTAAATTTATAGATATTTTTGCATCAGAGGCAGATCTCGTTGTCCGTTCTCAGGGCGGAAACAACGCAGGTCACACAGTTATCGTCGGTGATAACGTATATAAGCTTCATCTCATCCCGTCGGGCATTTTATATTCAGGAACAATGAATGTCATCGGCTCGGGCGTTGTGCTTGATCCGAAGGTCATTCTTGCAGAGATGGACGAGCTTGCATCAAAGGGTGCTCCGCTTGACAATCTCTTTATCGATGAGCGCACACACGTTATAATGCCGTGGCATATCGAGCAGGACGGCCTCGAGGAGGAGTCACGTGGTGCAGGCAATATCGGAACAACAAAGAAGGGCATCGGCCCGTGCTATATGGACAAGGCACAGCGCATCGGCATCCGTATGCACGATTTCATTTCAAAGGATAAGTTCTTTGCTGCGGTAAAGCGTGTCGGCGAGATGAAAAATAAGCTTTTTGTAAATTATTATGGCGGCAAGGCTCTTGATCTTGACGCAATAGCAGAGGAATATTGGGGCTATGCACAGCGCCTTGCTCCGATGGTACGCGACACAAGCGTTATGGTTTTTGATGCGCTCAAGGCAGGCAAGAAGGTTCTCTTTGAAGGTGCTCAGGGCACGCTTCTCGATATCGATATGGGCACATACCCGTTCGTAACCTCCTCGCATCCGGTTGCAGGCGGTGTCTGTGTAGGCGCAGGTGTCGGGCCGACTCTTATTGACGAGGTCGTCGGCATATTCAAGGGTTATACAACACGTGTCGGTCAGGGTCCGTTCCCGACAGAGCTTGACGACGAGGTCGGCGAATATATCCGTCAGGCTGGTGCTGAATTCGGCGTTACAACAGGCCGAGCAAGAAGAACAGGCTGGTTCGATGCTGTTATGGCTCGCTATGCGGTCCGCGTGAACGGCCTTACATCCATCGTCATCAACAAGATCGACCCGCTTCGCGGTCTTCCGAAAATCAAGCTTTGCACAGCATATGAGAAAGACGGAAAGATTATAAATGATTTCCCTGCAGATCTCGATGAGCTCGCAAAGTGCACTCCGGTTTATGAAGAGTTCGATGGTTTTGATGAGGATATATCCGGTGTCAAGAGCTATGATGAATTCCCGGAAAGCATCAAGAAATATATCGACGCTGTCGAGAATGCCTGTGGCTGCAAGGTATCGATAGTCGGTGTTGGTCCTGACAGAGAGCAGATAGTATATAAAGACTAAGAAAAAGAGGACGAATTTATGCCAAAGATAAATGTTGTTGGTCTCGGTTATATAGGTCTCCCTACAGCGCTTATGTTTGCATCTCATGGTGTTGAGGTTGTCGGTACTGACTATAATGCAGAGCTTGTCGCAACGCTTAATGCAGGGAAGACAACCTTTGAAGAGGACGGGCTTGACGAGCTTTTCGCAAACGCACTCTCCTGCGGAATCAAGTTCACGACGGAATATATCGCAACCGATGTGTATATAGTCTCTGTTCCCACGCCATATGATAAGGCGAGCAAAAAGATTGACCCGAAATATGTTATCAGCGCGGTAGAAAGCGTTATGGACGTCTGCCCGAAGGGTGCAACCGTCGTTGTCGAATCGACAGTTTCACCCGGCACGATAGACCGCTTTGTCCGCCCTGTGATAGAGGAAAACGGCTTTGTCATCGGTGAGGATATAAACCTTGTTCACGCTCCGGAGCGCATTATTCCGGGCAATATGGTATATGAGCTTGAGTATAATTCAA
The DNA here is from genome assembly GCA_017439555.1 of Oscillospiraceae bacterium. Classification (GTDB taxonomy): domain Bacteria; phylum Bacillota; class Clostridia; order Oscillospirales; family JAAYXM01; genus SIG480. The sequence goes on along the minus strand of JAFSIZ010000007.1, from coordinate 19,759 downwards.
GAACAATCGGCGCAGATGACAGGGCAATCGGTGAGAAGATAAAAGCGCTTTATGCATCCTTCTGTAAGGGTGAAATCGTCGTTACAGATATCCGCACTGCCGAAATGTCGAAGGTTGTTGAGAATACCTTCCGTGATATCAACATCGCCTTTGCAAACGAGCTTGCAAAAATCTGCAGAAGCGACAATATGGATGTCTATGAGATCATACGCATTGCAAACAAGCATCCGCGCGTAAATATTCTCCAGCCCGGACCGGGTGTCGGAGGTCATTGCATTTCTGTTGACCCGTGGTTCCTTGTCGGCGACTATCCGGGCCTTGCAAACATCATCCTTGCCGCGCGCAAGATAAACGATTCTATGCCTGAGTTTGTGCTCGAGCGCATCCGTGAGATTATGGATGAGAACGGAATAAGCGATGTTTCGCGTGTCGGTCTCTATGGTCTCACCTATAAAGAGGATGTTGATGATGTGCGTGAAAGCCCGTCACTTCAGCTGCTTGAGAGTATGAGACGCCACCTCGGCGGAAAAATCCGCGCATATGATCCGTTTATTGAAAAGTGCCTTTGCGAGGGTCAGGTGTTCGATTTTGATGAGTTCCTCAATGAGGTTGATATCGTCGTTATAATGACGGCTCATACACATATCAAGGAAAACGTAGACCGCTTGAAGGGCAAAATTGTTTTCGATACTCGCAACGTAATACCCGGCGAGGGAATATATAAGCTTTAATAAAACACAAAAGAGCACTTCACTATGAAGTGCTCTTTTTGCGTCTCTTAATATCAGTCGGGAAGCGAATATTCGCCTTCGTTCAGAATTTCGGGCTTTGCGGCAAACATTTTGAGAATGTCGCTGTCGTGGCGGCGTGTATCCTTGTGGGCAGGCTTGTCAGCTGATGCGCGTACCCAGCATTCGCGGATAAACGGCGGCTCGGGGCAGATTGGCTCAAATTTCCCGGGATCTGCTATATATTCCTCAAGTGCGGCCTTTGCTCCCTCATATATACGGGCTCTTGCAACATTTGGATGAACATGTACAGCGCCGAGATTGTGCTCCCAATATTCCTCCGAGGAGCAATCGCGGCCGTCATCGAGCGTTACTCCGTATTTCGTTTCAGCGGTGTGGACAAAGGGTGCAAGCTCACGTGCTTCCTCGCAGAAAGCTCTCTCTCCGGAGGCAAAGATGACAGGTGTGCCATATGCACCTGCGATAAACAGGCATTGCCCGTATTCGCCGACAGAGATGCCGTTTATCCTGACCTCGAGCACCTTTGGATCGCCTGTATGTGTCAGATGGGAGAGCTTAGTTCCCGATTTTGCGTGCTGACCTACCCATGCGATGGCATCCCAGCCCTCGCTGAGGCCGAATTCGTGATAGATTCCCCATCCTCGGGAATAGAGAGCACGCTCGTCAAGGAGAGATACGTCTATCGCGCCGTGGCCGTGGCCGTCAATGACGAAGCATTCTGTTGCTCCTGCATCGAAAAAACCGCGGATAGCCGCGTTGACCTCTTCTGTCAGAAGGGCTTTTCCCTGTTCGTAATATTTGCTTTCGGGAAAAATCCAGTCCTTGAAGTTTACAACTCCTGCAACGCCTTCCATATCAGTCATAATAGCAATTCTCATATTTTTCACCTTATAAATATTATTTTGATATTGCTGTAAGGATAACACAACAAAGTCTTTGTGTCAACGCTTTTTCAGATCTGAAACTATCTTGTTGAGCTCGGCTCCGAGTGTGATGATTATACCTGCAAAATACATCCAGAGCATAAAGAGCATAACAGCGCCGACTGTGCCGTAGAATACCGATGCAGATGCTATATTGTTCACATAAAAGGAGAAGCCTGCTGTGAAGATGAGAAAGCTTAGCAGGGCAAAGATACACCCCGGCAGGGTTTCGGAAAATTTCACCTTTGATGATGGAATGAGCTTATATACAAGAGAAAGAGTTATAAACATAATAAGCGCCATAGTGACCCAACGCCAGAGTGAGAACAGGTCGATGAATGCGAGGTTGAACGGCATATCCGATATGAGTGTGGAAACGAAATCATTGCCGAGGGCGACAACGGCAACGCAGAAGGTGAAGATGACCGCGGAGAGGATTATAAAAAGCATCGAAAAAATGATTTGTGAGAAAAATCTGCGCCTGTGCTGCTCTCCGTATGCAAGCTCAAATGCGTGCATAAGCGAGCGGATTGCCTTTGAAGCGGAAAACAGAGACAGAACAATACCGAAGGAAAGCAGCGGCAGAGCGTTTTCACCGTTTATATATTCGAGATACCGCGCGATGAAAGAGACTATCTGCTCAGGAAAAAGCGGCTCTAAAAAAGAGATTGCGGCATCACCGGGAATATTGAGAGAGGCAATTATTGCATTTACGAATATGAGAAAAGGAAAAACCGAGAGAATAAAGAAATATGCAATCCGACCTGCCGAATAGCTTATTTCGTGCTCGATAAAACGGGTATAAAGCTCCTTTGCGATTATTTTTATGTTTTTCAGTTTATCATTGAACATAATTACACCACCGGATTTATTATACACTGTTTTGCGGTGTTTGAAAATATAATATTTACAATAAGTGATGCCTTTGGTAATTTTGCTTTTTGGAAGATAGTTTTTGTTGTATTTTATATTTTATTTTGTTATAATATAAGGATAAAGAATAAAGGAATTTTAAGATATGAAAAACACAAAATGGATAACAGGAGAATACGACGAAAATACAGTCCGTGAGCTTATGGAAGCGCTGGGTGTTCCGTCGCTCACAGCAAAGCTTCTTGCAGTGAGAGGAATAACCTCGGCGCGTGAGGCGGAGAGGTTTACGAAAAAGAACCTGTCTGATCTTTACGACCCGTTTCTTATGTGCGATATGCAAAAGGCAGTGGAGCGCATTTCTGAGGCGATAATGTCAAATGAGAAGATTGCCGTCTATGGCGACTATGATGCAGATGGTGTTACATCTACATATATACTCGTGCATTTTCTCCGCTCTCTCGGGGTTGACTGTATATATCACATCCCTGACAGATTCGGAGACGGCTATGGCGTGTCACGCGGAGCGCTCGATTCGCTCTGTGCTCAGGGGGTGAAGCTTGTGATAACGGTTGACACCGGGATTACGGCTGTGGAAGAAGCGCGATATGCAAAGGAGCTCGGGCTGGATCTTGTCATAACCGATCACCACAAATGCTGTGAAGAGCTTCCGGAGGCGTGTGCGGTTGTAAATCCAAACAGAAGTGATTGCGGATATCCCTTCAAGGCGCTTGCCGGGGTTGGCGTTGCATTCAAGCTTGTGTGCGCTATGAGCGGAAGCAATCTTGAAATAATGAACAAATATCTGCCGTATGTCTGCATAGGAACGGTTGCCGATGTTATGCCTATAGCAGATGAGAACAGAATAATCGTTGCAAACGGCTTGAAGCTTATAGATGAGCGCAGAGAGACAGGTATAACAGCGCTGCTTGATCAGGCTGGATCGAAAAAAGGCGAACCGCTGACAGCAGGTGCAATAGGCTTTCTTGTCGGCCCGCGTATGAATGCGGCAGGAAGAATGGGAAGCGCAGAGCTGTCTCTTCGTCTGTTGTTCGCGGATGAAGACAATGCAAAGGAGCTTGCGAGCGAGCTGGATGGAAAGAACAAGGAGCGCCAGCAATGCGAAGGAAATATAATGAAAGAGGCGCTTGCTGTTATAGAAGCGCATCCGGAATATAAAGACGCAAGCGCAATCGTCATTGACGGCGACGGATGGCATCATGGCGTGCTCGGCATCGTTGCATCGAGAATATGCAATATGTTCGGAAAACCGACAATACTTATATCTGTGGAGGATGGGGAGTGCCGAGGCTCGGGAAGAAGTGTTGAGGGCGTCAGCCTTCATTCCGCTCTCGGAAGATGCTCTGATCTGCTTGAAAAATTCGGAGGGCACGATCTTGCAGCAGGTATTGTCATAAAGCGAGAGAATATCGCGGAATTTCGCCGCCGTATGAACGAAGAGATGTATGCGGATATGCGCGATTACGTCCCGATGCTTGATGTCGATTTCAGGGCAGCAGCCTCTGAACTCACGATTGCACAGCTCCATGCGCTTCGAGCGATGGAGCCCTATGGAAAGGACAATGAGGCGCCGAAGCTCAGGCTTGACAAGTGCAAGGTTGCGCGGATTGTGCCGATAGGAAATAACCGCCACACAAAGCTGCAGATAGAGCACGCAGGCGTTTTTCAGTGTGTATATTTCGGGAAGCGCGCAGAAACGCTTCCGTTTTCGGAGGGAGATTATATAGATATTGTATTCACTCCGGAAATAAACAATTTCCTCGGTGAGAATGTGCAGCTCCATATAAAGGATGCGCGCCCCTGTGAAGCGGATATAGCGGAGTTCGGCGCTGCATATGAATGCCTTGCGAATGCCGTTGAGGGAAAGGCGAGCGAGGGTGTTGAGATAAGCTATGAGGAGCTCGGGAAAATCTGGAGGATGATTACCCGTGCGGATTTCCCGGTTTCGGCGCCGCTTCTTGAGGTCAAGCGCAGGTTGTTTGCCGCGAGCCGAACCATAACGCTTTCAAAGCTTCTGGTTGCATTTCAGATTTTCTCAGAGGTTGGTCTTATGGGCTATGATTGCAGAGATTACAGAGTGGACATAAAGATTGCAGATCATAATAATAAGGTCGATCTCAATGATTCGAGAACATATAAACTATTTAAAAGTTGTGGGAGTTGATGATGGTCTATGATGCCTGAATCAAAATATTACGAACTGATAGGTAAAATAAAAGGATATATGCCCCATGCAGACGAGCAGCGCATTCACGATGCATATGATCTTGCAACGGCTGCACATGAAGGGCAGAAACGGCGCGACGGCAGCGATTATGTCACACATCCGATTGCCGTGGCGGAGATTGTTGCGGATATGGAACTCGACACAGATTCCGTTGTATCGGCTCTTCTGCACGATTGCATCGAAGACACAGACTATGGCTATGACAAGATCAAATCAAAATTCGGCAAAGAGGTTGCCGATATTGTCGAGGGTGTATCAAAGCTGACGAGAATGCCCTATACAAGCAAGGAAGAGGCGCAGATGGAAAACCTGCGCAAGATGTTCCTCTATATGGGCAAGGACATCCGCGTTATCCTCATAAAGATTGCAGACAGGCTTCACAATATGCGCACGATAGAATTCCACAAGCCTGAGAAACAGCGCGAAAAGGCTCTTGAGACGATGGAGGTATATGCACCGCTTGCGCATCGCCTCGGTATGCAGAAGGTGAAATGGGAGCTTGAAGACCGCTCGTTGCGTTGCCTTGACCCTGTCGGATATGCTGAGATCACAGAAGAGCTTGAGAAGAGAAGCCGCGAGCGTGATGAGTTTCTTGAGCATATAAAGGAATCTCTTGTCGCAAGGCTTGAAGAAGCAGGGATAAGTGCATCGCTGCAGAGCAGAGTTAAGCACATATACAGCATCTACCGCAAGATGTATACCCAGCACAAGACGATAGACGAGGTATACGATCTCTATGCTATGCGTGTTATTGTCGATACCGTTGCCGATTGCTATAATGTCCTCGGCTTCATCCACGATATGTATCATCCGGTGCCGGGGCGCTTCAAGGACTATATAAGCACGCCGAAGCCCAATATGTATCAGTCGCTCCACACAACGGTCATCGGGCGTGAGGGTATCCCGTTCGAGGTGCAGATCAGGACTCACGATATGCATCAGACGGCGGAATACGGTATTGCCGCACACTGGAAATATAAATCAGGCGTCAGCAAGAGCAATCTCGAAGAAAAGCTTGCCTGGGTGCGCCAGCTTCTTGAAAACCAGGAGGTAGAAGACGAAGACTTCATAACCTCTCTCAAGACGGATATGTTCAGCGATGAGGTTTTCGTATTTACGCCAAACGGCGACGTTATAAGCCTGCCTGCCGGCTCAACGCCTATCGACTTTGCATATTCGATACATTCTGCTGTCGGAAACCGTATGGTCGGAGCCAAGGTAAACAACCGTATGGTTCAGCTTGATTACAAGCTCCAGAACGGCGAGATTGTCGAGGTATTGACTTCGAATTCAGGAAAAGGGCCAAGCCGTGACTGGATAAAGATAGTCAAAACAGGAGAAGCCCGCAATAAAATAAAACAGTGGTTCAAAAAAGAATGCCGTGAGGAAAACATTCTGCGCGGAAGAACAGAGCTTGAGCGTGAGCTCAAGCGCGAGGACATAAACCTTTCCGATGAAGCTGTTCAGGCGGTTGTTGCCACAGTGTCGGGCAGGATGTCATTCTCAAAGGTTGATGAGCTTTATGCAAGCCTCGGATATGGCGGCACGAAAATCAGCCGTGTTGTCAATCGCATCCGTGCAGAGCTTGCAAAAAATGCGCCTCCTCCACCCGATGCAGACGCAGAGGTGCAGGAGAAAATCGCGGCGGCACCAAAGCCGAAAACATCAAATTCCGGCGTAATCGTTCCGGGGGTTGAAAATTGCCTCGTCAAGTTTGCACGTTGCTGCACGCCGATTCCGGGAGATTCGATTATCGGATTCATAACACGCGGCTATGGCGTTTCCGTTCACCGCTCGGATTGCCAGAACGTCGAAAATGCGATGAAGGATGCAAACGACCTGACGCGCTGGATCGCCGTGTCGTGGGCAGACGATGTCAAGGACAAATTCCAGACCTCGCTTCAGATTTCCGCGAAGGACCGAAACGGTCTTGTTATGGATGTTGCGGCGGTGCTCAACAATTTGAAAATACCTGTGCATCAGCTTGATGCACGTCGCCTGGGCGACGGCTATGCCGTTGTCAATATCGTTATGAATACAAACGGCAAAGAGCAGCTTGAATATGTTATGAACAAGCTTCACGGCGTTGCCGGAGTGATAGACGTCAAGCGCTCATTCAGCTAAAAAAGACACCTTTTGGAGGGGAAAACGTGAGAGCAGTTATAACGCGAGTCAAATCAGCGGAAGTCAAGATAGACGGTGTGACACATTCAAAAATAGGAAAGGGGCTTCTCATTCTTCTTGGGGTATCTGTAAATGATTCCACAGCAGATGCAGAATATCTTGCGAGAAAGATAACCCAGATGAGAATTTTTGAGGATTCGGAAGAAAAACTCAATCTCTCCTGTTCACAGGTAAACGGCTCGATGATGGTGGTATCAAACTTCACGCTCTATGCCAACACGCAGAAGGGCAACCGTCCGAGCTTCATTGATGCGGCGCGGCCTGAGCTTGCGCGGCCGCTCTATGAATATTTCACAGCGCTTCTGCGCGATGCAGGCTATAAGACGGAAACCGGAGTCTTCGGGGCATATATGGAGCTTGAATCAATAAACGATGGGCCGGTTACCATTGTTATGGATACAGAGGATGTATTCGGAAAGGCAGAAAAATAATGAAGATAGAAACTCTCGTTGTGGGCTTTATAAACACAAATTGCTACCTCGTACACGATGGCAAGGTCGCTGTTGTGATAGATCCGGGTGCAAATGCAGAGCTGATAATCGGAAAAGCAGAAGAGCTCGGTGTCGAAATAAAGCATATATTTCTGACTCACGCACATTTTGACCACGTGCTTGCTGTTGATGATATCATAAAGAAAACTGGAGCAAAGCTTGTGGCCAATGTCGGAGAAAGAGCGCGTATGCGCGATGCAGAGCTTTCGGGGCAGACTGCTTTGCGCCGCCGTGACTTTATTCCGCTCTATGCGGATATCGAGATCGTCGGGTCCGGTGCGATAGATGCAGGAGAGATGCATTTTGAGTTTATAACAACTCCGGGTCACACAGAGGGAAGTATGTGTATAATCTGTGAGGATACGATGTTCTCCGGAGATACTTTGTTTGCAGGAACGTGCGGAAGGTGTGACCTTGCAGGAGGCGACTATGAAGAAATGCTCCGCTCGTTGAAAAAGCTCTATGAGCTTCCCGGCGACTATAGAGTTCTTCCCGGACACGAGCAGGCAACCACGCTTTCACACGAGCGTGTATATAACCCATATATGGCAGAGGCGATGAGACAGTGAAGCTCTATTTGAAAGGTCATGATTTCGAGTTTGCCGCACAGCAGATATATATGTGTATGTTCCCGAATTCCCACGCGGAGTTTGTGGCGGAAAAGCCTGATGGCGGCGATTATATAATTTCATCGCTGAAGGAAGAGACGGGTAGCTTTGTTTCCGAAACCGAGATATATCTCGGTGATAAAAAAAGCTGTGCCGAAGCTATCTTCCCGATACCCGGCGGTGATGATGAGGAGAAGAAAAGAGCCTCAAAGCGTGCGATAAAGACCTCATTTTATCGTGCAAGCCTTGAATTTCTCCCCAAAACACCTGCATGGGGAGCGCTGACGGGCATACGCCCGTCAAAGGTGGCTGCAAAATACATAAAAGACGGATTTTCCGAGAAGGAAGCCGCAGCTGCGATGTGTGAGGACTATTTCGTATCACCGGAAAGAGCTGCTCTTGCGGCAAGATGTGCAGTCCGCGCCGAGAATATGGCAGAGAGCACGGATGTGCGCGATATGTCGCTGTATGTCGGCATACCGTTTTGTGCATCCCGTTGCAGATATTGCTCGTTCGTGAGCCATTCTATCGAAAAGGCGAGAAATCTTGTCGGGCCATATCTCAGAATGCTTGAACGCGAGCTTGAGGGCCTTGGCAGAGCTGCAGGAGAAGCTGGGCTTTCGCTTCGTTCTATATATATCGGAGGCGGTACGCCGACTGCTCTTTCGGCAGAAGAGCTTGCTTTTGTTATGGATTGCATAGCAAGAAATTTCAATGTTTCCGATGCAGAGGAATATACTGTTGAAGGAGGCCGCCCGGATACGTTGTCTGTTGAAAAAATCCGCGTGATACGAAGCGGAGGGGCGACTCGGATAAGCGTCAATCCGCAGACGATGAACGATAAGATTCTTGCTGAAATGGACAGACGCCACACGGCGGAGGATGTTGTCCGTGCGATAGCTGATGTAAGGCGCACAGGTGGGCTTCTCATAAATACAGATCTTATCGCAGGGCTTCCGGGAGATAACTTTGAAAGCTTTAAAAATTCGGTTGACCGTATGATCGGGCTTTCTCCGGAAAATATAACCGTTCACACGCTTGCGATAAAAAAAGGCTCGGAGCTTCATCGAGAAAACTATATCTTGCCTGACGGTGAGCAGACAGAGCGGATGGTTGAATATGCGATGGGGGCACTTGGAGATTCGGGATATTTTCCGTATTATCTCTATCGTCAGAAATATATGTCGGGCAATCTTGAGAATGTCGGATATTCAAAGCCGGGCTGTGAAAGCGCGTATAACAATTATATTATGGATGAGCTCCACACAATTCTGTCGGCAGGTGCAGGAGGAGTTACAAAGCTTATAAATCGCCGCATAGGGGCGATTGAACGTATATTCAATCCCAAATACCCATATGAATACAATAATGCAGAGCAGAAGATAGAGGAGACCTGCGCAAGAATAGGAGAATTTTTCGGAAAACAGGAGGGTTAAGATGGCTTTTGATGTAATGGAGATCAACGCGAGGATAAAGAGCGAGCCGCGTGAGTTTGTGGCGGAATGTGAAGCAGCTTACAGAAAAGCAGTGCAGTCTGCCGCAATGAAGATAGCAGACAAAATAGGAGAGAGCTGCGTTGTGCTTCTTTCAGGGCCTTCGGGTTCAGGAAAAACCACGACTGCAAAAAAGCTCGAACGCGCCCTTGAGGGACTCGGTATTGCAACACATCCCATATCGCTTGACGATTACTTCAGAACAGTGGACACGGCGACAGCGCCGAAAAACGAAGACGGGGAAATCGATTATGAATCTCCGCTTTGCCTTGATATGCCGCTTCTTGAAAGGCATATAAAAGAGCTTGTGGCAGGAAAAGAAATTCTTATGCCGAAATTTGATTTCGCAAATCAGTGCCGCGCAAAGGAAACAATGCCGCTCCGTCTCGGTAAAAACGAGATTGTAATCTTTGAGGGGATTCACGCGCTGAACGATGATATAACATCGGCAGCAGGAGCTCACGGCATAAAGCTCTATATCTCGGCACGCAGCAATTTTATGCGCGGCGGAAATGTTTTCTATAAGGGCACGTGGTCAAGGCTTACGCGAAGAATTGTGCGCGACAGTCTCTTCCGCGGTGCGGATGCTGATTTTACGCTGTCGATATGGGACGGAATCCGCCGCGGTGAGAAAATGTATATTTCTCCGTTCAAGGACAGGGCAGACATCACGATAAATTCCACACATGAATATGAAGAAAATGTGATGAAAAAGCATCTTCTTCGCGTCGTCAGAGAAATTCCCGAGGGGATTGCGAGATACGATGAGGTGTGCCGCCTGATGGAAAACATAAAAGGCTTTGAGGATCTTGAAGATGATTTCGTGCCTCAGGATTCGTTGCTTCGCGAGTTTATCGGCGGCGGAAATTTTGAATATTGAGTTTGATATATTATAAAAATATTGGCTGATGTGAAAGGAGATTTTTTTATGAACGACAAGATGAAGGCTTTATGGGATAAAATCTGCGCAGGAGCGACAGCTGCAGGCGAATTTGCGGCAAAAACAGCCGAGAGCGCAGGAGAGAAAGCAAAAGGCGTCTACAACACATCAAAGATAAGCCTCAAGATATTCGATCTCACAACCGATATTGAGGTTCTTTACAAGGAAGTCGGCAGATTGGTATATGCCGCTCATTCGGGTGGTGAAATGTTGCCGGAGGATCTTGATGAAAGGCTTGCGGCAATTGATGAGATAAACGCACAGATAGAAGAGCTTCGCGCTCAGCAGAAAAACGAAGCTGCAGGAAAGAAGTGCAGTGAATGCGGAAAAGTATGCGATGCCGGCGACTTATTCTGCTCTGCTTGCGGAACAAAATTTGACGACTGAGAATCTTCTGCTGATTTCTGCAGAAAGGATACTGAGGGGTTTTATGGATATTCTTTTTGAAAATGCAAAGGTTATAACAATGGATGAGGCCGCTCCATATCTTGAAAATGCATATGTTGCGGTAAAAGGCGGAAAAATTGTATATATCGGGGAAGCGGCGCCGCAGGAGCAGGCAAAGCGCAGGATAGATGCGCGCGGAAAGCTCCTTATGCCGGGGCTCATAAACGGTCACACCCATGTGCCGATGACGCTTTTCAGAGGCTTGTCTGATGATTGCGAGCTCGACGTATGGCTTCGTGAGCATATATGGCCGGCTGAGGACAAGCTCACATCAGAATCCGTGCGTGCAGGCACAGAGCTTTCGATTGCGGAAATGCTCGCATCGGGAACGACATCCTTTTCAGACAGCTATTTCTTTGTTGAAGATATAGCAGAAGTTGTGCAGACTTCCGGTATAAAAGCAAACCTCTCACGCTCGATAATCGGGAATGGCGAGGATTTTGAAAATATGCCGTCCGTTTCCGAAATGAGAGAGCTTTTCTCTCGTTTCCATATGGCAGAGGGAGGAAGAATACGCGTTGATGCATCGATACACGCGGAATATACAACGGAAACAAAATGCCGTATGAAGGTCGCAGAATTTGCAAAAGAGAACAATCTTATTCTCCAGATTCACACATCCGAAAGCAAATCTGAACACGAAAACTGCATAACAAGATACAGAAAAACACCGACAGAGCTGTTTTTGTCTGAAGGGCTGTTTGACGGTGTGCGTCCGCTTCTTGCGCATTGCTGCTATATAACAGAACACGATATGGATATAATAAAGGCTCACGGCGGCTCTGTGGCAAGCTGTGTTATAAGTAATCTGAAGCTCGCTTCAGGAATACCGGATCTTCCGCTGATGCTTGAAAACGGCGTGAATGTCAGCCTCGGAACCGACAGCGTGGCAAGCAACAACAACACGGATATGTTTGAGGAAATAAAGCTTGTTGCGACTCTTTATAAAGGCATAAGCCTCAACCCGACGGCGATGGATGCTCTGACAGCGCTTTGCCTTGCAACAGTAAACGGCGCAAGGGCTCAGGGAAGAGATGATTGCGGAATCCTCAAGGAAGGATATGACGCCGATATTATTATGCTCGATTTTGACCGTCCGCATCTCGTGCCGTGTCACAACGCGATTTCAAACACGGTCTATTCTGCCCACGGCAGTGATGTCGTGCTGACAATGGTGCGCGGCGAGATTCTTTATGAGAACGGAGAATTCAAAACAATCGATATAGAGCGCGCAAAACGCGGAGTGATGGCATAAAGCTTCCGAAAAAAACATAGATTCACATATAAAAAATTTTAAGGTGTGAATTTGTGTGAAGAAGGAAAGACGGCAGAGTTTTGCCCACGGCGCAGTGATTCTTGCTGCGGCCGGTATTCTGGTAAAGATAATAGGAGCTTGCTATAAAATTCCGCTCGGCTCAGTTCTGGGGCCTGTGGGGATGGCAAACTTTTCGATTGCGTATAACATATATGCGCTGTTGTTTGTACTCTCAACGGCAGGTGTTCCCTCAGCAGTCGCCAAGATGATTGCAGAGGCATATGTAAACGGACGAAAAGCTGATATGAAGCGGATATACAGATGCGCGATGTGTGTGTTTGTATTTATCGGAGCAAGTGGTGCGCTGTTTATGTTTTTCTGCGCCGATGAGATAGCTGCTTTTATGGGGAGCTGCGATGCAGCACCGTCAGTGAGGGCTGTTGCACCTGCTGTGCTGTTTGTTTCGGTCTCTTCGATAAACAGAGGTTATTATCAGGGCTGCTCCGATATGTACCCGACTGCGATATCAGAAGTAGCGGAAGCTTTCGGAAAGCTCATTTTCGGGCTTTTTGCGGCGTTATACCTGAAACGGTCAGGCTTTGGCGACAGCGCAGTTTCATCGGGTGCTGTGGCAGGTGTCAGCGCCGGCGCGGTTATGTCTGCCACGTTTTTGATGTTGTGCAGAAAGAGACATAAAGGAAATGAATGCTCCGGAAGCAGATACACCGATATAATGAAAAGGCTTTTTTCGCTCGCGGTGCCGATAACTGTCGGCGCTGCGGTTATAAGCCTGACGAACGTCATAGACAGTGCACTCGTTATGAATCTGCTGATAAGAGGCGGACATAGCGCTATGCGCGCAAAATGGCTTTTCGGGGCATACAATTATACGACGACGGTATTTAACCTTCCGTCGGCGCTCATAACAACGCTTGCAACTGCGATTCTCCCCGCTGTTTCGGGGGCGGTTGCGAAAAAAGATTATATAGCGGCAGACAGAGCTGTCAATTCGGCGCTTTCTGCGGCAATGATGATTGCGTTTCCTGCGGCGTTCGGAATGGCGGCACTTTCCTATGGAATAACGGATCTTTTGTATGGAGCAGGCGTCGAAGCGGAGTGTATAGCAGTATCGTCAGCGATGCTCAGATATATTTCGGCGGCTGTGCCGGCGCTTGCTGCGGTAACAGTCACGAATTCGTTTCATCACGCGCTTGATTCGGCAAATACACCTGTGATTTCGATGCTGTGCGGTGCGGCTGTAAAGATTTTGTCGAACATCATATTGGTTTCAAACCCGGAAATCAATATCTACGGAGCTCCGATAAGCACGGTTTTGTGCTATGTAACAATCGCGATTTTGAATATCGCTGCCTTAAAAAGATATCCGTTTGTAGAGGTTTCGATATCTAAGATTATAATTAAACCGATGCTCTCGGGGATGGCCGTATTTTTTGCGGCGAGGGCGGCGTATAATATGATGTGTAGGACAATAAATGGTCATATTTCGACGGTTTTCGCGTTTTTAGTCGGAGTTTTTGCGTTTTTAGTGTGCTGTTTTTGCACAGGTGTTTTCGAATCTGATGGCTTGTGGGCGGCTTTGAAGGGGAAAAGTATATTTAAATTTTTAAATAATGATTGAAAAATTTAGATATTTGCAAAAAATACTTGCAGGAGAGCGATAAATATGATAAATTTTTTAAGGAAAGAAAAATACGGCTTTGAGGATCTCATTGAAATCACAAAACTCCTTCGTTCAGATGAGGGATGTCCTTGGGATCGCGAACAGACTCACAAGAGCATACGTATGAATTTCGTCGAGGAAACTTATGAGGCGTGCGAAGCGATCGATAATGATGATCCTGTGCTTCTCTGCGAAGAGCTCGGCGATGTTCTTGCGCAAGTCGTATTTCATGCAGAGCTTGAAAGTGAAGCCGGAAGGTTTGATATAAACGATGTTGCCGACGGCGTGTGCAAAAAGTTTATCGGGCGCCATCCCCACGTATTCGGGGATGTGACGGCCGAAAGCTCAGAAGAGGTGCTTAAGAATTGGGATGACATCAAGCGCCGCGAAAAGAAGCACAACACTCACTTTTCCGCGATGGATTCCGTCGCACGGAGTTTGCCGGCGCTGATGCGTGCTGAAAAGCTTCAGAGCAAGGCAAAGAAGGCAGGGCTTCCGCAGAAGAGTATCGGTCAGCTTTCCGATATGATAAGAAGCGAGCTTGCACGTGGCGAGGATATGGATATCGGCGAGTTGCTTCTCGCAGTTGTGCGGATTTCCAGAGAGCTTGGTGTAAATCCGGAAGAAGAGCTTGAGCGCAGGAACGAAAGCTTTCTCAATGGCTTCAAGGAGCTTGAGGGAAAGGGCGGAGAGCTGAGCGCGCTTCTTGCGGAAAATGCGGACAGGCTTTAACTACAATATGACTAAAACGGTGGGGAATCACTTCACGCCTTTTAGATAAAAACTAAACAGGAGGCAAAAAACAGATGAACAAGACAGAATTGGTGGCAGCAGTTGCTGAAAAGGCTGGTCTTTCCAAGAAGGACGCAGAGAAGGTTATCAACGCTACAGTTGAGACAATCACAGCAGCACTCAAGGCTGGCGACAAGGTTCAGCTCGTAGGCTTCGGTGCATTCGAGGTTAAGACTCGTGCAGAGCGTACAGGCCGCAACCCGCAGACAAAGGAAACAATCACCATTCCTGCATCGAAGAGCCCGGTATTCAAGGCCGGCAAGGCTCTTAAGGACGCTGTCGCGAAGTAATTTACTTACAACAGCAATGTTATCATCGGGGCGAGGCTCGCTTCGCCCCGAGTAGCATACCTTATAACTCCAAGCGAAATGAAGGTTATTGAATCTATTTATGAGAATTGATAAATATCTCAAGGTTTCACGACTTATAAAAAGAAGAACGGTCGCAAATGAAGCTTGCGACAGCGGCAGAGTCTCAGTCAACGGAAAACCTGTCAAGGCGTCTTATGATGTCAAGGTATCCGATGTTATTGAGATTTCTTTTGGTACTCGTACACTTAAAATACGTGTGCTCGCCGTTTCGGAACATATGAACAAAGACGAAGCGCACACTATGTATGAAGAAGTGCGCTGATTTTTATTATTTAAAAGCATAAAGCACAAGCCTGATTGAATTTGAGAATAAAACTGCATATGTTTTAATATACTTTACCGAATAATATCGGAGGTGCAATATATGCAGTTTGAAGATAAAAACATTCCACGCGATGTTCCGCAGAACATAATTATGGAAAACAGATCGAAAATTAGCGTTTCAGGTGTTTCTGACGTAGAAAATTTCGATGAAGGCTCCGTTGTTCTCTATACAAGCCGGGGTATGCTGACGGTACGGGGGGCAGGGCTGCATATTGAGCGCCTCAGCCTCGAGACCGGAGAGCTTGCGGTTGAGGGAACAATCAACGGAGTTGAATACAGCGACGAGATCAGAAACGAAGGCTTCTGGTCGCGTCTGTTCAGATAACGGTGACGGAAGGTGGCAAATTCCGTTTCTGCACAGACTCTTGAGCTTCTCTCCGCCGCGCTTTTGGGTTGCGGCCTTGGTGTGTTGTTCGATGCCGTAAGGGTTTTGAGAGCATACCTTCCGAAAACACGTATATTGACAGCGGCGGCTGATGTGTTGTTCTGGTTTGTCGCTGTGTCGGCGCTGCTTGCATTCATTCTCACGGTTTCCGGCGGAAGAATGCGATGGTATGTGCTCTTCGGGGTGTTTTGCGGCTGTTTTGTATATATGTCGGCGCTGAGCGAAATTATATACAAAGTGATGTTGTCATCCGTAAAAATTATAAGAAAACTTCTTTATGTTATCACACGGCCGATATATTGGCTGTTGAGGTTCATATGGCACACAATGAAGAAATGTGCAGGCAGAGCTGAAAACAGCTTGCGCCAAAGCGTGAGAAAAAGATGTTTAAATAAGAGAAAGGCTGGTAAAAATGGCGACAAGAAAAACAAAAAAGAAGAAAAGCATATTTCCTAAGCTTCTCCTTTTTGTATTTGTTGTTTATGCTGCCGGAGTTCTGATTTCCAATCAGATAAAAATAAACAAGCTTGAAAGCGATACAAAAGAATTGGATGAGATTATATCGACGGAATCTATGAAAAAAGCGCAGCTTGAGCAGATTCTCAGCTCTGACATAGATGATGATTATGTAATCAAAGAAGCGCAGAACCAAGGCTACGCCGCGCCGAATGAGCGCGTTTTTGTAGATGTCTCGGGAAGCTGATTTTAACAGCGGCTTTTCAAAAACACAAAGGAGGACGCAAAAGAGGGTATGGGACTCGAGGTAGGAACTGTTTGTAACGGGAAGGTAACGTCAATAACAAAATACGGTGCGTTTGTGGCGCTCGGAGAGGGAAAAAGCGGTATGGTACATATTTCCGAGATATCACATACGTATGTAAACGATATCAACGAGCATCTGCAGATGGGGCAGGAAGTCAAGGTGAAGATTATTTCCATTGACGAAAACGGAAGAATAAGCCTGTCCATCCGCAAGGCAGAGCCGCGCCCTGAACGCCCTCAGCCGAGCTTTGCTCCAAGGACTCAGGCTCCGCGTGAGCAGACAGAGATGTCTTTTGAGGATAAGCTCAAGCAGTTTATGCAGGACAGCGACAGCAAAATTTCCGGAATTAGGCAATATTCCGATAGGCGCGTAAGCACACGTCGCGGAAGAAAATAATATCGGCATAGCTTTAATATTTTTGAACATAAAAAATGCTTCAGCGAAAAGCTGGAGCATTTTGCATTTTTCCGATGTATTTAAAATATAATTTATCAAAGGATGTTTATATGCGGAGGGAAAAGATGAGAAGAAAGAAGCGAGGCGGCAGGCTCTTAAAGCTTATGGCGGCAATACTGATGTTCGCCGTTTCAGTCAGGGTGCTTGCGTCCGGAGGAGCAGGAAAGCGCCTTGAAGAAAAGCTTGCCGTAGGCGGAGATTTTGTGAGATATGCGCTTGCGAGTGAAAGTGCTCTTGTGCAGAGCGGAACAGATGGGCGCTTGTGGCAAGAGCTGATAGCGGAGACTTCGATTGTGCCGGCAGAAAAAACGGAAGAGCCGGAAACAGCGGGGGAAAAGGAAGAGAAGAGAGAATCTCTTGTTGTCTGGGAGTATACGCCGGGAGGCGAGAAAAAGGCGAATACTTATCCGATTGAAAACACGACGATAAGCCCGAAATCGGAAAAAGGATATGTGCGTTTGGGAAACATATGGGTGAAAAATGACAGCACAAAGGGCATTGACCTGAAATGGCTGCTTGGTGCAAAGCTACCATTTCAGCTGACGGGGAAAGGCCCTCA
This sequence comes from Oscillospiraceae bacterium, assembly GCA_017439555.1. Taxonomy (GTDB): domain Bacteria; phylum Bacillota; class Clostridia; order Oscillospirales; family JAAYXM01; genus SIG480. The sequence goes on along the minus strand of JAFSIZ010000007.1, from coordinate 2,220 downwards.
CGTGTTGATTGTCCACACCCACGGCAGCGAGTGTTATTTCCCTCAGGGGCGTGATTCATATACACTCGACGATGTTGAGCGAACCTCGGATAAACGTTATAATATGATACGCGTGGGTGACGAGCTCGAAGCGGTGCTCAAAGCGGAAGGTGTTTCCGTCATACACGACAGGAATATATATGACAGCCCAAGCTACAACGGATCATACACGCGCACGCTGAGTGCGATAGGGGAAGCGCTCAAAAAGAATCCGTCGATAAAGGTGGTCATTGATGTACACCGGGATGCAATGACATCTGCCGACGGGGTCAAATACAGAACCGTGGCGGATGTAAACGGAGAAAGGGTAGCACAGCTTATGCTCGTTATGTCAACGGGTGAGAGCGGACTGCCGCATCCGGACTGGGCGGAAAATCTGAAGCTTGCGGTTAAGCTGCAGAATGCGATGGCAACGAAATATCCGGGAATTATGCGCCCGATGAATCTGAGAAAAGAACGCTTCAATATGCACGCAACAAAAGGGTCAATGCTTGTCGAGGTAGGCACGAGCGCAAACTCACTTGCCGAGGCAATTGCGTCGGTAAAGCTGCTCGGCAAAGAGCTTGCAAATGTCTTAAAAACAGCAAAATAGGATGGGGCTACCCATCCTATTTTCCAACACAGAATCTTGAGAAAATTTCACTTACTATTGCGTCCTGAGCAGAGCGTCCGGTTATTTCGCCGAGAATATTTATCGCGTGTTCAATGTCGCTGACTGCAATATCTGCATATATGCCGCCGCGAAAAGCCTCTGCGGCTGCGCTTATGCGTTCATATGCGCGCATAAGTGTCGATGCGTGGCGCGGATTGGTGACGGTTTTTCCGTCGCATGGAATATCGGATATTTCGAAAATTTCGCATATTCTATCAAGCAGAGCATCTGTGCCGATACGTTCCTTTGCGGATATTTCCATAACCTGAAGCTTACTGAAAACGCTTTTGTCAATCGTGCAGCCGAGATCACTCTTGTTTATTACGCATATACTTCTTGTTTTCTTTGCAAGCTCAAGGGCGCGTTTGTCAAACTCATCAAGCGGCGCGCTACCGTCAAAAACTGCGATGACAATATCTGCATCCTTTGCCGCCGCCTCACTTCGCGCAATGCCGAGGCGCTCCGGCTCGTTGTCCGCTTCGCGAAGACCTGCCGTATCGATGAGGTGGAGTGCGAGCGAATTGACGCGCAAGGATTCTTCGACAGTGTCGCGCGTTGTGCCTTCGATATCTGTGACGATGCTTCTCTCGCTGCCGAGCAGGGCATTTAAAAGCGAGGATTTCCCGACGTTAGGGCGCCCGATGAGCGCAACCCGTACTCCTTCGCGGAAGAGACGGCCTTTATCATAGCTTCCTGCGAGCTGCTTGGCATGCTTTGCGAGCGTGAAAAGCTTTTCTGAGATATCATCGCGCTCACTCTGTTCAATTTCGTCATCCGGATAATCAACGAATGCATAAAACTCGGCAGCAATTGCGGTAAGGGAATCGGACAGTGCCGATATTTCCTTTCCGAGTGTTCCGTTCATCTGCTCTGCAGCGTTCTTTGCCGCAAGCTCGGTTTCAGAATCGATAAGATCAATTATAGCCTCTGCCTGCGTAAGGTCGAGCTTTCCGTTGAGAAATGCGCGCTGTGTAAATTCGCCCGGCTCGGCAGGTCGTGCGCCTGCGCGGTAGAGCGCGGAAAGAACGGAGCGGAGAACTGCAGTCGAGCCGTGACAATAGAGCTCGACGGAATCCTCACCGGTAAAGCTTTTGGGAGCTTTGAAAAAAACCCCCATACCATAGTCGCAGACCTCACCGCTGTGTGAGACAATTCTTCCTGTTGACATCATTCTCGGAGTCGAAAGATCGCCGAGAAAGACTTTCTTTGATATGTTGAGGGCATCGTCGCCCGATATTCTTATGATTCCGATAGCGCTTTTAGACGGCGCCGTCGATATAGCTGCAATAGTGTCTGCCATATAATCACCTCCGTAATTGATATTATACGTCAAATCTTCGTATTTTGCAATTGTTTATAAAATGCGCCCTGCCGCAAAACGGCAGGGCGAAGTGACCCCAAAAAGTTAGACAAATATTTCTAACTCAAATTGTTTAAGCTGCCGAAAGGGCTTGCTGTCTGTGTAATGCAGGTGGCAAGCCCTTTAGTCTTGCCTTAATTCGCCGGTTGTTGTAGTAATCAATATAGTC